>DAIMNW010000051.1:0-12516 GCA_036719905.1 Chitinophagales bacterium
AATAATCCTAAAAAACGTGCAGGCCTTATTGGGTATGGTATTGAAATAGTGGAAAATGTGAATATTCCTGTTTCGAAGAATCCCCACAATGAAAAGTATTTGGCCACCAAACGGGATAAATTGGGGCATGAGATGAATCTATAAAGACAAGCCACTGTATGTTACATCATTACCATCTTACCATAAAATGGACCGGCAATAAGGGCAATGGTACGCGGCAGTACGACAGCTACGACCGAAGTCATATTATCTCGGCTCAAGGAAAACCTGATTTGTTTTGCTCGGCCGATGTGCCGTTTAGAGGAGATGCCACTAAATATAATCCGGAAGATATGTTTCTGGCATCGCTTTCAACTTGTCATATGCTGTGGTATTTTCATCTGTGTGCCGATTCCGGCATTGTGGTAACCGAATATACCGACAAGCCCGAAGGCACTTTAGATACTGCTCCAAATGGCCAGGCCGGCCGATTTACTTCGGTTGTTTTACATCCGCAAGTAACTATTACAGACGTCTCTAAAACTGAACAAGCTATTCAATTGCATCATGAGGCCAATAAAAAATGTTTTATTGCCAACTCCTGCAATTTTAAGGTAGAACATCAACCCATCATTAAATCGCTCTGATACCAATGAACTTACCCATTGAAATAAGCGCAGTAATTACTATCACTTTCACCCTTTTTGCCATAATAGATGTGGTAGGCTCGGTGCCTTTGGTTATTGCATTTAAGCAGCAGCACCCGGCTTTTAACCCTTTAAGTACTACAGCTTTTGCAGGAGCGCTCATGCTTATTTTTCTATTTATTGGTGAACGCTTGCTTCATATCATTGGAGTTGATTTGCGTTCGTTTGCTATGGCCGGTTCTTTGGTAGTTTTTATTTTAGGAATAGAATTAATCAGCGGTCGAAATTTTTTCAAATCGGAAAAAGACATGGGCTCCGCCGGAAGTTGGGTACCGCTAGGCTTCCCCATTTTAGCCGGTAGTGGAACGCTTACCACCATTCTATCGTTAAAAGCTGTATACAGTTATTATGAAATTATGATAGCCATATTACTGAATCTAATAGTAGTATATATCGTTTTACGTTCTGTCGATTTAATTGAAAGAGTATTGGGCAAGGCTGGTATTCTGGTTATTAAAAAATTCTTTGGTGTAATTCTTATTGCCATTGCGATTAAAATATTTGAATCTAACTTTTTGCAAACTTTTAAATAATAGCGTAAATGATTAGTGTTTCTAAATTGAGCAAATGGTATGGCGAACAAAAAGCAGTGGATGAAATCAGCTTCGAAATAAAGCCCGGCGAAATCACCGGTTTCTTGGGCCCCAATGGAGCCGGCAAGAGCACCACCATGAAAATTCTGACCGGATTTTTGCCTCAAACAAATGGTCAGGCTATGGTGTGCGGCATTGATGTAGCCAAAAATCCATTAGGTGTTAAACGCCTCACTGGTTATTTACCTGAGCACAATCCACTGTATACGGAGATGTTTGTGTTAGAATATTTGGAATTTATTAGCCAATTGCATCATATCACAAAACCGAAAAGCCGTATTGAAGAAATGATTGAGCTAACGGGCTTAACCGTTGAACGTAAAAAGAAAATTGGGCAACTAAGCAAAGGCTATCGTCAACGGGTTGGATTGGCGGCGGCTATGATTCACAATCCGCAAGTATTAATTTTAGACGAACCCACTACAGGCCTCGACCCCAATCAGGTACTCGAAATTAGGCAGCTTATTCGAAATGTAGGAAAAGATAAATCGGTGTTGCTTTCCACTCACATTATGCAAGAAGTTCAGGCCATGTGCAGCCGAGTTATCATTATTAATAAAGGTAAGTTGGTGGCTGATGATTCGGTAGAACACTTAAAGAAACAGGGCAGTCCGGGAAAAGTATTTGTGGTAGAATTTGATAAGGCATTAGATAAAAAATTAATCTTAAGCCTACCAAGTGTTGCATCTGTTCAACTCATCAGCCAAACGCAATTTCGAATTTCGGCAGTTCAAGATATTCGAACTTTACTATTTGAAATTGCCGTAAAAGAAAAGTGTGCGCTCATTAGCCTTACTGAAGAAAATAATTCACTAGAGCAGGTATTTGCTAACCTTACTCAGCCTGCTTAGTAGGTTAATATTACACCAATATGCCCATTGATACCGTATGATGGGTAGTATAAAAATCGTTGATATTTCTGATTCAAGAGATTGTTAATCTGTACCCAGGCACTTACATTGTTATGTAATTTATATCTAGCGCCTAGGTTAACATCCACGTTGCCTTTGTTCTTCGGAAGATTATTGTAAGTTACTTTGGTTTGAGTGCTGCTCCATCCAAAGACTTCGCCACTCAACTGCAGTTTATCGTTAATGTTATAGGTGGATTTAACAGCACCGGTTAGATTAGGCAGATTCCAGGCAATTGATGAAGGATCGGTTAATTTGTAATAATTGTAATAGTCTGCTGCCGCAGAAATTTCAATTTTATCATTTTGATTAAAAGCCATATCCGTATGAATATTCACCGCATCACCTTTAGCATCGTAATAGGTGTTGAAGGCACTGTAATTTACCGATGTAGAATCATTGATAAACATACGTTGATGCTTCAGTATCAGATGTGTGGCTTTTAAATTGTAACTAAAATATTTATTGGCTGCTCCTTTTACGCCCATATAACTATCCTGTATGTAAGTGTTTTGGGTGGTATGAAAATTAGCATAAGGATTTTCTTCAGCTATTGTTTGCATTGAATTTTTTTCAACCCAACCTTTCCATCCATTGTAATAGATTAAATGTTTATTTATCATCTCTTTTTCCGATTCATAGTGAGGGTAAATGCTCAATGTTTTGCCATCCAATGCCATGTTCAATCCTAAGGTAGCTGCCCATGTATCCTTTCTAAGCAAATAGTATGGATTGAAATTAGTGAGCAAATTGGTAGCTGGTTTTGTAATGGTTATTTTATCCGTGGCAGAAGTATAGTAGAAATTTAAATTCATATTGACTTCACCATATGCTTCCGAAATGGGAACATGAAATGAATTATAGAATTTTATTCCTGTTTCTTGCCAGTTGTATGGTTGGTAGTAAGTTCCTATTTTAGTCTGATTTAAAGATGGATTAATCAGGTAAGCAGTCAAATTGCTTTCATACTGTACTTTTGATAAACCAGCCGTATTTCGGAACGAAATGGACGGGGCAATGCTAGTGATTACCCGGCTATGAACACTATCGCTGCTGAAGGGTGTCAACTGATTAAATTCACTTCCATAGAAATTAAACAGCTTTCTATTGTATTCAAACTTACCGGTCAATACATTGTTTTTCAGAAGATACTTTGCAAAAATCTTTCCTTGATTGATACTTGTCTTTTGCGATTTTAATGTGGCAGATTGAGCAGAGTGGTGAAATAATTCTGCTCCATATTGATAGGCTTTGTTTTTGGTAGTATTGTAAAAAATATCAGCGTAGGGCGAAGTATAATTGCCAAATCCTACTTTCGCAAATAAGGTGGGATATTTTTCCATTTTATTTTCTTTAGGTAGCATACTAGGCTTAATGATTGCCTGTTGAAATGGCAACACTAGCTGTTGTTGGTTAATATCGTAATGAAATTCAGTTGGTGGTGTACTTACCTTAGGCGCATCAGGAAAAAATGGAATCTTAACTGCATCAGCCAGAATAGGCTGATAGGGTTTGATTATATCAATTTGTTCTGTAGGTAAATCAGTATTTGTCAGCGTATCAGTTTTGCCTGATTTTTGAGCTGTGGCTGTACTGAACTGAAATAATAGTGAAGCTATTGCAAAGAATAAAACCATGTTAAATTTAGAAGCAGATTTAAATTGCCGATAGCTGAAATTCATAAAGTTCATACCGGTAAGTGGCAATTCATTCGAAGCGTTATCTACTTCAAAACCTAAGTCTGCATCACCAACTCGTTCAGCATTTTTACCATCTGTCCGAGTTCCAATTTGCTGCAAGTGTGAAGTGTTCAAGATGGCTTTGTTCTTAAATTTTTGATAAGCTTTAATAAACAGTGACATGGAAGATGATTTAGGTATTGAATTATTTTAAAGTATCGTTTGGTGCCGTGTTATTGGTAGGGGTTTCATCTACCAATTTTGATTTGTCTTTTTCCAGAATGCGTATTGCATTTAGTTTTTCATTCGCCTGCGCTTGAAAGTTTTCATCCTTCAAGTTTTCTTTCAGGGTTTCTAAAGTAGCCTTGGCTTGAAAGTATTCTTTGGTGGCGGTATACACATCGGCTAAAAGTAAAAGGCTGTTACCTACCCATTTATCATAACTAGGAGTTTGGTTGATCACATCATAGCAACCTTTTTCGGCTTTGTCATACTTCTGTTCTGCGAAATCCATTTTAGCCAGTAGATACCGAGCTTCAGCGGCATCTGCATTTTTACTACCGCTAATGCACTTGCTAAGCGTAGTTCGGGCGGTGCCATATTCGTTTTGTCTGAAAGCTGCTTTACCAATATAGAAGTTGGCTTCCCTTGTATCCACTGATTGTGCAGTTTCATTTACCAATACTTTTTGAGCATAGATTTTAGTATTTTCATCATCGCCGGCAAAGTAGGCCGATCGCATGGCACCTTTTTGTGATTCGAATACCACGTTTTTATATTCAGAAATTTCAATCAGTTGCTGATAGTATTTAAAGGCATTGCTATAATCCTTTACCTTGAAGTAGCTGAGTTTAGCTGCTTGGTTCAAAGATCGCTCGGTAAAACGTCCAGCATTATTTTCAATCACATATTTATAATCATTTAGAGCAGTAATCCATTTCTCTTTTTTTACATTACACTCAGCACGATAAAAGTGGGAAGGTGTACTAAACAACCCTTTAGGATACTGGTTAATGTAGTCGTCAAACGCAGCAAGTGCCTCAACAAAATTTTCTTTATTGAAATTGTTTTCAGCAGCTTGAAAGGTGATAGAATCTTCAGCAGAAGCTGTAATGGATACATCTGCATTGGTTTTAATATAGTCCAAAAAACTTTTCGAATCCCCTTTTTCAACGTACGCATTTTTTAAACCCATTACAGCTTCAGACGCTTCGGGGGTGTTGGGAAAATTATTGATTACTTGCTTGTAAGCATAAATGGCCTTATCATTTTCATCTGTATTCATGTAGATGAGTGCCTGCTTCAGGTAAGAGTTTTTGTAGAAAGGGCTCTTCGGAAAATTGGCAGTTACCTCAGTATAGGCTCTAAGTGCCTCGTCAAATTTCTCTTTTGAAAAATAGGTATTAGCCACCTCGTATTTTGCATCATCCAGATAGATAGATTTAGGATACCGTTGAGCTAGTTGTTCAAGTGTCTCTATTTTATCTTTCCATTCGCCTGTCAAACCTTCAATGAGCCCTCTCTGATAAAGTGCATAATCGGCACCTGGTGCCTTAGCATCAATAACTTCATTGTAATTTTTCATAGCTTTTTCATATTCTTTCATCATAAAGAAACAATCGGCACTTCTTAAGGTTGCATCAGCCGCGACTTTAGGAGTAGAACCGCTTCCTAATTTGCATTTTAAAAAGTAGGGGAGCGCATTTTCATGCTGTTTCAGATTGAGAAAACAATAAGCACTATTATAATTTGCATTAATCACACTCACATTAGCTAGCAGTTCAAGGTCAGTTTCTTTGGCAGCATCCAAAAAACGACCATAATAATCTATGGCATCGCGATATTTGTTTTGTCGGTACGAAGCCTCTCCACTCCAATAGGCTGCTTGGGCTACGATGGCTGTACTTACTGGATAGGTATTTGATTTTCCAAAAAGCAACAATGCATCACTGTAATTCTTATCATTAAAGAGTTCTACACCGCGACTAAACGCAATCTTTTGGTAGGCTTCTTTTAATCGGGGTGATTTATTCGAAATTGCTTCTACCATTTTCAATGCTTCTCTAAAATTGTTTGTGCTGAGGTATAAATCGGTGAGAAGTTCTTGAGCTTCAGTTTTTAATTTGCTATTGGGATAGCTAGTTAAAAATTCAGTAAATGAATTAATGGCACTTTGATGTAGGCCTTGTTCGAATGATAGTTTGGCATAATTAAATTCCGAACTTTCTTTGATAGCCGCATCAAATTCCATTCGGGAGGCTTCCTGAAATGCATTACGTGCGTTACTCTTGTTCCCAATGTGCAGGTAAGCATCGGCTAGCAGATATAGTGAATGCTGCCCCATACTATCTTTCATTACATTCAAATCTTTGAGATTGTCAATTGCATCTTGATAATGCTTGGTTTCAAATTGCGTAAAAGCTAATTTGTAGAGGTCGTTTTTATTTAACTGTCCTTGCGTTTTAGAAAATGACTCTAAGTAGGGTAGTGCATTCTCGTAATCAGTTTGATCATAATACGCTAGCCCAATAAGACGTTGAATTTCTGTTTGATTTTGGATTCCTTTTTTTTCGAGCAGTGTTGGACCATAAGCAATTAGTTGAGACAAACGACCTGTACTATAATAGATTTGGCATAGATAGTAAGGAACGATATTCTGATACTGTGGTTCGTGTACCACCCGGTTAAAATAGGTTTCGGCATCAGTATATTTTTTTTCATTAAAAAGAATAAAGCCACTGTAGTAACGTGCTTCAACAGCGTAACTATTCTTGTCATTAGCTGCTAGAGAAACAAACAGAGGTTTTGCCTTGTCGTATTTCTTTGTAAAGAAATAGGCATAGGCCAAATAGAACTTACCATCATTGATATCGTGTGAGTCAAGTAAATCTGTGTTTATTTTTTCCATTCTTCTAATCACTTCACTAAAATTGCTTTTGAAGAAAAAATACTTGGCTATTTGAAAATTAGCATCATTTGTCTTCACACTATTGGGATAATTGGTCACAAAATTCATCATCAAGGCATCAGCTCCAGGCTGATTGAGAGCAAGAGCGCAATAGGCATTGGAATAGGTTGCTTCGGCTAGCCATGCGGTATATTTATTATCATTATAGTAGGGCCGGCTCTTGATTACCTGTTGAAATTGCTCTTGGGCAGGTAAAAACTGTTTGGCCGATAATAGTTCTTTGCCTTTCTGCAGTGCTGAGAACGGGTCAGTATGGTACTGGGTGAACTGTGCTTGAATTGACGAAAAACAGAAAGAAAAAATGGCGCCAAGAAGCCATCGATTGAGAGATGAAAGCATAGAGTAAAGGAAATAGAATACGTTGCTATAAAATTAGCTTGGTACACTGGTATAGGCCGATATACCGACGTTAAGTAGTAAACAAACAATCACAATATGTATACTGCTATATACGAGCAAAAAAAAGGACCTGAAAACAGGTTTTCAGGTCCTTTATAAATTAGACTTGATTGCTTATTATTCTATCACAATTTTTTCTTTGAGTTGGAACGAACCACTGGTTATTCTTACAATATAAATTCCGGAAGCAATTCCCGTTGTGTTAACCTGCTCATAATTATCACCTTGCTTAAGGGTGAAATTTTGATGTTGAACAAGCCGTCCGTCGAGGCCATAGAGATTGTATTCAGCGTTCTGAGTAGTATGACTTTGCAAATAAATATGCAACACATCTCCAGCTGCTACCGGATTAGGAGATAGCTGGAAACGAGCAGTGGAAGACACTTCATTAATGGAAGTAGGAGTGGCCGTGGTAAATTGTTGTACTGCTGTATAGGTTCCACACGGATGGCCATTTGTAAATGCCATCACTTTCCACTTGTAAGCCAAGTTGGCTGTTAATTCACTAACTGAAGTGTAGAAGGTATCTGTTAGCAATTTTTGTATGACTGGTTGGGTACTGCTTCCTGCACTTTTGAACACATACAGGCAATATCTATCAGCGCCAGGTACGCTACTCCATTTAAATATTGTTTGGTTCGATGGGTCGGTAGTACTATTGCTTAATGGCAAAAATTGTGTAGGTATGCCAACCACAGCTTCGCTTTGGACCGGATTTGAACCAAAATAACTTCTAGGCCCACCGTTTATGTTGGCTTTCATGGCATTCATTTGCTGAGTGCTAAACTGACTAGTACATACATCGGATGCATAGGACATGTAAAGGGTTTGATCAGGCTTCACCGTATCGCCGTTTGGATCTAAATTGACACAGGTATTAGGGCAACTCCAGCGATAAGGATTGTAATCGGGTGGCGTATCACAGAATTTATCGCCTTTGGTGGAGCAATTAGTGCCATTCACTTTTTCGCGGTTGGTGGCCGATGGGGCAGTCGCAGATCCGGCAACACCGCATGATGTATATACATTTTCCCATCTATTAAATGTATGAGGGAGGGAGAAATAATGTCCTACTTCGTGAGTAATGGTAGTGCCATTTGGTAAACCACATGATCCTACAATTACCACATTATCAGTTGCAGGTGTATAGTAACCACATAAACCAGGCGAACTTTGCACAAAGTAGATATTGAGTTTGTTCGCAACGTTATGCGATTGCATCAAACTCACCGCTACCGGGTTCGAACTGGAACCATCATTATAGAATGAGGTACTGTTAATGTAATCAACATTTCCATCCAGATAAAAATGGAATCCTGTCGGTAAATACCGTGTATTCAATTGGCAGATGGCGGTAAACAAATAGGTGAGAAAATAATAGCCTGATCCATCATCCTTACACACAATATGCGCTCGAATGGGTATATATGGAGTTGTGAGCGATTTAGTATCAAATAAAGCATCATTCCTTAGGTAGTAATCGAGCCAATCTTCTTGCTGTTGGCTCAAGGTAGCACCGCACCACGTAGAAGGTTTGTCTACCTCTGAGTCATATTGTAACTCTTGGGCCGTGGCAGTAAGTGTGAGGAATGAAAAGGCAACTAGTAGGAAATAATTTTTCATTTGTATTGGCTGTGATTAATTTAATAATAAAATAAAACCGGCGATAAGTTTGTATTGCTTATCGCCGGGTGAAGAATGATTTACATCTGGGAAAATTCGGAATTATTTATTGACAACCTCAAAACGTACACTTTTATTTAGTGTAGCACCGGTTAATTTGCAGAAATATAATCCACTACCGCAATTCAAGTTAATGCTATTGATGTTTTCACCAGCTTGTAGATTAATCATCTCTGAACTAACACGACGACCATCAATGCTGTAGATACTTGCATTCACTCTTTCGCTCACGTTAGATTTTACATATAAATTAATGGCAGTACCTGTAGCCGCAGGATTTGGAGAAACTAGCATAACTGTTTCATCATTTGCAACTTGCTCAACTCCTGTAGGATCGCCTGTAGTGAAAGCAAATTTAGCAGTATAGCTACCACAAGGTTTACCTGGTGTAAAAGCTGAAACCTCCCAACGGTATAAAGTGTTTGGTGCTAATACGTTTTGTGCCACTGCAAAATTATCTTGAGTTACTTTAGCAAAAACCGGGTTAGATGTATTGCTTCCTTTGTAAACAATAACCACATATTTAGTAGGGTCAGGAGTAACGGCAGGGCCAGTTACTTTACTCCAAGTGAACAATGCATAGTTGCTTGGTTCACCTGTTGAATTGTTGGCTGGTGATTGCAAAGTTGGTAATGATGTGATTACTGATTTATCCTGTGGAGCATTTAATTTGAAAAAGCTTCTAGGTCCGCCATCTACATTAGCCTGCATGGCTTTGATTTGCTCTGGGCTGAAACGATTTACACAAGCATCGTCAGCATAGGACATATACAAGGTCTCATCAGGATGACACATGATGGAATCCGGATCATACTCTTTACATGGATTTGAAGAACCTCCTCCACCATTGCAAGCCCATCGGCCTGAATCGTAATCGGCATCGGTATCAGCAAAACCATCAGCGGCCGTTGAGTCATTTTTGAATAAGCTTCCGCCTGCAGATGAACGAGTAACGCGTTCAATATTGTTTAAAGAAGGATGCTGAGCTACAGCGGTACATTTTGCTCCACAAGGTGTGTATGGAACTCCCTCCCAACCATGGAAAGTATGAGGCAAACTAAAGTAGTGACCTACTTCATGAGGAATAGTGGTTTGACCAGGATGACCGCAATTGGTTCCAAAGATTACAACATTATCTGTGCCGGGTGTGTAGTAACCGCATAACAATGGGTCGTTGGCCAGAAAATAGATATTCAATGCTTCGGGTACATTATGGGTTGCCATAGCGTTTGTGGCTGAAGGATTTGAACTGTTACCATTCAAATAAAATGACGTGTTATTGATAAAATCAATATCACCGTATTGAAACAAGTTGAAACCAAAATCATTATAACCCATTCGGTTATTGCCGGTAACATCTGCTCCCGTATTAAGTTCACAAATATCAGTCAGAGCTTCTTTAACCGAGAAATATCCAGAACCATCGTTTTTTCCAACAATATGAATTTTAACAGGCACCCAAACTGGGGCAAATGCTGACTTGGTTTGATTAGCCGAACGGCTTTTTTGATAAGACCTAAGCCAGTTCAGGTCGTTTTCTGTAAGTTTGGTACCGCACCAGGCACCCGGGTTCATGTTTTGAGCCACCAAGTTGAATGACAGCAAGGTGAATACGGCTAAAAGTACATTTCTTTTCATATTGTACGTTGAGATGGTTTAGTGATGATTAACTTCAATATTATTTTGGTGACCAAAGATATAAAGATTGTACAATTATACAACTCAATTCTTTGCCACTTATTAATAGGACGAGGCTATAGAAAATATGGTTGCAGTATCCTGTTAAAAAGTTGCCAATAACGCTAAATTTTTCTTTTGCAGTACGGTTCATTTCAGTACGTTTGCAACTCAATATTTCTTCACTTTTAAATAATATTCTAAAATGAAAGTAACCGTTATAGGCGCTGGTAATGTTGGAGCCACATGCGCCAATGTATTAGTACAGAAAGATTTTTTAAATGAGGTTTTGCTGCTGGATATTAAAGAAGGCACAGCTGAAGGCAAGGCCTTAGACATTTGGCAGAGTGCTGCTATTGAAAACTATAGCAGTTTTTCAAAAGGAGTAACAAACGATTATGCCGCGTCTGCCAATAGCGATGTGGTGGTTATTACAAGTGGCTTGCCGCGTAAGCCGGGTATGAGTCGCGACGATTTGATTTCGACCAATGCAGGTATAGTGAGTTCGGTAACTGAAAATGTGCTCAAACATTCTCCTAACACAATTATAGTAGTAGTTTCCAATCCTCTCGATGTGATGACCTACTGCGCTTATTTAACAGCAAAAGTGGATAGCAGACGAGTTTTTGGTATGGCTGGAATTTTGGATACTTCACGTTATAAGGCCTTCTTAGCCGAAGCTTTGCAAACCTCACCAAAAGATATTCAAGCGGTGCTAATGGGGGGCCACGGTGATACTATGGTTCCATTACCTCGATACACCACAGTGGCAGGTATTCCGGTTACAGAATTGATAGCTCCTGACAAGTTGGAAGCCATTATTCAACGAACCAAAGTAGGGGGTGGCGAAATTGTTAATCTGCTCGGAACCTCAGCTTGGTATGCACCAGGTGCTGCAGCTGCTCAGATGGTGGAAGCTATTTGCAAAAATGAAAAGCGAATATTCCCATGTTGCGCTTGGCTTACTGGCGAATACGGGTTAAAAGATATCTATTTAGGTGTTCCTGCCAAATTGGGTAAAAATGGAATCGAAGAAATTATTGAATTGCATCTGAATGCCGATGAGAAAAAGTTGCTTAACGATTCGGCAGCAGCGGTAAAGGATGTTATGAATGTTTTGGATAACATGAATAAGGCAACCGCCTAGACTTAATAAGTAGTTAGCATTAATAAAAAAGGCTTCTCGATGGAGAAGCCTTTTTTATTTCGCCCATTACTTAATGGTAACGCAATCGGCTATTTGCTTAGCCTTTTTACGCAGGTTCGTCATATTTGTGTCTACCTCATCATATGCCAGTGCAACACCCATACGGCGATATTTACGTGTGCTGGGTTTGCCAAATATTTTAATATCGCTTTTCTCCATTGCCAATGCCTTATCAATGCCTTCAAATGAAGGCTGAATCTTACTTTCTTGTGTTGCTAAAATTACGGCGCTGCACCCTGCCTTCAGCAATTCCACAGCCGGAATGGGCAAACCTAGTATGGCTCGGGCATGCAATTCAAACTCGTTTAGGTTTTGTGTACCTGCCAGCGTTACCATGCCTGTATCGTGCGGTCGGGGCGATAGTTCGCTGAAGTAAACTCCCTTTTCGGTTAGAAAAAATTCAACTCCCCAAATTCCATAGCCGGTCAAAGCTTTGGTCACTTTGTAAGCCATGGCTTCAGCATCGGCCAAATCCTTTGCAGAAACCAAACAAGGCTGCCAACTCTCCTGATAATCGCCTCTTTCTTGTCTATGACCGATGGGAGCGCAATACACCGTATTCCCATTTTTTTGCGTCACGGTTAGCAGGGTAATCTCTGTTTCAAATGGAATAAATTCTTCTACAATAACTTCCATCAAATCGCCGGGCTACCACTGCAGGCATATTCCCAGCTTTTTTCAATATCATTTTCACTTCTAACTACCGATTGACC
>DAIMNW010000052.1:0-12512 GCA_036719905.1 Chitinophagales bacterium
AAAATCAAAACCTACCGCCTCTTCAAGGGTGTTTTTTAACCAAACCCGGTCGCCAATGTTATACTTGAATTTAAGCTGCTTCATATATCTTTAGCAAATTAAAACAAGAAACCGATTAAAGTGAATAAATCGAAAACAGCTAAATGGAAGCTGGCACAAAACATAGAACTGCGCTGGTGGAAAAATTATTTGAACGGAAAAGATGTAGCCCAATATCATCAGTGGAAGAAAAACTACTGGCAGGGTTTGCTGGATAAAATTTCGCCCTCTTTAATGTTGGATGCCAATACCCGTGTGCTCGATGCAGGTTGCGGCCCGGCAGGCATGTATATGGTGTTGCCTGATTGTAAGGTAGATGCCGTTGACCCTCTGCTCGATGGATATGAGGACAGCCTGCCACATTTTAAAAAATCATTTTATCCTAACACCACTTTTTACTCAGTTCCATTAGAAGATTTTGAGGTAAACGAAAAATACGACGTGGTGTTTTGTATGAACGCCATTAATCATGTGAGCGATTTAGAAGGCTGTTACAATAAAATTTGCGATGCTGTAAAGCCCGGTGGCCAATTAATAGTGACCATTGATGCTCATAATTTTTCTTTTTTCAAAAACTTATTCCGCTTAGTACCCGGCGATGTACTGCATCCGCATCAATATGATTTGGCGGAGTATGAACAATTTTTAACTGACAGGAAATTACAACTGCAACAAACCGTACTGCTGAAAAAGGAATTTTTCTTTAATCATTATTTGCAGGTGGCCCAAGGGGTGTTTTAGTTGACGAGTCCTCATCCTTTCTTTCCCTACTCCCTTTATACAATTCATATTCGTATAAGCGGCAATCGATAGTAGCGGTATAAAATTCAATTCGCCGCTTTGGTTTTAACCAAATGTTTTTAGCCAAATCTAAATTGCCGGTAAAAATATAGCCCAGATAATCTTTGCATTTTTGCTTCATAAAATCGCCAATCTGCTCATAAGTTTCTACAAGCGCTTCTACATCGCCCAATCGCTCACCATACTCAGGGTTAAAATACACTACACCCGGAACGCCTTCGGGTATGGGTGTTTCCCTAAAATCACATTCCATAAAAGTGATCAGCTCTTCTACTCCGGCCACTCCGGCATTTATTTTTGAAATAGCAATTGCATCAGCACTTATATCGCTGGCTATAATTTTTAAACCGGGCACTTCGGTTATTTTATTTTTTAATTCTGCTAAAGCATTTTCATAAACCGAGTGGTCGTAGCCATTGATATGCATAAAGCTGTAATTGCTGCGATATAAACCCGGGTAACGGTTAGTGGCAATCAAGGCTGCTTCAATGGCCACCGTGCCCGAACCACACATAGGATTTATAAACGGACTTTTTCTATCCCATCGTGAAGTTAGAATGGTGGCAGCAGCCAAGGCTTCTAGCATAGGTGCTTTGCCGGGAATTTTTCGGTAACCATGTTTTGCCAAGGTTTCGCCCGATGTATCAATAAATATTTCGGCGCCTTTTTCATTCCAATACAAATGAAACACTGCTCCATCTAAGGCAGCGCCTGAGTTGGGTCGGGCACCTGTATTGCGACGCATGCTATCTACTATGGCATCTTTCACCTTTACATTAGCAAACAAATCAGTTTTAATAGTGGGGTGATGCACATTGCTAGTTACAGAAAAATAACTTTCCTCGGTAATTACATCGTCCCACGGCAAGCGTACCAACTGACGATATAAATCATCAGGCGTATAGGCATTAAATTTTTTCAGAGAATATAAAACTTGGCTGGCGCAGCGCAAGTGCATATTCAGTTTGATACAATCGGTGAGGGTACCCCAAATTTCTACACCCGATGGAAAAACCCGAACTATCTCAAATCCCAACTCGATTACTTCCTGTTGCAAAAAGGGCGCAAGGCGGCGGTTGCAGGTAATAAGGATTGGGTTACCGGTTTTAAAAACTTCCATAATGGGGGTAAATTTATGGAAATACGTGGTTGTAGTATGCACTATGTAGTATGTAATGTGATTTAAAGGCTACAATTTTCTATTTTCACAGCCTCATTTTAGTTGTAAACCCAACAACTAAAGACAACTAACCAATGACTAAAGAACGATACCTTATTACCGCCGCCTTGCCTTATGCCAATGGCCCTATTCATATTGGCCATCTGGCCGGTTGCCATTTGCCTGCCGATATCTATGCTCGTTTTAGAAGAATGCAGGGGCACGAAGTTTTATTTATTTGCGGTACCGATGAACATGGCGTGCCTATTACCATTGCTGCCAAAAAAGAAAATACCACACCTCAAGCTGTGGCTGATAAATACCATGAAATAATTGATAAAGCATTGTACAAATTCGGAATTTCGTTTGATAATTTTTCACGAACAACAAGCGAAGTACACCGCGAAACGGCTACCGATTTTTTTCTTGATTTATACAATAAAAATTTGTTTGAAGAAAAAACCGAAGAGCAATTTTATGATGAAGAAAACAAACAATTTTTGGCCGACCGCTATATCATGGGTACTTGTCCCAACTGTAGCAACGAAAGAGCTTACGGCGACCAATGTGAAAAATGCGGCAGCACCCTAAATCCTCGAGATTTAATCAACCCACATAGCACTATCAGCGAACGACCATTGGTTTTAAAACCATCTAAGCATTGGTATATTCCGTTGGATAAATATGAAGGTTGGTTACGTGAATGGATTTTAGAAGGACACAAAGAATGGAAATCAAATGTGTATGGCCAATGTAAAAGTTGGATTGATGGTGGTTTGCAGCCCCGTGCTGTTACCCGGGATTTAGATTGGGGTGTACCTGTGCCACTGCCCGGTGCCGAAGGAAAAGTATTGTATGTGTGGTTCGATGCGCCCATAGGTTACATCAGTGCTACCAAAGAAATTACCCCCGATTGGAAAAAATTTTGGTGCGATAAAGAAACCAAACTGATTCATTTTTTAGGAAAAGACAATATTGTTTTTCACTGCATTATTTTTCCCACTATGCTTAAAATGCATGGCGATTTTGTATTGCCCGAGAATGTACCGGCTAATGAATTTTTGAACCTAGAAGGCGACAAAATTTCGACCAGTAGAAACTGGGCAGTGTGGTTGCACGAATATTTAGAAGAGTTTCCTGAGCAGCAAGATGTTTTGCGCTATGTCTTGGCCGCCAATGCACCCGAAACCAAGGATAATGATTTTACCTGGAAAGATTTTCAAGACCGTTGCAATAGCGAATTGGTGGCGGTGTTGGGAAACTTCTTTAACCGTACAATTGTGCTGTCACAAAAGTTTTGTGCCAGCAAAGTGCCTAAGCGCCATCTCGATTTAGAAACCGATTTAGAAAAAAACATGTGGATTGAGTTTGCCGAAATAAAAAAGCGGATGGAGGAAAGCATGAGCCAATATCGCTTACGTGAGGCCTTGGCCGAGATGATGAACGCCGCCCGATTAGGCAATAAATATTTAACCGAACAGGAACCTTGGAAAAAAGCAAAAGGCGATGTGTATGTGGGCGAAAATGATTTTGAGCAATTGCAAAATAAATATCGTGTTGAGAATTGCTTGCATCATTGCCTGCAGCTTTCAGCCAACTTGGCTATATTGATGTATCCGTTTATGCCTTTTACTGCCAAGAAAATTCTGCTGCATTTTAATATTTCAAAAAAGGCAAACGAGCTATTGCAATGGGAAAATGCCGGCCGCTTGGATTTGCTAAGTGTGGGTTATACCATCAACAATCCGGTTTTATTATTTAGAAAAATTGAGGATGAAGAAATTGGTTTACAAATTCAAAAGTTAAAATTCAAAAGCGAAAACAACACTTTACCAATAGCAATTAAAAAATCATCAAATCATCAAATCATCAAATCATCAATTGAATTCGAAGATTTTGCAAAAATGGATCTGCGAATTGGTACTATTATCGCCGCCGAAAAAGTAGCAAAGGCTGATAGATTGTTGAAACTAACGGTTGATATCGGTAGCGAAGTAAGAACTGTTGTGAGTGGCATAGCACTTCATTACCAACCAGAAGAAATTATCGGGCAGCAAGTAACACTGCTTTGCAACTTAGCCCCACGAAAAATGAAAGGCATTGAAAGCCAGGGCATGATTTTAATGGCTGAAGATGGCGACCCTTCCGCTAAAGCAGAAGGGCACGGCGGCAAGTTGAAGTTCATCATGCCGAGTGGTAAGACGGCAAATGGAAGTGGGGTGAGTTAGGTTGGTGATGTGAATTATTGACAAATATATGGCAAACGCTATTTTTTGCGTTTAGGTTTTTGCCCCCGTGTTTTTGGGCGTCCATATTTTGCCATCATCCTGTCTTTGTGGCTTACAATTACGTTCACTTTTTTATTCTTGGCTATTTTTTCATGGAAGGCTTCCCCTTTCTCTATTTTTGGTTGTTTCACCTGAATTATTTTCATGGTGTCAACAGGCATTTCATCCGGAATTAAAATGGTTTCCTTTTTTACGCCGGATGGAAACCGCTTCATCTTTATCTTTCGATTCATCAGGGTTTCCACTCGTTTCTGATTCTCGATTTCTGCCTTTGTAATAAAACTAATGGCAATACCTTCTTTATCGGCACGACCGGTACGCCCTATTCGATGTATGTAAGCTTCGGCTTCAGCCGGCATGTCAAAGTTTACAACGTGTGTCACCTCCGAAATATCAAGCCCACGAGCTACAATATCGGTGGCTATAAGTATGGGACTGCTTCCATCTTTAAAAGAATTCACAGCTGTAAATCGTACGTTTTGGGCTCGGTTGGCATGTATAATGCCTATGGTTTCATTTGGAAGACGAGCGCAGAGGGTTTCGTGGAGCAAGTCGGCTTGTTTCTTTGTGGCTACAAATACTAATACCTTTTTCATTTCTGAATCCTTTTCCAATAATTCAACCAACAAATTAATTTTGGTATAAAAATTTGGCACCGGGTAGCCTAATTGATTGATACTATCTAATGGAGTGCCGGTAGGAGCCGCTTCAATTATTTGTGGGTTTTTGAAAAACACCTGAATCAAGGATGCTACATCATCGGTCATGGTTGCCGAAAACATAAGGTTCTGCCGATTGGGTGGCAGCAAATCCATAACTCTTATCAATTGCGGTCTAAATCCTAAATCCATCATCTCATCTACCTCATCAATCACTAAACGTTTTATGGTTTTTAATTTTAACGAATAATTAATAGCTAGGTCCAAAAACCTACCCGGTGTAGCCACTATAACATCGGCACCCTGGGTGAGTTGTTTGGCTTGCTCGTTAATATTGCCACCACCGTAAACTCCTACAACGTTAGAACTGGAATACTTCATCAATTTTTGAGCTTCAGCAGTTATTTGCACCACCAATTCTCTTGTTGGAACCAATATCAATATTTGAGGTACTTTTTTCTCATTATATTGTAACATACGAAGGCTCGGAAGCAAATAAGCAATGGTTTTACCAGTTCCGGTTTGAGCTATGCCTACAATATCGCGACCCGACATAACGGGTGCAAAACTCTTATGCTGAATGGTGGTTGGGTACGTGAGGCCTATGTCATTGAGGGCATTTAATAGTGCTTTGTTCAGGTTCAGATCTTCAAATTTCATGATGGATGGTATTAATGGGAGCCAAAGGTACGCTAATAATAAGTGGCAGTTGGTGAAGCAATAAATGAACCCTTGGTAGATAAATTTTAATCTAATGTTACGCCATTCGCTAATTCATTCTAATTTTGGCCACCTTAAAATGGCCTCGTAGTTCAATGGATAGAACGAAAGTTTCCTAAACTTCAAATACAGGTTCGATTCCTGTCGAGGCTACACTTAATTATTAGATTTTCAATGTTTTACATTTTGGAAGTCATAATTTAGCCCAATTAGGCAATAGACTGATTTTCAGGGACGATCAATATGGGCAGATAATTTTTTTACAATATTTTCACCATAACACATTGAAATACAGTAATTAATATTAAAACCAAAACTTTTTTTTTGTGGCCATGCAACTTTTTTGAAAACCATGAGTATACAAAAGCCACAATTCATCCTATTGACTGTCTATTAATTAGGGATAATCACATACTGAATAAGTGATTAACTTGATTAGGAAATATGAATTGTATATTTATCTTTGCTAACCTTTGTAAAAAATAAGTAGTTAAAAAGTACTCAAAACCAATACCCTAAAAGCAATTCACATAAAAACCATAGTATGAAGAAATCAATCAATCATTCGATTTGGTTCGTAATCGCGTCTCTACTACTTTATAGTTGTGGTAAAAGTGGATATAATGGCCAACTCCTCGGTGTTCAGAATCGTCCAGATTGGAATGTGGAAATACCTTACGGTATGGTCTATATCCCTTCGGGAACTATTCACGTAGGACCAAGTGATCAGGATGTAAACAACGCTTTAGTGCAAAGAGCAAAGTCCATTTCCCTTCAAGGCTTCTATATGGATAATACTGAAATTACCAATAACGAGTATCGTCAATTTTTCGAATGGGTTCGTGACTCCATAGCTCATAAATTGTTAGGTGGCGAATATATTCTTAACGAAGGTGAAGAAAGTGAGCGTATCAATTGGGAAAAAACCATTGACTGGAATGCTGAAGAAAATCAAGATGCGTTGGAAGAATTGTTCTATCCTGTTACGGAGCGGTTTTGGGGCCAAAAACAATTGGATCCTGCCAAATTTAACTACGACTATGTTTGGATTGATTTAAAGGAAGCTGCCAAAAAAGAAAATCGTGGTAAACCTAGAAGCACCTTTTTGAAAAATGAAATAATCAATATATATCCAGATACTTTATGTTGGGTGCATGATTATACCTATTCATACAATGAGCCCATGACTCGTCAATACTTTAATCATCCGGCATTTGACAATTATCCGGTAGTGGGTGTAAACTTTAAACAAGCTACTGCTTTTAATACTTGGCGCACACGTTTTATGAGAGACTATAATGTATTAAATGGCAAATGGGCACCTGAAGAAATTCGACTTCCAACAGAAGGAGAGTGGGAATATGCGGCACGTGGTGGACACGATAATTCACCTTACCCTTGGGGAGGTCCTTATTTAAGAAATGCTAAGGGTTGTATATTAGCCAACTTTAAACCTATGAGGGGTAATTATCCGGAAGATGGTGGATTGTACACAGTTAAAGCGGACGCCTACTTCCCTAACGATTTCGGTTTATACAATATGGCTGGAAATGTATCTGAGTGGACTTCTAGCGCCTACTACGAAAATGCCTATTCTTTCACTCATGATTTGAACCCGGACATTCGCTACGACGCCACAGATGAAGATGCTGATGCTATGAAGCGAAAAGTAATTCGCGGCGGCTCGTGGAAGGATATCGGCTACTATTTACAATGTGGTACCCGACATTGGGAGTTTCAGGATACTGCAAAATGCTACATTGGATTCCGTTCTGTGCAAACTTTCTTAGGACGATCCATGAGCGATTATCAAAAGTAATTTTATCTTTCTTACATTAATAAATGCTTCATTTATTGAAGCAATTATGACTGTTTAATTATTATAAAATCAATTTGTCCCTAACCAAATAAATAACCAAAAACAACTCTTAATTATGGCATCAGGTATTGTTCATTTTTTTGAAACCGATCGAGGTAAACGATTAAAAAACATGATTATTGGTCTAGGAGCTTCGGTCGTAATTCTAGGAGCTCTTTTTAAAATTCTTCAATGACCATTTGCTACAGAAATGTTGATGGCTGGAATGTTGACAGAAGCATTCCTTTTTGCCTTGTTGGGTATGCTCCCTCCACATGCCGATTACTACTGGGAGAAAATATATCCTAACTTGAACATTGCTCCCGATGTGGACAAAACCTTTATTAAAAAAGCACATGGAGCACACCCATCTGTTTCATCCCAAATTGATAATTTAATGGAGAAAGCAGAAATTGGCGATGAACACATTCAGAAATTTGGAGATGGATTTAAAAAAATTGCAGATAACGCAGCCAAATTATCTGATATTTCAGACGCTGTTGCTGCAACAAATGATTACACAACAAACGCCAGATCAGCAGCCGTTGTACTTGGTGGCTTAAATGAATCATTCAAAGATGCCGCTGAAAACATGAAAACCTTAGGAGCAATTGGCCGTGAGTCTCAAGCATTCCACGAACAAGTTCAAACAGTTACTAAAAACTTGGCTTCATTAAATGCAATGTATGAATTAGAGTTGCAGGATACAAGTAACCACTTGAAGGCCATGAACAATTATTATGGCAATTTGGTTCAAGCCATGGATAATATGAACTCTTCCGTTGCTGATACCGTTACGTATAAAGAGCAAATGGCGTCATTATCAAAGAATCTGTCAACCTTAAATAATGTTTATGGCAATATGCTTAGTGCCATGAGCGGTGGAGCCAGATAACTAACAAATTGCACAATTAACCATATAACTAAAAACCTCCCTACAATTATAAGTTATGGCAATTCCTAAGGAACCAAGGCAGATGATGATTAACATGATGTATTTGGTGTTAACAGCTCTGTTAGCACTAAACGTATCAGCAGAAATTCTCAATGCCTTTAAGCTTGTTAATAAAGGTATCATTAGTGCCAAAGATGCAATTCATACCAAAAATGATCTTACCTATAAGTTGATTGATAAACAAAAGGAAGTCAATCCGGCGAAAGCTCAAATGGCTTGGCAGAATGCTCAACAAGCTAAAGCTATCTCAAAGGCACTGACTGACGAAATCGAAAAGTATAAAGAAAGACTGACCAAGGAGTCTGGAGGTATTGATCCCAAAACCGGTGAGTTAGAAAACGATAAGGATATGGAAGCTGGTGTTCGAATTTTCATTGAAGAAGGCGAAGGGAAGAACGGTAAGGATTTACAAAATAAAATTAATGAAACTCGTAAAAAATTAATAGCCTTAGCGCCCCCAGCAAAACGTGGTTTTTTAGACAAGCAAATGTCGCTTACTGCACAGGATTATAAAGATCCTGATAAAACCGAAGAAGAAAACAAGTGGTACTACAAGAACTTTCACATGGTACCTGTAGTGGCCAGTATTACCATTTTAAATGGAATTCAACAAAGTGTAAAAACAGCAGAGGCAAACGTAATTGACGCCTTATTAGCTTCGATTGGCGAAACCGACTTTAAGTTTGATACCTTGGTTGCCAGAATAGTTGCTCCAAATAGTGTTATTACTGTTGGCCAAACATATAAGTCTTACATATTTCTTTCTGCATTTAATTCAAAAGATAATCCAGACATCACCGTTGGAGGCTCCCCAGTTAAGGTAGATGGTGGGCAAGGTGAGTATACAACAGTTGGTTCGGGAGAAGGCGTTCGTAAATATGAAGCGCTTATACGAGTAAAAGACCCTTCTGGAAGAGTAAAAGAATATCGTGCACCAGGTGAATATCAAGTGATTAAACCATTTGCATCTATTTCTCCAGATAAGATGAACGTATTTTACATTGGCGTACCTAATCCAGTCACTATTAGCGCCGCCGGATTTACCGTCGATAAACTTAGGGTTGGCATTTCACAAGGAAGCATAACAGGTTCTCAAGGAAAATTCATTGTAAATCAAACTGCACCTGGAAAAGCAATGGTTAACGTATCGGCCGAACTCCCAGATAAATCTGTAAAAAATGTAGGTGGCATGGAGTTTCGAGTAAAACGCATACCTAACCCAATTCCAAAAATTGCAGGGAAAAATGGAGGTGGAATTGCCAGTAACGTTTTCAAAGTACAAGTGGCCATGTTGGCCGATTTGGAAAACTTTGATTTTGAAGCAAAGTATAACATTACACATTTTGAAGGGTTGTATATTCCAAAACGTCAGGATGCCGTTCCTTTTACTAATAACGGAGCAACCTTCGAAGCAAAGATGAACGAAGTAAAGGCAAGAGCTAAGCCGGGAGATGTTTATTATTTTGAAAATATTAAAGCTAAAGGGCCCGATGGAACCACTCGTGATTTAGGAACCCTTTCCTTTAAAATACAGTAACATTTATTTAAACTGAAATAGTACAGCTATGAAGCAGATTTTCAAATATTCGTTAATTATTGGATGCTTGGCGTTGATTTCAATCAATGCTACCCATGCACAGGAAGCTCCAACCGATACCCCTATTCCAATAGATACAGCACCTCCACCAGCCGACGATGCTAATCCGGACGGCGCTACTGCTAATGCTGACAGCACAAAACCTGCTGCAGGAAGCGGAGATTTAAAACCTTTGCCTGTTTCACAACGTTTGGATGGGGTTTATGAGAAACACACCTATAAGGAAAAGGAAATCATCCCTTACGACCATATTCGTGAGGCAGATATATTCTGGCAAAAAAGAATTTGGAGAATAATTGATACAAAAGAAAAAATAAACTTGCCTTTCCGATATCCTAAAGAGTTGTTTTTCGATATAGTTCATAGGGCAGTGTTGTCAGGAGAAATAACAGCTTTTAGTACTCTGGATGATGAATTTACCACTCCTATTACGATACAAGAGGTTAAGCAGCAGGCTGCCGGTGGTGTTGACTCTGTAACTGTAACTGATGCAGATGGTAACGAAACCATCCAAGTGTCACAACGTGAATTCAATCCAGAAAACGTAACCAAATTCAGATTAAAAGAAGATTGGTTTTTTGATGAAGAAACCTCAACTATTCAGGTTCGAATCATTGGCCTGGCTCCTATTTTAGATAAGTATGATCCTAATGGTAACTATTTAACTTCATACCCAATGTATTGGATATACTATCCCGATTTGCGCCCCATTTTGGTTCGTCATGAGGTTTATAACATAAGAAACGATGCTGAAAGAATGAGTTGGGAAGATTTGATGGAATTCCGCATGTTTGGTAGCACAATTATTAAAGAATCAAACGTATATGATCGTACCATACAGGCTTATGCCGCCGGCATTGACGGTCTGTTGGAAGCTGAAAGAATTAAGAATGAAATCTTCTTATTCGAGCACGATTTGTGGAGCTACTAATTTCTCTGGATTAAAACCATTGTCAAAATCCCGGAAAGCAATTTCCGGGATTTTTTTTGCCTCAATGTGGCAAATAAATCAATTAACTTTAACCCATGTTTACATTTCTCTATCTATTTATTGGCCTTGTCGTGGGAGCCGCGATAGCTTATCTGTTTGCCAAAAACCAATTGAGCAAACAAATAAATGAACAATTGACAGAGATGGCCGTTCTAAAATCAAAAATAGAACTGCAACAAGCCGAACTACTGGAAAAGAAAAAGCTGGCAGATGAAATAAAACATAAGCATGATTCATTGCAAATAGAATGTATCACCCTTCAATCCAGCAATCAACATCTGCAAGAGAAGTTAGAAAGCCGATTTAGAGAGGTGGAAGAGCTTCAGAAGAAGTTCGCTAATGACTTCGAGGTGCTGGCCAATAATATTTTGGAGAAAAAATCGAAAGCATTTACCGAATCAAATCAAAAAAATATTGGTGATATTCTTAATCCACTTAAAGAAAAGATAAAAGACTTTGAAAAAAAAGTAGAGGAAACCTATGATAAGGAATCGAAACAACGCTTTGTGCTGGAAAATGAAATAAAACGCTTAGCGGAAATGAATCAGGTGATGACCAAAGAGGCAAGCAATTTAGTAAAAGCACTTAAAGGAGACACCAAACTGCAAGGTAACTGGGGCGAAGGGCAGTTGGAGCGAACTCTCGAGCTAAGCGGTTTGCAAAAAGATATTCATTACAAGAGAGAAGTGGTATTGCAAAACGATGCCAATGAAACCTTTAGACCAGATGTGATTGTTTATATGCCCGATAGTAAGAATCTTATTATTGACTCCAAAGTTTCACTGAATGCCTATGTAAACTATCAAAGTGCCGAAGGAGAATTAGAACGGGCCGAGTTTCTGAAACAGCATCTTGAATCGATACGAAAACATATAAAGGAATTGGGAAAGAAGGATTATCCACGATTAAATGGAATTAACCCACCGGATTACGTTTTCATGTATATCCCAATTGAAGCTGCACTCTATGCCGCCCTACAAGCCGACAGTCTTATTACTGAGGAGGCATTGAAGAACAATATTCTGTTAGTTAGCAACACAATATTGCTTCACAATCTAAGAACGATAGCCAGCATTTGGCGTCAGGAAAATCAAAACCGCAATGCCCAGGATATTGCCAAACGAGGGGCTGAGCTCTACGATAAGTTTGTTGGCCTAACCAACGATTTACTCGAAGTAGGTGCCAAAATGGATGCAGCCAAAAAGGCTTATGCTGAAGCTATGGGCAAAATATCAACCGGCAGGGGTAACCTCGTGGGGCAAGTTGAGAAATTAAAAATTTTGGGCTTGAAACCTGGAAAAAATATGCCTGAAAAACTTTTAGAGAGGGCTTTAGACGAGGAGCAAAATGAGAGTTAAAATAGAAGAAACATTATTTGGAAAATCCAACTAGCCATATATTTTTGTACTCCCTTACCAATCAGAAACCAAATACAAGAATGATAG
>DAIMNW010000233.1:0-3503 GCA_036719905.1 Chitinophagales bacterium
CAAAAACAAAAGCAAGAACAAAAATTTGCGGAAGAATACGAGCGCCTCAACCCTAAAAAAAAAGAAGCAGAAGATACCATTAAAAGGCCAGTACTAGTAATAGCCGGTCCTGTCACCGGCAAAAACAAAATATTGGCGGCTCGAATTACCAACATATTGCAAGACGGAGTTGATGCCAAGCCGGAAAATATATTATGCCTTACCTACACCGATGCCGGCGCCATAGCCATGCGCAAACGCCTGATGGATTTCATAGGTCCAACGGCCCACAAAGTAAATATCTACACTTTTCATGCTTTTTGTAATGACGTAATTCAGCATCACCCTCAGTTTTTTTTGAAACGCGATAGCGAACCCATTAGCGATTTAGAGAGTGCCGAAATTTATCATAAATTGCTTGATGAATTGCCACAGGGGCACCCCTTGCGAAAGCTGAGAGGCGACCTGTACTCAGATGTAAGACGTCTGAAAACACTTTTTGACGTGATGAAAAAAGAGGATTGGACGGCTGAATTTATTGAGCAGCAAGCCAATCAATACATAGCCCAATTGCCATTCAAAGAAGAATACATTTATAAAACAAATGGCAAAACCTGGAAAAAAGGCGACCTCAAGCAAAAACACATTGATGCCGAAACAGAAAAGCTGGAAGACCTGAAAGCCGGCGCTGCTCTGTTCGAAAAATTTGATGCCAAGATGAAAGCCCGGGCCCGATACGATTTTAATGATATGATACTTTGGGTGCTGAAAGCTTTTCGCGAAAATTCTTTTTTGCTATCAGAGTATCAGGAACGGTTTCAATATGTATTGGTGGATGAATTTCAGGATACCAGCGGTTCGCAAAAAGAATTGCTCGAAATGCTCATCGACTATTGGGGCATGCAGGCCAATGTATTTGTAGTGGGCGACGATGATCAAGGCATTTATGAATTTCAAGGAGCCAGAATAAATAATATCAAAGAGTTTTATGACCGCTTTCAGGGGCATATCAAATTATTAATGCTTACTGAAAATTACCGCAGCACCCAGCCCATACTCGATGCAGCTAAAGCTTCTATCGATTACAATACCCAGCGCTTAATCCATCTGATACAGGAATTTAATTTGGATAAAACGTTGGTGGCATCTAATCCTGAAATCTTAAAAGAAACGCCTACCAAACCTCGGTTAGTTGAATACATAAATGTGCTGCACGAGGAAGCCGATATAGTACAACAAATAGAAACCTTGCGGCAATCGGGTCAAAATATGGCCGAAGTGGCCGTGCTGTATGCCCAACATAAACAAGCTGAAAACATAATACGGCTAATGGAGAAAAAAAATATTCCTTACACGGTGCGCAAGAGCATGAATTTGCTTTCGTTACCTATGGTGGTGTATTTTATTTCTATGTTGCGCTATTTGCAACGAGAATCGCAAAAATCATTTAGTGGAGAAGACCTTATTTTTAAATTACTGCATTATCCGGGCTTGCAAATATCGCCTATAGATTTGGCGCAGCTGAGTCTGCACTTGAGTCAAAAACCCCGAACAGAAAAAAATTACTGGCGCATTCTTCTTAATAATCCGTTGGAGATAGCATCGCTGAATTTGACCACCACCAAAGCCATTAATCAATTTGGTGGTAGCATGAATAAGTGGCTGCACGAAATGCAACAGCTCACCTTACCCATGTTGTTTGAAGATATTATTTATGAAAGTGGAATAATTTCTCATATTCTAAAATCACCGAATAGGGTTTGGGAAATGCAGGTGCTCAACACTTTTTTCAATTTTATTAAAGAAGAAAGCACCAAGAACCCTCGAATGCATATTGATGGTTTTCTAACCATGCTAGACGAAATGGCGGCTGAAAAACTAGAACTGCCTATTACCAAAGTGGTGGCTCAGGAAAAAGGGGTCAACTTTATTACTACCCATTCAGCCAAGGGACTCGAATTTGATCATGTATTCATTATGGGTTGTACAAAAGATTTTTGGGAAGATAAAAAGGGGGCTACCAATCAATTTAAATTGCCTGACACTTTAGTGGGTGATCAAAAAACCAATAGCGAAGAAGCTACCCGAAGGCTGTTTTATGTGGCTATGACCCGGGCAAAAAAGCATCTACAAATATCCTATGCCACCAGAGATACTAAAGACAAGCCTAAGCAAGCTTCGCAATACGTATCAGAAGTTCAGCACGTATGTGTGCAAGAGAAAATAGCGGTGAGCGAAGATGCGGTGATGGAGCAAATACGTTGGGCCTTTGAACCCGACCCGGAGATTAACATTGAAGTGGCCAAAAAAGAGTTTTTGGATCAGCGGCTCAAAAGTTTCAGCCTAAGCCCTTCCTCACTCAATAAATATTTAAACTGCCCGGTGGCATTCTACTATGAAACCGTGCTTCAAGTTCCTTCAGCACCAAACGACACCCTGGCATTTGGGAATGCGGTACACTATGCTTTGGAAATGTTGTTTAAAGATATGCTTACCACTTCCGATAAAAGTTTCCCATCCTGCGATGCACTGTTAAAATATTTTGAGAAAGGAATGAAACGCCAGGAGGAATGTTTTACCGAGAAACAATATCCACGGCGCATGGAATTGGGACAAAAAGTGCTAACAGAATATTATCAGCACAACGTGGGTTCGTGGCCCAAAACTGTGGCCCTCGAAAAAATGATTACCAACGTGAACTTGGACGAGGTGCCCATAAAAGGGAAAATGGATAGGATAGATTTTGAAGGCAATAATTGTGTGGTTTATGATTATAAAACCGGAGGTGCCAAATATTCATTAAAAGATAAATTAACTCCACCGTCGGATGAAACACCACTTGGCGGCGACTATTGGCGACAAATGATTTTCTACAAAATATTGATTGATAACTATCCATTCAACGATTGGAAAATGCACGAAGGCGTGTTTGATTTTATAGAAAAAAATGAAGAGAAAAACGCATTTGTGCGTCATAAGATAATTTGTACAGCCGACGATGTAAAGACCGTAAAGCAGCAAATAAAATCCACTTATCAGAAAATAATGAACCACGAATTTTCGAAAGGCTGCAACGACGAAAATTGCCAGTGGTGCCAGTTTGTAAAAACCTATGAGGTAAACCGAAAACCGAATGTGGGAGAGGAGATGGTGACCATCGATGAATAAAAAGAGTGAAAACATAATTAAAAAAGCACCATAGGTGGCAAGTATTTGCTTTTCAGCCACTACTTTTGCGGCACAATTTTATTAATGACATGAGCAAACGCACATCGGCCATACTGGGAATTTTTCTGGCGGTTATAGTTCCACTACTCTTTTGGTTTTACTTTTTTTGGTACAAAGGAATTGCCCACCGGCTTCTTTAAAGGCCTTCCCTACGCGAAGGTTCCCTTTAAAAGTTTATGGGGAAAATAAAAACCCATTTAGTTTAACTTTATCTTGTCGAAGTTATACATATTGCTCAAAATGGCCACTCCTTTACTTACGACGCATTTATAAATCCAACTTCACTTGCTCTTTTT
>DAIMNW010000053.1:0-12403 GCA_036719905.1 Chitinophagales bacterium
ATAATTGAGTATTGGAAAAACCGAACTCCATCACAAGCTACGCGTTTATTTTATCTGGGTGCAGTAACCAAAGGCACCGAAGGAACTACTATCACCGAAATGTATGATATGTCACGAGCCGGCGCCATAGGTTTTAGTGATGGTACCAATTCGCTACAAAATGATGGTGTGCTATTACGGGCATTACAATACGTCAAACCCTTTGGTGGAATCATTCTTCAACATCCTGACGAAAAACAACTGAGCGAAAATGGCTTGATGAACGAGAGCGAAACATCAGTTTATTTGGGTATGAAAGGCAAACCTAATATGGCCGAATCGCTTATGATTCAACGCAATGTTGAGCTTTGCAGATATGCCGAATCCAAATTACACTTTTTCAATGTTACCACTTCCGAAGGTATTGAGACAGTAAAGATGGCACAAAAAGATGGTGTTCAGGTATCGGCCGGAATTAGTCCAGTCTATTTTTCATTGGATGATAAAGCTTTAGAATCGTTTGATTCCAACGTTAAAATGGATCCGCCATTGAGGACCAAAAAGGATATTTTGGCCATCAAAAAAGGGATAAAAGCAGGCACTATCAGTTGCCTTTCTAGCTGGCATCAGCCTCAAAATGTTGAAAATAAGAAAACCGAATTTGAGTATGCAGCCGATGGTATTATCAACCTGCAAACATGCTTTAGCCTGGCTGTCACTAACCTCGGCGGCATCTTACCCCTCGAAAAAATAATTGAATTGCTTAGTATCAACAGCCGAAAAATAATGGGTGTAAGCATACCTGAATTAGAGGAAGGCAGCACTGCTGAGTTAGTGTGCTTTAATCCTAATGCAGAATATGTTTTTACCGAAGCAAATAACCAATCAAAATCACAAAATTCACCATTCATAGGCCAGCCACTTAAAGGGTTGGTGCATGGGGTCATTAACCAATTACATACTAATTTGTAATTTATTGTCCATCTTTAACAACGTATAAACATGAGCACTTTGCAAGACACCAACGCCAATCGCAGCATTTTCTGGGGTAGTATAGCCGGAACCATTTACGTTTTAATGAGTTATGCCGGCTACGAAATTTTAGGAATCAAATACATGATGGGTTTTTGGAAATCCATACCCTATGCTATTGTCATTGGCATTATGATATATACCGGAATCGAAAAAAGAAAAGAACTTGGCGGTTACATTAACTTTAAAACAGCCCTGTCGCACATGTTTGTGGTTTTAATTATTGCCGAGGTGTGCTACACTATTTATTTATACGCACTCTATAATTGGATTAATCCAATGCTTGCAGATCAAATGAAGGCAGAAGTAATTGATGCCATGCAAACCTTTAGCGCTAAACTCAATTTATCAGCCTCAAAAATGGAAGACTCCATTGCAGAAATAGAAAAAGAGGATATGCATATGACAATACCAAGAGCAGCTCTTACCACCGCTATTTCTATTTGTATCTCCTTCTTTGTGGCAGCAGCAGGTGCTTTAATTATACGAAAAAACCCACCGCCATCGTTAGAAAGTGAGATGGCTGCACAAGATCAATCAACATCTTAATTTTGGTAGCATATTTAGAACTTCCTACTGGCTTAATCAACTGATGAATACACCTCAACTGTCTATTATTGTTCCGCTTTATAACGAGTGTGAATCGTTGCCCGAATTGTTTCAATGGATTGATCAGGTGATGCAGAAAAATAAACTCACCTATGAAGTGATTGCCATTGACGATGGAAGCAAGGACACTTCGTGGGAAGTAATTTTGCACGTCAAACAATCTAATTCAAACATAAAGGGAATTAAGTTTCAACGTAACTATGGTAAATCAGCGGCGCTAAATGAAGGCTTTAAAGCAGCCAATGGCGATGTTATCATCACCATGGATGCCGATTTACAGGATTCGCCGGATGAAGTTCCCGGCCTTTACCAAATGATTATCAACGAGAAATTTGATCTCGTAAGTGGGTGGAAACAAAAACGGTACGATAACACGTTCTCAAAAAATATACCTTCCCGAATCTTTAATCGGGTAGCCCGAATGATGAGCGGCATTATGCTGCACGATTTTAACTGTGGCTTGAAAGCCTACCGACGAAATGTTGTAAAATCTATTGAGGTTTATGGGGAAATGCATAGATACATACCAGTAATAGCCAAGTGGGCCGGTTATACCAAAATTGGGGAGAAAGTGGTGCAGCATCAAGCACGTAAATATGGCGTAACCAAGTTTGGCTGGGAGCGATTCATTAATGGATTTCTCGACCTCATGAGTATCATGTTTGTTGGCAAGTTTGGTAAGCGTCCCATGCATTTGTTCGGACTCCTAGGTGTAATTGCCTTCTTTTTTGGGTTTGCCATTACATTCTATTTGGGGTATGCCAAATTTGTTTATGATCAATATCAAATGACCGAGCGCCCTATCTTCTATATTTCGCTCGTTCTCATGATTATTGGAACACAGCTTTTTTTAACTGGCTTTGTTGCCGAACTGGTAGCCCGTAACTCTAATGATAGAAATCATTATCTTATTGAAGACAAGGTTAACCTTTAAGTTATTATCAATAATTCATTCAACAACCCTTTATTTAACTAAAAGTGAAAGTAGTACTTGTAGGTTCGGCGCATCCCCTAAGAGGTGGCTTGGCGGCCTATAATGAACGGCTGGCAAAACAACTGCAAGATGAAGGCCACGAAGTAATTATCTATACCTTCTCTTTGCAGTATCCTGCAATATTATTTCCAGGCACTTCCCAGTATAGCGACGAACCTGCACCATCTAATCTTCAGATTAAAGTGAAGGTGAATTCCATTAATCCGTTTAATTGGTTCATGGTTGGCATGGAGTTGCGAAAAATAAATCCCGATTTGGTACTCTTCAAGTTTTGGTTACCCTTCATGGGACCTTGTTTTGGCACCCTTGCTAGATTGGTTAAATGGGGGAAAAACGCACGGGTTATTTCCATTCTAGATAATGTGATACCGCATGAACATAGGTTTGGTGACTATTGGTTTACACGGTATTTTATCCAACCCGTGGATGGTTTTATTGCCATGAGCGATTCAGTAATGTATGATCTTAAAAAATTTACCAGCACAAAACCATGCCTTTTAATTCCTCATCCGGTTTATGATAATTTTGGTGAAATAATTTCGAAAGGTGAAGCCCGAAAAAAATTAGGAATCCAATTAGGTGAAAAAGTTTTACTCTTTTTTGGTTTCATTCGAGGTTACAAAGGCTTAGATATTTTATTGAATGCAATGGCCGACCCAAACATTGTGAATTCCAAAATCAAATTATTAGTAGCCGGAGAATTTTATGAAGACCGAACCGTTTATGATCAAATAATTGCCAAACATCACTTGGCAGATAAGCTTTATCTACACACTGATTACATTCCAAACATCGAGGTAAAAAATTATTTCTGCGCAGCTGATGTAGTGGTACAACCCTATAAAACTGCCACTCAAAGCGGAATTTCACAAATGGCATATCATTTCGAAAGGCCAATGATAGTAACACGTATTGGCGGCTTGCCTGAGATTGTTCCGCATGGTAAGGTGGGTTATGTAACCGACATTGCTCCTCAAGCCATTGCTGATGCAGTTATCCAATTTTTTGACTCCAAACAGAATTGGCTTGACGGTATTAGAGAAGAAAAGAAAAAATATGCTTGGCAAAATATCAGCCATGGAATAATGGAACTCATGAAAATGGGTTCGTAATTAGATATCTTCTAATTTTACATATAAATTCCCTTTTCGGTTCTAATAAGTTTTTTTCCTCTGCAGTCTCGTTTAGCACAACTAAAAAGAACAAAGCTTGTCAATAACAAAACGAGAATGAATAACACACTATATGTAAGTTTCATTTGCATCTGAATAGTTTACGCTATTAGCCTAGCTTTGTTTAAATATTATTTCAGCTATTTGTGTGCTTCGTGCTGTTCATACCATGTATCAATATGCAGTTGGCCGCTATCGGCAGCTGTGGTTGCCAGCAAATCGCATAATTCGTTTTCAGAATGGTCATTGTGACCTTTTATCCACTTCATGGTTACCTTGTGTTTTTTATATACGATAAAAAACCGTTTCCATAAATCACTGTTTTTTACACCTTTCCAATCCTTTTTTATCCAACCGAAAATCCATTTTTGATTGATAGCATCAACTACATATTTGGAATCACTGGTTACTGTTACCTCTTCACCCATTTGTTTCAATGCTTCAAGCCCAGTAATGACAGCTAACAACTCCATCCTGTTATTAGTTGTATGCTTAAATCCTTTCGAAATTTCTTTTCGATGGGTTCCTTTTACTAATATGGTTGCAAATCCACCTCGTCCTGGATTTCCTCTTGAAGCACCATCTGTATAAATATGAATCATATATTAATGTTGGTTTTCATTGGGCTCGAACACAGTTACTGAAATCATTTTTTTATCGAGGCTGCAGTCAGATTCTTCGGCATCACGATCTCCTTTTGTACTGCTCGAGTAATGCAAACAAATCCTTGAACTACTATAGATGGCTTGCATTACCTCTCTACTTCGGTCCACATCCAATGTATGTAAGTTCGGTAAATTAAAAATTCCTTCAGCCAAATCTTTGATGGGATTGCCCTGAAAACTTATAGTTTCTAACTTCCGCAGGCTTTCAATTTGATCAGGTATAGCTCCAATTTTATTCTCAGACAAATCCAAAAACAAAAGGTTTTTTAGAAGATAAATTGGCGACGGAATCTCGGTCCATTGGCATTCATCAGCATATAAAGTTTGCAGGGCCTTCAATTCACCAAGTTCTTCCGGAATGTCAATTTTAGGATTGCCCGAAATATAAAGGTGCCTAAGGTGTTCCAATTGTTTTATGGATGGAGGGATGTTGGTTAAGGCATTGTTTTTTAAGTTCAGATCTGTTAGTACTTTGTTAGCTACATCAATGGAGTCAAAGCGACGAATCAAATTATTTTTCAGTACCAAACGTTTAAGATTAGGAAGTTGAAAGAGGAAAACCGGAACTGCCGAAATTTTAGTTCGATAGCATCTGATTTCTTTCAGTTTAACACATCCTAGCAGCTCATCCGGTAATCGTATAATTGGGGAGTCATAAATATTAAGTACTTCGAGTTTTCGCAATAAAACAATTTCTTTAGGTACTTCGTTGAGTTGGTCCCTAAACGTGATTTTTTTTAAATTCGGGAATAAAAATATCTCATTAGGCATTTGTGTGTAACCACTTAGTGATAATTCCTGAACGGAACGTCTATCAGCCTGCAGGGCCTTGGTAATGCTAGTAAACCTAGTTGATTGTCTTTTGTTAAATGGGCCGCCAAACGAAAAACTGGTATTGCCATGTAAAAGCAACACAACGAGTAAAACAAAAAGATGTAAAGTCCTGACCGACATGGTAACAGTGTTCATTGAATAATGCAGGTGGCAAAGGTAATTAGTTGATAAAATTATTTCTTATTATTAGTCTGCTTCTTTATTCTTGTACTACTTGGAAATAAACATTAGGTCAATTGAAACAGCAAATTATACCAACAAAAGGCAAATTGTTAATAGCAGAGCCCTTTCTGTCAGATTCTCATTTTAGCAGAAGTGTTATACTCTTATGTGAAATTGAAGAAGAAGGGGCCATTGGATTTGTGATTAATCGACCATCAGATGAAACACTGGATCAATTTATTCCTGAATTTGATGGCATGAATTTGCCTATCTATTATGGCGGACCAGTACAAATGGACCGATTACACTTTTTACATTGCTGTCCCGAATTGATTGACGGGGGCATGGAAATTACTGATGGAATATACTGGGGAGGCGATTTTGATACCGCTAAAACATTAATTCAAAGTCAGCAAATTGACGGTCGTAGTATTCGATTTTTTCTTGGATATGCCGGTTGGGAGCAGAAGCAACTAGACCGTGAGTTAGAAGAACAATCTTGGATTATTACTGATGCAGAATTGTACAGCGTCTTTACCACCGACGAAAATTCACTTTGGAAATCGTTATTGCAAGATATGGGTGGTGATTATGCAATTATGGCCAATTTTCCACTGAATCCTTCGTTCAATTAATCATTAATTGGTTAGTTGAGCAGGAAACTATTCGTTTAGTCATGGAGCGAAAGTAGAATTTGATCCATCGTTTTACAACCAGGCAACATCGAAGTTATTTTTCGGATTACATTTTCTACCACTGCATCGGGGCAACTGGCCCCACTCGACATTAGAATTTTAATGGGATGTTTCTTGGGCAGAAAATTGTGACTAATTTCTTTTACTTTTTTATGAAAGTTCCAATGATGAATTTCGTCATTTGAAATTATTTCATCTTCACTACTAATGTAATAGGTAACCAATTTTTCTTCGCATAGTTCAACCAAATGAGAAGTGTTGCTACTATTATATCCACCAACAAGTATCGCAAAATCTGCTTCAGTACTTAGCAAACCTCTCACGGCCGATTGATTGTCGTTGGTGGCATAACACAAAGTATCTCTGGTGTCGGCAAATCTTTCCTCTACATTTTGTTCAGTTAATTGATAGTGCTCCATCATAACCGACTTTAAATAAGCCGCTATTTCTTTAGTATCACTGGCAAGCATGGTGGTTTGGTTCACAACGCCAATTCGTTGCAGATGCAATGTTGGGTCAAAATTTTCAGAGAACTGACCGGCAAATTCTTTGCTAAAATTTTCGGCCGCTTCTTCGCCTGTTATGTAACGTGCAAGTTTTTTAGCCTCGGCTAGATCATTTACAATCACTGTGGGCGTGAAAGAATTACTGTGTGAGAAGGTAGCCCTGGTTTCTTCATGCTTAGGTTTTCCATGTACTACTACACTGTAATCTTGCTTGCCTATTTGTTCGGCTTTGTTCCATACCCTTTCAACAAATGGGCACGTAGCATCATAGGTAGTAGGGGTAATACCTCTTTCTTTAAGTTTTTTTTCATTCTCAAGGGTGGTCCCAAAAGCTGGTATAATCACTACATCATCGGCCGTAAGTTGATCCCAATCAATAATTTGTTTACCAAGCGTATCCATAATGAAAGATACACCTTGCTTCATCAAGTCGGCATTCACCTGCGGATTGTGAATTATTTCGCTCAATAGGAAAATTCTCTTACCCGGATTTTGCTCAACGGCTCTAAAGCTTACTTCAATGGCATTTTCTACCCCATAGCAGAAACCGAAATGGCGTGCTAGAAAAATTTGAACAGGTCCAAAATCTAAACAGGTTGGTGAAAAATCCTTTTTTAGTTTGTCATTTGCTTTTCGCTTCTCTTTTATAGCTCCAATCAGCTGACTCCTATAAATTATGGGTACATCAAATGTTTTCATTTTCAGTTTTGTCTAGATTCTAATGCTTTTTACTATTGTATTTTATAATTGCACTAATTTTTTGAAATCTATTTCAAACCCATATTTACCTACATACTTTTCTACTTCTAATTGTTTACGTCCAATGCTGAAATTCTCATTTATTGTCATGTAATACAATGCAAGCAACAAATGTAATTGTTCCTCTCGGGTCAATAGTGAATTATCTACCTCAATGGCGTCATCAGCTTTGCGGAGGGGGCTTTCTGTTCGACTGCTATCAATTCGATCTCGTTCGGCCAAGTTGTGGAGTACTTCATCAAAGGTTATTGATTCTCCTTTATGAACATATTCTTCATGTCGTCGTTTAGCTCGAATAACAGGATTGGAGGTAAGAAATATTTTTAATTCAGCGTTAGGAAAAACCGTGGTGCCAATATCACGCCCGTCCATCACAATCCCCTTTTTTTCGCCTATTAATTGTTGCTGCTTTACCATGGCTTGTCGCACGGCCTTTATTGTACTTACCGGGCTAACATGTGACGACACATCCATGCTTCGAATATATTTTTCTACATTTTGCCCATTCAACAGCACTTCAGGAAGGTTGTCACTATTGAGGAGAAATGAAATATCAATAGCTTTTAGCGCCTGCTCAATGGCTTTTTGATCATCAAGATCAACTTTGTTTTGTAAAAAATACCAAGTTACAGCCCGATACATAGCCCCAGAGTCTACATATACGTACCCCAACTCTCGAGCTAATTGCTTAGCCACCGTGCTTTTACCGCATGATGAAAACCCGTCGATGGCAATTACAATTTTCCTACTCATGCTGTAAAGATAATAAACTGTTGAGGGCTTAAATAACTTCAAGAAATATTTATACAATCGAAAAAATCAAGGTGGGTGGCCTAAACTCTTTATGTCTTATTCTGCAAAATCAACTTGCCCAATTCGAGATCAAAGGGGGTAGTTATTTTAATATTATGAGCTTCACCATCCACTAGGTGGATTTTTTCACCAGTGGCTTCCAGCACAGTAGCATCGTCGGTAAAGTTGGTGTGGAAGGCTTTGGAATAAGCAAGCTGAATTTTGGATGGATGAAATCCTTGTGGGGTTTGAATCATCTTTAGTTTTTCTCGTTGATAAGGATGATTGCTGCCATCGGTTGAAATTTCTCTTACCGAGTCGACACATGCAATGGCTGGAATAGCATTTCCAAATTCGAAAGCTTTATTAGCTACACGGTTAATTAAATCTGCAGTGGCAAACGGACGTACAGCATCATGAATGAGAACCAGTTGGCTATCAGGTATAATCAGTTTTAAACCCTGTTGTACTGATTCAAATCTGGAGGCACCGCCGCTTGTGATTTCATGCGGCAAGGTAAATTGATGGTCGCCACAGATTTTATTCCAAAAAGCAATTTGATTAGCCGGCAATACCACTATGCATTGTGAAAGGGGTAAAGCGTTATGAAAATTTTCAATGGTATGCATGAGCACAGGTTTGCCATTGAGTAAAAGAAATTGTTTGGGAATTTCACTACCCATTCTATTGCCACTTCCTCCTGCCACTAGAATAACACTTATTTTTGCAGAATCAAACATGGGCGTAGTTAAATAAAAGTGGGAATAAATTAGTGACCATTACATTTTGCTATCCAAATACTTGCCGGTTTCTTCATGAACAAATGTGGGCATGTGGTTTTCCAGAATTTTCACTACCTCCGCTTTTGTAAATTTGCCTGAATCAAAAAGCGAATTCAATCCACCCAAAACTTTGCTGAGAGCTGCTTCATTGACTTTGGTGGCGTAGTTCACAATGGCAATGTTCTGAAAGCTATCTGTTTTCACCAATTCGTCACCGGCCCAAAATTCTTCGTATCCTTTTTCACCAGTGGTATCGGCTGCACTAAAAAAGCAGGGATATTTTCCCTCATTGATTTCGTTCACTTTGCCTTTAGCTTCCTGTTCGCTCTTACAATGTATCGGGGAGTAGCCCATGGCAGCCAACAATTTTTCGGCAATAAAATCAAAGGTCATTTCATCGCGGCCATGCTCAAATTTTGGTACAAAAATATCGCCGCTCTTGCCAAGCAAACAAGCAAGCAGGCATAATTGTCCAGCTTCTTCCGGCGAAACAAAAAAGCGCTTAATATTATTGGGTGCCGATAAAGGTTGATGTTTCTGAATGCGAAAAAGAAAACCTTCCGGTAGACTTCCGTTGCTGAAAAGTACATTGGCAAATCGGGCGGTAGTAATTTTCATTTTTGAAGAATACGCCAACACCATTTCCTCCATCAGCTTCTTACTGGCGCCCATTACATTTACCGGATTGGCCGCTTTGTCGGTTGATACACAGAAAAAATGTTTAGGAGGATGTTTCAAAATAAGTTGCAGCAGCTGTTCAGCCTTCAAAACATTATTGTCAATCATGTATTCCACACAATATTCATCTTTCTCGGTTCGTACATGTTTAAGAGCGGCAAAATTGGCTATAATATCAAATCCCTGTTGTTGCTCAATAAAACGCAAAGCAGTCGGACTTCCAAAATCCATTGGATAGGTAAGCAGGGTAGCAGGAACATACAAGTCAGTTGTGCTTCTAATATCTCTAACCAGCTCTGTTAAACCATTTTCGTTGGTATCAATCACATAAAGTGCTGCCGGTTTAAAAGGCAATAAGGCCTTAATGTAGGAGGAACCAATTGTACCTGCGCCGCCTATGACCAGCACTTTTTTACCCTCAATTTCTTGTTGAAGAATTTCGGAATGATTAACCAAGTCGGCCCCAAAGTAACTTTGATTTCGACCGGTTAATTGTTTGATAAAATGAGGAAGGTGAAAAGCAGGCATAATGTATTCCCAGGTTAGAATGGGCGAAAATAAGAAGCAATCAGCGATTTTTGTTTAAAATTCGGCATGCAAATAAACAAGGTTTGGTTTTCAGAAAGCAATCTTACTGATGGTTTGATTAACTTTAGAAGGCCGTACGTTGTACACATTTGTATGGTAAAGAAATTAAGTAAGCTACTTTTATACTTGGCAATTAGTAAGTACTTTTGCTTTGTTATTTTCCCCCCTGAATTATCTATTTTATTAAATGAAAAATTCCCCTATTAAAGCATTAACGGTAGTGTTAGTGGTGATTTCTGTGTTGGCAAGCGGCTGCGCCGGCCGATTTTTTAAAAAAGGAAACAAAGCCTACAATGCACTGCAGTACGATAAAGCGAATTATTATTTTAAACGCTATCTGGACAAGAAACCTACAAATCTAGACGCCCGTCAGAAACTGGCAGATGGTTATCGGCTTACCCATCAACCAAAGAAAGCAGAGACCAATTATGCCAAATTAGTAAAGAGCAAAAAAGGCAAAGTGGATCCACAAAATATTTTCTACTATGCCAAAATGTTGCAAATGAATGGCAAATACGATGAAGCTGCCGAATGGTTTAGAACCTATGATAGCCTTAATAGTGGCAATCCTCTTGCTCCCATGCTGGCCAAATCATGTGATAGTATTGCTAGTTTCCGTCGCGATACCAATGGCTATACAATAAATGAAATACCATTCCGTAAAGTGGGCGATCGTTTTTGCGCCGTTCCGTTCGATAATGGAATTGCCTTTGCCGGTGAACCTATTGATAAGAATGCCAAAAAATACAAATGGCCTACGCATGCTTTTGTAGATATGTTCAGTTCTACGTTCGATACTACTGATCAAAGTTGGGGTGCACCTGTAGCTTTTAAAGGACCTGTAAGTGGTGCTTATAATGATGGCCCTGCTTGCTTCACTGCCGATGGACAAACCATGTATTTTACCCGTAACAATTATGTAAAAGGAACTGATAAACTTAAGAAAACCAGTACGCTGGTCAATAACTTAAAAATTTACAGGGCTGAATACGGCAATAAAGAATCATTTGAAAAAATTAAGGAGTTATCATTCAATAGCGACGATTATAGTTGCATGCACCCAAGCATTACTCGTGATGGTCTTACCATGTATTTTGCCAGCGATATGCCCGATGGACAAGGAGGCCTAGACCTTTACATGAGTACACTCGATACACTCAACAATGAATGGAGCAAACCAGTAAACTTAGGCCCAACTATTAACACCACCGGCAACGAAGCTTTCCCCAATGTTGATGCTGATGGCACACTGACCTTTTCATCAGATGGGCACCCAAATATGGGCGGCCTTGATATTTTCCGTACATCGAAAGTGAATGGTACCTGGTCTCAACCTGAAAATGTGGGCGATCCCATCAACTCCTCTATGGATGATTATGGCTACTATTTGAAAAATGATGGTGTTACCGGTTATGTGAGCAGCAATCGTAGCAATGGTCATGAGCGCATTTATTCATTTACAAAAAACGAACCCATTTTGGCTGTCGAAGGCTATGTGATGGATAAGGCAACCGAGAAAGCTTTAGTAGGGGCATCAGTAGAAATTATTAACCAGCGCAACGGTTTGGTCAATACTGTGGTTACAAACAACGATGGTCATTTCCAGTTTGATAGTGTACGAGTTAAAACCAATTATACTTTGAAAGCCAGCATGCCCGGCTATTTTGCCCAAAGTACCAATATGGTGACCGGCTATGAAGAAAAAACCAAAACCCTCTCGGAAGACTTTGCTTTAACCAAGTTGGTTATTGAGCAACCCTTTGTACTTCGTAATATTTATTACGATTTTAATAAGGCATCGTTGCGCAAAACATCCTACCGAACATTGGACTCTTTGGTGCATATGATGAAAGACAATCCAACCTTCTCTATTGAAATTTCCTCCCATACCGATTGCCGAGGTAAAGCTTGGTACAATTTGAAATTAAGCCAGCGACGTGCCAAATCAGCCGCCACTTACTTGGTTAAAAAGGGAGTGCCTGTAAAACGATTAACTTGGAAAGGGTATGGTGAGAAAAATATTATCAATGAGTGTAAAGATGGTCATCATTGCACCGAAGCCGGTCATCAGGCCAACCGACGTACAGAATTTAAAGTAATCAAGGTGGCAAAGAAGTAGCCCATTTGAAATAATATGGAAAGCCCCGGTTTGTAAC
>DAIMNW010000234.1:0-3479 GCA_036719905.1 Chitinophagales bacterium
ATTTTTCTTTCTTACAGAATGGAATTTACTTCTTGAACGTTTCGACACAAACTGGACAGCAAACTTTCAAGTTAATTAAGCAATAACCCTCAACAAACATGAAAAAATTACAACTTATAATCGGGGCAATATTTTTAACATTAAACATTTTTTCCCAAACATTCAATTTGACTGTCAACAATGGCTACGGCAGTGGAAATTTTCAAGCAGGCGATACCATTAACATTTTTGCTAATCCAAATCCTTCAAATTCTGTTTTTGGACAGTGGGCTTCTTCATTTCCTTCATTAACAGTTTTACCTTCGTTAAATGAATATCATATTCGGGTGGTTATGCCAGCTCAAAATGTGACACTAACTCCCAATTATCAAACCTACTCACCCTGGACATTTACTCATACACAAATAAATGGGAAAGAACTTTATTATTACTTTCCGGCAGGTATGAAAGGCATCATACAATGTTATCATGGTGCAGGTGGAAGTGCAACGGGATGGACAGACAGCGTTAGTGCAGTTGAAAATCTGAATTTTTGCCGTTATGCTGTTGCCCATGGCTATGGTCTATTTATTACCGAAAGTAACAACAGAACAACAAAGCAGTGGGTGAACAATGTCATAGACTCTACAAATGGAGATATTGTAAGTATTTATAAAATGATAGATACTTTGGTTGCCCATAATATTCTTACCGGTAACGAAAAAATGTTGGCAGTTAGCCATTCACAAGGAAGTGGATTTAACAGTATCATTTCCTATGTAAAAAATTTTTGTGCAGCAGCTTTAGGAGGTGTAGCCGGTAAAGACACCGTATTTTACTTTACTAATACACCCACTTATTGGCAAGCATCAAGAAATGACACTTCCGCTGACCCGTTAAGGATACCCAAAATTATTGCAGCATATAATGTTTTATCGGGCAGAGGTATTGATGCAGAATATCATATTTTAGAACCTTCACCACTTTTTCCTAAAAGATTCGAACGCATTCCGGGAATTGACGCTGCGATGGCAGTGGGTATATTCAATGACCTGAACAATGCCGGTTATCTAAATGCTCAACATTACTTTAATACAAATCCAAGAGTTAATCCTAATTACATCAATGCGGTTACCTCAGTTCCGGCATCTTTTGATGCGGCTATTGACGATCAGGTAACTGTTGCATTTACTGAACATAAGTTTTACAGCGATTACAACCGGCTGATCATTGATTTTTTTGATAATCATCTTTGTGATAGCGCTTCTACAGGCATACCTCCAATCGTGTTTGATAAGATAGGACCAGTATTTCCAAATCCGTTCGTCACGAAAATCTATCTTCAAAATGCAAGTGGAAATGAAAACTATGTTCTTACAAACTCAATTGGCCAAATAATTTGGACAGGCAAAAATATTGACCAACAAGATTTTTCTTTCTTACAGAATGGAATTTACTTCTTGAACGTTTCGACACAAACTGGTCAGCAAACTCATAAATTAATTAAGCAATAAAACGATATGAAAAAAATCTTTCTCTCGGTATTAACCTCATTGACACTTTGGATAAGTCAAAGCCATGCACAAACTATTTTCAATTTAACGTATGCACACCCTTTGGGTCTTGGACAGGCTACTGTTTTACTTGATTTCAACGGTGACTCATTGCTTGATTTTGTTACTGCCAACAAATACAATCTCGGCTTTGCTCTCAATCTTGGCAATGGTTTATTCCAAAACTTCGATACTGTGCAAACAGATAACTCTAATGGCTTTGGAAGTTATGACCTTAATAAAGACGGAATCCTTGACTTTACCGTGGCGAAAGATACTGGCATTTATTTTGGCAATTGGATTTGTAATGGCAATTCCACATTCAATATTATCAACTCAGGTAATGAGTCCGTTGGATCAACCCGTAATGTTGTTTATTCCGATTTTGACAACGATGGCTATGTAGATTCATACCATAGTGCATCTGCATTTGCTATGAACCGGCAGGGCAATCAGATACACAAAGGCTTGCCGGGCGGTCTGTTCGGTCCCGATATAGCCGAAACCGTTATGCCCGGATATTTTTATGATAGTCTTGTACATCCTACGCTTGGTCCGCAGTACTGGAGCAACAGACAGTGGAAAGGAGCCGTAGCAAGAGACCTGGATGGAGATGGTTTTGCCGAAATTGTGAATGTTGCCTATAGGGATATAGGTTATCAGCCTGACACCTTCTCAACCATATGGGTAAGCCATCAATCAAGGGGGGCTTACCTACTTAAAAACACATCAACGATTGGCAATATAGGTTTTTCTGATGTTTCATTAAGTGCATTGGGCGCAGATGCAAGCGGAGCCGATTCTACTTTCTGGAGTGCTTATGCCCCCATTCCATTGGATTATGATAAGGATGGTGATTACGACCTTATTATTGGTGGCTTGGTGGTACCAAGTTTATATACAGGTCAGAATTTTAACACAGATGTCATACGTGTTTATGAAAATGTTTCAACACCCGGAAATATCCAATTTGTTGAAAAAACACAGCAAGCGGGATTGCAATACATAAATAATTTACCGATAAACCAAAAGAAATACCTCAGCTTTGCTGCCGGCATTCCTATAGATTTCGATAATGATGGATTTGTTGATTTTGCTTTTGTTAACAGAACGAATGGTGGTCCGTTCCAATATGTTTTGCTCTTCAGGAACAATGGAAATGGTACATTTTCCGAAGTCACCTTTGCACAGCACGGAATTGGCGGAATATCAGGTGGTCGGGATATCAATGTCGGTGATTTGAATAATGACGGAAAGCAGGATATTATCTTGAGTGATGGTACAGTGGGTGGCTTTGTGGGAACAGATTCTACATTGGTTTACCTGAACAATATAAGCAATACAAATAACTGGGTGCAACTTGATATTAAAACAAATCCAACAGGAACCTGGGCTTTTGACCATACCGTAAAAATATATAAACATGGCACAATGCAGCTTTTAGGTATGGACGACATCAGAACAGATGCATCGTATCGCTCTAAGCGTTATCCAAAATTGCATTTTGGTTTGGGAACAACCGACAGCATTGATGTAAAAGTAATCAAAGGGGCAACTATACATTCGTTTAACGGACTTCCTGCAAACACATGCCATTATTTATATTTAAACCAGACAACAGGAATTAACGATATTATTACTAACGAAAAGGCCCTTGTTATTTACCCCAATCCATTTAATTCACACATAGGATTAAAAAACACAACCGGATCAGAAAACTACCAGTTATATAACTCAATGGGGCAAATAATTTGGACAGGCAAAAATATTGACCAACAAGATTTTTCAAACTTGCAAAACGGACTTTATTTCTTGCAGGTTATTAATCTAACTGGAAAGCAAACTCTTAAATTAATTAAGCAATAGACAATGACAGAAATAAGGGCAGCACATAACACGGGTTTGGCAAAAGTGGCGGTTCAGTGCTCCGCAGACACATTTGTGGTT
>DAIMNW010000235.1:0-3422 GCA_036719905.1 Chitinophagales bacterium
CCCACTGCAAAATCACAGATATCAATTATTTCTTGCACTTCGCCCAATCCTTCCTGATAACTTTTTCCCATTTCATAACTCACTAAGGCGCCTAAATTGGCTTTGTACTTACGAAATTCGTCGCCCATTTGGCGCACTATTTCGCCCCGTTTGGGAGATGTAATATTTCTCCAGACTTTAAAAGCATCTTGTGCTACAGCCATCACTTTTTCATAATCATCAACCGTGGCTGTAGTGCATTGAGCTATTATTTTACCATTGGTGGGTGAAGAGGAAATTATAGGTTGGCCACCTCCGGGTAGCCACTGCAATCCAGTTGAAACACCACTATTTTGATCCTTAATTCCTAAAGATTTTAATACTTCTGCGATATTCATTTTATAAATTTTGAATGGCAAAAATAAGCGTTTGCCATGGGAGTTCACTAACTATTTAATTAGGAAATTTCTGCAAACATGAAGCCAGCACTTTCATTGCCTATTTCTTGGCCACAAATTTTTGGGTTGGAATCTGCCAACCCAAGCCACCAGAAAAAATAAATTGGTTAAGTGAAATAGGGGCTGCTACATTTTGAAAATAGCGACTGTTGATATAACGTAGATCGCAGAAAAAATGAATATAGTCCCACACATAATAATTAAAGCCGGCTATACCGCAAATGAGTGGTGTTACTTTCAATTTTAATGCCTGCCCATCTTTATCCTGCAAGTTGGGCTGTGTAAGGGTTACACCGGGTTGTATCCCCATAAAAAAATCGGCTCGTTTATTTTTTGTAAAATGGTAAAGCGCTCCATACATGGTCATGCTGTTTTGTTTTAATAAGGCCGGTTTATTAACTGCTGAAACAAACCAATATGAATCGCCGCGAAGACTTACCTTCTCTTCAGGATAGTACTCTAAATGGCCACTCACAAATATATTTTGCTGACTATAATGCTGCATAAATCCCGGTGAAATGGTAGCAGCACTTTGCACTATTCCTTTTTTAGAAAACTGCGATGCGCCAGACGTTTGAGCGCCTGCTATCAGGAAATTAATGCACAATAATAGTATCATCCAATATTTTACCATGCGTCAATAATTTTATAGTTCACACTTACATTAAATAGCAGATGCCCTTCCAGATTGGCGCCTTTGAATCTTTCAAAAACCACTTTATTATTAACTACTGAAGTTCGGATATCGGTGCCAAGGTGGAGCATATATTGCAGCATAGGTGTAAGGTCGAGTTGTTGGGTTAAATTAATGTGGCAGCCAAGTCCTCCCTGAGCTGCTGCACTCCATCGTTCCGCTTGATTCTTATAATCAAGATTATCTTGCTGCAAAGAATGATCGAAACAATGGCCGGCCAATACAAACGGTTGCAGTTTCGGCAGATGAGCTACATCGTAATTTTTTAGATAGTAAAGCACACTCCATCCTATGTGCAAATCAGTTCGATGGGCTACGGTACCAATATTGCCGGTAATGTAATCCATCATCCAATCAGTATTTACCCTGTTCGAAAACTGAATTCGGGTTTGCCCTCCGAGGCCGGTTCCAACATCTTTCCATTTACCATCATTAAAGGCGCTTATTGTGGACCGTGTACCCAACGAGATGATACCGCCTCTTGTTTTTTTAATCTTAAAGTCTTGTGCGGCAAGGCTACCGGAAAAGCTCAACAAACCAGCTATCAGTAAGATAAACATGCAGGGCGCTTTTCTAATCATTGGATTTTTTAGTTTTTATCTTCTAGCTCGTAAACGAATTAAAAGCTTGGTTTCGTTTGTACTTATGCTACTCGATATTCCAGATTTTACTTTGCTCTAGCTTTATTTTATCACCATAAAATAAATGAGCTATGGTTTCAAATGCCGGTGTATAATCGCTCACATAAAATTGGTGTACGCCAATTGATGCAGATTGGTTTAATAATTTTTCATTTTCGAGCACTCTCTGTGTTTCCTTAGCCGTGATCAGAGTGGAATCTAAAACAGCTACTTTACCTTGGTAATATTCCTCAATCAAATTTTTTATGATAGGATAATGTGTACAAGCAAGCACAAGCACATCAATATCGCTCAGGTTAGGGTTGGTTAAATATTCGTTTACTAGTAATTGACACCCCGGATGGTTGCTGAAACCTTCTTCAATCAGATGAACTAATAATGGAGTTGCAAGCGTCTTTACTTGACTGATGTTACTTTGCTGTAACTTATTTTCATACACCTTGCTACCAATTGTTCCTTTTGTGGCAATGATACCTATGCGTTCATTGGCATGATGCTCGGCCACATAGCTCACCATAGGGTCAATCACATTTACTAGCAAGGCTTTATCGCCAATATGTTTTTTCAAATCGTTGTAGGCGGCTGCCGAAGCTGTATTACAAGCCATCACTATCAGCTTACAATTTTTCTCTAAAAGGAAATCGGCAATACGTAACGAAAACCCTCTGACTGCCTCGGCTGATTTATCGCCGTATGGTAAGTGGGTGGTATCGCCAAAATAAACCGTATTCTCATGAGGAAGCAGTTTGCAGATAGCATGGGCCACAGTTAAGCCGCCGACTCCTGAATCGAAAATACCGATGGGTTGATTTGCTTGAAGCATGCCGTAAAGAAACAAAAAACGCCCTCGATTTTCAACCGAGAGCGTTTTTCATTTTTGTTAGAGAATAGTATTACTTGCCAGGAGTAACTGGAACATCAGTGATGTTTAATTTTTTCTTCACCAATTTCATAATGTCGTCGCTGTCCTGAGCATAGATTACGGCACCTACACTAGTATCCAAAACGTATGAGTACCCGTTCTCTTTAGCCACATCCTTAATGGCTTGCTCTGCACGTTTCAAGATTGGAGTATACAACTCCTCTTTCTTGGCACCTACTTTATCATTGCCACTCTGCTGAAAATCCTGAATGCGCTTTTCCATATCGGCAATCTCTTTTTGCTTTACATCTTTAATAGCATCACTCATCAGTTTTTCCTTAGCTACATAGTCATCGGTTTTGGTTTTGTATTCACTCATCATTGATTTTAGTTGGTCTTCCAACTCTGATTGATATTTCTGTAGTTCAGCATCGGCATCTTTTAAACCCGGCATCATTTGCACCAGATCAGCAGAATTGATATGACCAAATTTGAGCGATTGAGCGCTTACCAAATTCAGGGATAAAATGGTTATCAGAATAACCAGACTTACTTTTTTAATCATGTTTTTAGTTTTATAATGTTTTAATAGAATGAGGCGCAAATGTAAGAAAATCTATTCCTTTTTATCCATAGCATCGCGTAAACCGCCTTTTTCTACGTTTTTATTCACCGGGGCCGGCTTATTGATGGCTGGCGCTTTATCTTCTTTTGAATTAGTTGAACCGTTTGATGATGAACCGGTTGATGAGCTTTGGTTATCTCTGTTGGCACCGGGTGTAAAACCC
>DAIMNW010000054.1:0-12136 GCA_036719905.1 Chitinophagales bacterium
GTATATTAAGCATAACCAGCATCAAGAGGCCTATTCGCATTTCATTTTTCAGCGACAACAATTTCATATAGGGAGGTAGTGCACCCGTTTTCCGACGAGCCAAATCGTCCTGTAACGAAGCGGCCAAGCCCTGGATATGTGACATTCGATGCCGGTAAATAATGGTGGCTGTAAAAAGCATGCCGGCCATTATAAAGAGCAACCAAACAAACGAAATGTCTTCAAAAAGGTTTACAAACCCTTGCCAAAACTGACTTAAGAATTGGCTGGCCAAATCGCTAAAAAAAGGATTGGCAAAATCATACAACAGATAAAAGACGAATACTATTAGCATAGGTATAACAGCTATTCTCAACCAGCGAAGGCTTACCCGTAGGCTTGCATTTTTATCTTTTAACCCTGAACCAAACTTATGTATGGAGTTAAACTGCCAGCCAACATTGGAAGCTAGCTGCCACAACGCTAGATAATTAGCTCGGAGGGTACTTTCATGTACAAAGCCTACCAGTACCCAGAATGAAAGCATATGCATCACAATGCTGAATCCCGAATTATAGAAAATAACTCCCCAGCCTGTAATAATAAAAGCCACCAAACTTGAAAGGAGTGGTTCTTTATTCGGAATGGTTTTGCTGTCAATAAATAAATAACCCAAAAGCAAGATGTGAAATATCACCAGGTTGAGAGCCAACTGTTCGTGCCAGAACAGCACGTGAAATAAGGCGGTAAAGCCAAGAAGAATGAAGAGCGACTTGTTACTGTTTGTCATATGGAGCGTTTTAAATTAAGAATGAGAGAGGGTATTATTGGCAGCCAACCAACCGTATAGCCACCAAAAGCTACAGCTGTATGGAAAAAAATTGATTAATGAATCGCTTACCGAATGGCTGTGAAGATCAATTACCACAAAGAACCAAACATTGAGCGCAAGGGTGAGCAGCAGCACAGCCCAAGCCATAGTGGAGGAAGGCAGAAAGAACCATCCCCATTTTTTAAAGAGAATCATGTTGGAGTTTTTTTTAAATTATGAGATGAATTATGAGAATAAAAGAGAAGTATGCCGCCAAGTATGCAGGCTATTCCTGCAGCATACATCCACCAGTTGAAATAAACAGGTACAAACCGTTCACTTTGGCTGATAAGGGCCTGTTGAATGCTTAGCCCGGGTGTAGATTGCACTTGACTTCTGGCAGCTGCTACATATGGTAAAACGAACGTGAGCAATACCCATCCACAACCCAAAAGCATGGCCAGAAGGCTTAGCCTCGGCAACTTCATCTCAAAGCCCTTTTTACTCCTGTCAAGAATGATACTAGCCAGCAGTAGCATGCATACACAAATAATGAGTGGTGTAATAACCTGTCCATACCAGGGCAGTGGAATCAGAAACAAAATGTCCCAATCCAACAATGAGGATGGCCAGCCCTTAAACAGGTATAAAAAAACATAATAGAATATATCCCAAACGGCAAACGAGAGCAGAAAAAAGGCAAAACGCTCCCATTTGTTCTTACCGGTAAGCATACCAACCATTAGCAACATAACAAGGGTAGCCGCCTCACGGTATATCTCTACCAACAACAAATGAGACGGAATGGGCGCCATTGGAAATTGAAAGCCTCCACCGTAGAGAAGTTCGCGTAGGTAGATGACCACACTGCTTTCCAGAAAACCCATGGCTATGCTAAATAGAGTGAGATAAAGTATTTGATGGGATAGTTTCATGTTGTTAAAAGTGCTTTGAATTACAAAGTGATTGTTTAAAAAAAACGTTACTGCTTAGTGTTTATTGTTTTTAACTGTAAAATTAATTTGCGGCAAAACCACAACGGTAATAAACCACATACGCCAAATGAGCAATCGATTAATTGCCAGTAAAATAGCATACCCCTAACAGGGCCGGCAATAAACGCCAATGGAAATATAGCAACACAAGCCAGCATGCCCCATTCCAGTACCCAAATATTTCTTACCGGATTTTTTATTGGGCCAATGAAAACGAGAGCAATTACTATATGTGCAAACGCCAACCAATCGCAGCCATACATTACAAAAGGGTAGTGGGCATTGGTATACGCCACCCCTTCATAAAACTGACTCAACTTTTTATAAATCGTAAAATCAGCATAACCTGAAAAAGTACGCAACAGCCAGCTTAATTCAGTTTCAATAGGAAAAGCGGTAAGCCCACTCAAGATAAGGGCTACCATAAAAAATAGCAGGCAGGCTCGTATCAAGCGCAAAAGTTTTTCTTCAGAGTAGTTGGCGGTGGTCATCAGTCAAATTTGTTTTGTAACAATTTGCCCAAGGCTTCTATATGATCTGTAAACTCTTTTCTTCCTAATGCTGTTGCCTGATAAGTAGTGCTTGTTTTTTTGCCCACAAATTTTTTTTCCACTTTCAAATAACCAACTTTTTCCAAAGCAGCTATATGGCTGGCTAGGTTGCCATCAGTTATATGTAATAAGTCTTTCATGGTCAAAAAATCAACATATTCGTTCACTAACAATGCACTCATAATACCCAAGCGTATTCGGTTTTCAAAAGCTTTATTAAGAGTATGAATCAGATGCATAGTTTACAAATAGTCAAAGTTGGCCAAAGGGGTGAAACTTGTTAAAGAGTTAATTGCGTTCGTATTTCCACCACATATAAGCACCATATAAAATATGTAAAATGCCAAAACCCATTACCCAGCATTCCAAATACAGAGAAGGATAATAAGCTACCATTAAACCAAGAACCATTTCGCTATAGCCCAGATATCGCAACTCTTCCAGGCTGTACTTGGCCAGATTTAAAAGAGTAAGGCCATACACAATGAGCATAACACAAGGAATGACATCAAAATTACTTTGCCGTACCAATGCGTAACACCATGCACCGCCCACTAGCATAGGCAAGCAAAAGTTAATCAGCAAACGGCGGCTCATACTATTCCAGATTGTTTCGCCTTTAAGCTGGCTGTTTCTATAGGTTAATACAATGCCGCTTAGCAACGAGATGACAATTAAACCCATGCCCACCATGTAAATAGGTGTTAAATTTTCCAGAGTAACGTAGCTGTAATGCAGGTAAAGGGCGGCCGCTATAGCGTACATGCCAATGATGATACCACTTAAACCGCTAAGTGAGAGAAAGCGGCTGCTGCGCTCCATCATGCTTTTTATTTCATGGAGTGCCTCCTGAGGATTGGGTGTGTTGGTCATTATTAATGATTGTTTAAAAGTACTTTGTAATGCAAAGTAAATACATAAAATAATAACGGCAAAATTTATTTAATCCCGTATTCCAAAATGTTCCAATACATGATTTTTATAGAGGTTAATAGCGGAGGCATCAACGCCACTCCCGATCAAATTACCCTGATGAATTATTGGCCACAATGCCGGCATTACCTTGGAAGATGACTGCTATTGTTAGCTGAATTTACAAACTTCGTGGAGAATATAGCCTTCAACTTGGTTGCTCCAGTGCGGTAGCCGCCCTCATAAAGCAAAATAATTGGATTTTCCTTGTGGGTTTGGGGGTTTTGGCTTATCTTCGCCGTCCAATTTTTTATAAACCATTTAAAAACAAACAATTATGCTCAAACAGTATGAAACTGTATTAGTACTGTCCCCCCTTCTGAGTGAAGATGAGCAAAAAAATGCTGTTAACGGCTACGTAAAGTGGCTGAAGAAGCATAAAGCTGAGCTTGTACATCAGGACAACTGGGGACTTCGTCAACTGGCCTATGCCATTGACAACAAACATTCGGCCTTCTACTCGGTGCTGGAATATAAAGCCGAGCACGACGTAGTTGCCAAACTGGAAGTAGAATTTGTACGCGACAATGATCGTGTGCTGCGTTTTATGACCGTTTTGCTGGATAAGTATGCCATTAAGTACAACGAAGACAAACGTGCCGGCTTAGTGGGTAAGAAGAAAACGGTTAAAGCGGAAGCTCCTGTAGCGGCTGCTGTAACTCCATCTGTTAACGCTTAACCCCCTCCTAATTAAAACATGGCTACAAGTAATCCTAAAACAGATTTAAAGTTTTTGAATGCGCCAAATTTAGGCCGCAACAAAGACAAATATTGCCGCTTCAAAAAATACGATATTAAATACGTGGACTATAAAGACCCGGAATTTTTATTGCGTTTTGTAAACGAACAAGGTAAAATATTGCCTCGTCGTATAACCGGCAACTCACTAAAGTTTCAACGCAAAGTGGCTCAGGCTATTAAACGTGCCCGTCAGGTGGCTTTGTTGCCAACTATGGCCGATATGTTGAAATAAATTATTTATCTAACCTTACTAAAACGTTTCATTCAAATGGAAGTTATATTAACACAAGACGTTGAGAAAGTAGGCAACTACAATGAGGTGCTAAAGGTGAAGCCGGGTTTTGCCCGTAACTACCTTATCCCTAAGGGATTGGCATTGGTTGCTAACGAATCAAATAAAAAAGCAATTGCCGAAAAGCAAAAGCAATATGCCGTCAAGCAAGAAAAAATCATGGCTGAATTTACTGCTCTTGCCGAGCAATTAAACAATGCCGTGGTAACCGTGGGTGCTAAAACAGGTACTAGTGGTAAAATATTTGGCGCCGTTACCCCTATGCAAGTAGCCGAAGCTATCAAAAAGCAAAAGGGTGTAGAGGTAGATCGTAAAAAAATACACTTGGCCGAGGAAGTTAAAATGTTGGGCACTTTTGCTGCCACCATTAACCTTCACAAAGACATTGTATGCAATATTAATGTAGAAGTAGTAGCTGAATAAGCTGCTGATTTTAAGTTTACTTGAACCGGTTATCATATTCCATGATAACCGGTTTTTTCTTACTAAAATTTTTATTCAACTGACATGAAAAGTCAATTTAGCCAATTTTTGGCCTGCCCCAAAACAGGCGAAAGTTTAGAACTGATAATAGTTTCCAGTAATCAAAAAGAGGGGTATGTTGACGTGATAACGGGGTTTTTAATAGGTGAAAAATCAAGATTATTGTACCCCATTCTCAGAGGAGTTCCTCGTTTGTTTGACGGGGCTGCCACCTTTTTTGAATCCGAGATAATGGAACATCTTTCCTCTATATCAGTAGTCTACGTATTTGACAAGCCAAGTGCTGCATTCACACAAGATTTTCTCCCTACGCTCAAAAGTTTTAGCATTGAATGGAACAACCATAAGATATCGGAAACCACTTGGGGCTGGACTCAGGAACATAGGTTAGAGCGTTATCTCAATTACATGAATATTCCTTTGGCCGATTACAGCGGTAAGTACTTTCTTGATTTAGGCTGTGGAAGTGGCCAGTTGACGGTGACTCTTGCCGAAAAGTTAAATGGCATTCTGGTGGGTGTAGATTTGTCGTTTGGGCTTGAAAAAGGCGAATTGTACAAACATGACATGGGGGTAGGAGATAAGGTTTTGTTTGTACAGGCTAACTTAATGAATCTGCCATTCAAAGCAGAGGCCTTTGATTTTGTTCATTCATCGGGCGTACTGCATCATACACCTAACACCAAGAACGCTTTTATGGCTACCGTTCCAAGCGTTAAGAAAGGCGGCAAACTTGGCATTTGGGTTTACAGGCCTGTGGAAACTATGATACCACTCATACCTTTTGTGAAAAATAAATGGACTATGCTACAGGAAGATTCGGCCCGAAAAATAACCACCCAACTACCCCCGAAACTGCTCTACCATCTGGTGCATACATATGTTCTTATTTTTCATGTGTTTTATAAACTCAATGAAACCTTTCGTGGAGTAAAACACACTCAAACAGTACAAGAAAGAACCACAAGTTTGTTCGATACGCTTTCGCCCCGATACGCATGGAAACATGCCGAAAGCGAAGTGCATGGATGGTTTAAGGAAGCCGGATTCACTGATTTGGTTGAAACCGATCAGGACAATCAAGCCGGATTCAATATTGTTGGCACTAAGTTATAGCCCAGGGTAGAGCGTATGCAAAACCAAGGGGACTTGGGAGCTTATTAATAGCTTTCATTCATCAACATTTTTTATTGGCTTCATGAAATGATTATATTTGTGATTAAATTGATCAATCATCATGTACGGCAACGCATATATATCACCCGAAGACGCTAAGAAAATTCCAATCGGATCTGACGAAGACCCCATAAAACTGGCTGAATTTGAAGCCCGTATAGATGCCGGGGAAAAAATAGAAGCCCACGATTGGATGCCCAAGGAATACCGCAAGCAGTTAATACGCATGATTGAGCAACATGCTCACAGCGAAGTGATTGGCGCCCTGCCCGAAGGCACCTGGATAACCCGTGCCCCTACTATGAAACGCAAATTGGCACTTATAGCCAAGGTGCAAGATGAAATAGGCCATGCCCACCTGCTGTACAATGCAGCCGAAACCCTGGGCAAAACCCGGGAAGCAATGATTAACGAATTGCTAAGGGGCAAATCAAAGTATAGCAATGTGTTCAATTATCCGGCGCTAACCTGGGCCGATGTAACGGTTATTGGCTTTTTGATAGACGGCGCCGCCATTGTCAATCAGGTTATTAATTCAAAGGGTTCCTATGGCCCGTATTGCAGGGCTTTGGAGCGCATTTGCTACGAAGAAAGTTTCCATCTGAAACAAGGCCACGATGCCTTGGTGTATCTGGCTACCGGCACCCCCATGCAGCGCAAGATGTTGCAAGATGCCCTTAACCGTTGGTACCGCCCCATTATTCATTTTTTTGGCCCAAGCGATAAAGCTTCTGTCCATTCCGAGAAACTAATGAAATGGAAAGTAAAAATGGCCAGTAATGATGATATGCGCAATCAGTTTTTAGACCAATATGTGCCCAAAATACGTGAAGTAGGTATGGATTTTCCCGATCCAAACCTGAAGAAAAATGCCGATGGCGTATGGGAATTTAGCGACCCTAACTGGGATGAGTTTTTTGCCGTTATTAAAGGCAACGGCCCCTGCAATGCCGAGCGTTTAGCAGTGCGCCGCTGGGCCGAGGAGCACGGCCGCTGGGTGCGTAAGGCATTGATGAGCCCTAATCAGGAGTATGTGATGCCGCTGGCGTAGGTAGCGCTTCTGCTTACTGAAAGTATGCAGGTAGCTTAAATGGGAACAGAGTGTATGAATCTTATACATTGGAATACCTTGCATATTCATTTAAATCCAGTAGCCAATGAGGCACTTTCTGTTATTTATTCTATTTTTTTTCCATTTATGCACCGGATTGCTGGCTCAGACATGGAGCAAGGTAGGACTTGGTGATACCGTATTTCTACCTAAATCGGGCATTGATGCATTAGCCTGCGATACATCGAATAATATTTATGCATCCGCCTATGCTGCTGAAAGTGATGGATTGTACTATATCTATAAGTGGGATGGAATAAAATGGCAAAAACATGGACCAGGACTTAGTGATCGCGTTAAGCAATTGATATGCAGTTCTACCAATGAACTTTATGTGCAAAGCCAGTTTTGCGATAGTACTGGATGTTATATGTCAAAATGGAATGGCGTAACCTATGAGCTGTTGAATAGCGGCGAAGATAGCGCAACTATTCAGGCCAATATATACACACTCACCACAGGTACGGAGAGCAATCTTTATGCAGCCGGATCCATTCACGACACCTTAAATTATTTGAAAGTTATGAATTGGAATGGCTCCAAATGGAAATCTTTGGGGGTGGGGAACCATAGGTTAAAAGCTAACAATGGTATTTATGCTTTGTTGTGCGATAGTGCTGGCAATGTATACGCTTCGGGAACTTTTACCGATTCATTACTGAATACTAAAGGGCACTTTTATATTGCAAAATGGAATGGAAACGATTGGAGCAGAATGGATGCTGGTCCTTTCACTCAAAATTTCAACGGCCCTACCATTGCTTTGGCGAACGATAGCAAGGGGAATATATATGCAGCAGGCACATTTACAAATGATAGTAATAGGCTATTTGTTGCCAAGTGGAATGGATTATACTGGGTTGAGTTGGTTGGTTTGCAACAGCAGTTCATGATTTCTCGTATGGCAAATTATGTTTTTGACTTGTCTTTGGATTCTAAGGATAATCTTTATTTAATAACGGATGCAGTAGGAAAATACACAAGTGCCTTTGCAGTGGCTAAATGGGATGGTACTAATTGGTTCGATTTGAGTTTGGGAACCAATGGCTTAAGGCCGAACAACCTGATTAGTCAAATTGTGATTGATAAATTAGATAATGTGTATGTTTCAGGAACCTTTACTGATAGTGCCAAGGCATATCTTGGACACAATTTTGTTGCCAAATATGGTACCTCGACTGCCGGAATTCAACCTACCACGGCATCGGGCCATGCCATTTTGTTTCCAAATCCAAGCAACTCGTTGTACCACATACAATTTAATAGCATGGCGCACCGAAAAATTCAAGTCTATAACATCATTGGGCAATGTATATTTCAAACGGACTGTACGACAAATTCCTATACACTTGATGCTTTGATTGCACAAGCAGCCGGCTTCTATTTTTTAAAAATAATAGATGCCGAAAGTAATAATGGAGAGTTAATTAAATTAATCAAAGATTAGCCCATGCGTTATTTTAATTTGGCTCTCTTACTGATTTGTTTCTCTGGTTCTATTTATGGGCAATGGTATTCTGTACCAGATAGTAGTTTCCGAAACAAATTGATTTATCTTAATTACACATCGTGTCTCAATGCAACTCATGATAGTATCAATTCACAGTGTGGTGTGGTGCAAAATACCACAGTTTTAAACTTAGCGAATTCCAATATCCATAGTCTACAAGGAATTCAAGCATTTAGTAATCTGGCTTATCTAGAGTGCCAAAATAATCAATTAGACTCTTTACCAGGTTTGCCAATCAATCTGCTACAATTAGAATGTCAAAATAATAAAATTAAACAACTCCCACCATTACCCTCTACTCTTCGTTATTTAAATTGTTCTCACGATTCATTGATTGGCTTGACGGCCCTGCCAGCTACATTGGGTTTATTAGCATGTGAATACAATGCAATTACATCTATACCACCTCTTTCCACCTTGCCCGGAGGTTTGTATTATCTAAGCTGTGGTTACAACCCAATCACTTGTCTTCCGTATCTGCACAATATGAGCCATCTGAAATTTTCTCACACCTTGGTTAGCTGTATTCCGAATTATGTACAAATAACTACGTACTGTGACCCACTAATTAGTTCTTTGCCACTTTGTATGAGTAACAATTCAAGCGGATGTGCAGTTTACTGCAATAGCTATGACACCCTAACCAAAGATGTTTGTATCAATGATGTTGTTATTTTTAATAATCAGCAAATTAGTAACGGAGGCACATATTATGACACGTTACCTAATCATTTAGGATGTGATAGTATAATTGTACTACACCTTACATTTTCAAGTACACTGCATACTTATATAAATGCCCATCTCTGTGGCAACGATACATTTTACTTACATGGGAAAAAATATTTTATTGCCGGTTCATACACCGATACGCTGATCAGTCATCATGGTTGCGATTCTGTCTTAATTCTCCATCTTGCCGCTTATCAACCATCTTCAGCATCATTATCGGTTCATTTGTGCCAAGGCGATACGCTAAACTATTTTGGCCACCTGATTACAACCGGCGGTACCGGTATTTACATTATTCCAAATTATTTAGGCTGTGATTCAATGGTGTTTCTAACCACCTTAATTGATTCCAACAGTAACAAGACATATTATTTTCAGCTCCCTGCAGGTACCGGTTTTATTTTCAACGGGCACACAATAACCAGCAGCGGTGTTTATTCCGATACAATGAGTAATTATCAAAGCTGTGATAGTATTGTAACCGTTTACCTGTTATTTATCACCGGGTTAAATCAGCCGGTCAGCATCAACAAAATTACGCAGGTGTACCCCAATCCTTTCAATTCTGTTGTCAACTTTCAAAGTATTCTTCCAATCCGGGAGATTAGCATTAAAAATATGCTCGGCCAATTGATAGCAAATTATAGTGCAATAGATAATCTTAGTCTGTCAACAAGCGGCCTTTCACAGTTGATTAACGGCACCTATCTAGCCGAATTAAAACTCACGAACAATATTATTGAGAGAATAATTATTGTAAAGCAGTAATTTCATTTGAAAAATCCTCAATTCAAAAAAACCTCACCCTAACCCTCTCCACAGGAGAGGGAACTAGTACACTCGATGTGAGTGGGTTAGCGCCTGGGCTTTACTTTATCAAAGCCATGGATAGCACTGGGAATGCCCTTGCGGCCAAGTTTGTGAAGGAGTAGAGGGCTTGCTAACGAACCTGTTATAGTCCAAGTAGAAAAAAACCATGTAAATTAGAGCCAAGGCCTCGGTTTATAGCCCTTTTGGTTATGCCTATTGCAAATCAGGATTGTACGCTGCTAATCTGTAGAGAATTATTACATTTGCCCCCCATTTCAACTTATTCTAATTAACCTATTTAATTACATTTTATGGCTACTACAGCAGACATCAGAAAAGGACTTTGTATCAATTTCAAAAATGACCTTTGGACCGTGATTGATTTCCAACATCACAAACCCGGCAAAGGCGGCGCTTTTATGCGTACCAAATTGAAAAGTATTACCAGCGGAAAATCGCTCGACCATACCTTCAATAGCGGCGAAACCCTTGATGTTCAACAAATTACACGTCGTAAGTTTCAAGTCACTTACAAAGATGAGAACGGTTATAACTTTATGGACCAGGAAACTTTTGAGCAAATTACCATGGATGAAGATTTAGTAGAAGGGTATCCCTTTTTAAAAGAAGGTCAGGAAGTGGAAGTTTGTATTCACGTAGATACCGAGAAGCCTCTATTTGCCGAATTGCCGGCTTATGTAAACCTGATGGTTACCTATACCGAGCCCGGAGTAAAAGGCGATACAGCCACCAATGCGCTGAAGCCGGCCACTTTGGAAACGGGTGCCGTTATTCAAGTGCCTTTTTTCGTTGATAATGACACACTTGTAAAAGTAGATACCCGTAACGGGGCTTATTCAGAAAGAGTAAAAGTTTAAAAAAAATAAAACTTTTGCTACTTTTAATTTCCCAAATAAATCATTCTCAAATTTTCAAACAACAAAAGCATGGAACTGAAGGAAATTCAAGAACTTATTAAAACTTTTGATAAAAGTACCCTCGGGGAGCTTTCGATAAAGCGTAAAGACTTTGAAATTAGTCTTAAAACGCGAACCAGTCCTGTGGCTGCCGTAGCTCCTATGGCTATGCCGGCACCTGTGGCCGCCGCTCCGGTAGCCGCCTCACCTGCGCCTGCTCCTGCAGCGGCAGCTGCTCCAGCCGCTTCGGCACCGGCAGCATCGGGTAGTGGCGTTACCATGAAATCGCCCATGATTGGCACTTTCTATCGCAGCGCCGGTCCCGATAAACCTGCTTTTGTAAAGCCAGGCGATAAAATCAAAAAAGGCCAGGTATTATGCATTATAGAAGCCATGAAACTCTTTAACGAGATTGAAGCCGAAATGGATGGCACTATAGTAAAAGTGATAGCCGAAGATGCCAGCCCGGTGGAGTATGATCAGCCTTTGTTCCTTATTGAACCCTAGAATTAATTGTACAAGGTATCATGTACTAAGTATTATGATTTAATGCTTCGGTACATTGTACATTGTACTTCATACATCGTACAGCATTATGTTAAAAAAAATTCTCATTGCCAACCGTGGCGAAATAGCCCTGCGAATAATTCGTACTTGTAAAGAAATGGGCATTAAAACCGTAGCTGTTTATAGCACGGCCGACAAGGAAAGTCTGCATGTTCGTTTTGCCGATGAGGCTGTATGCATAGGCAAACCTGCCGGTAAAGAAAGCTATCTGAACATTCCGAATATAATGGCGGCTGCCGAAATAACCAATGCCGATGCCATTCATCCGGGGTATGGATTTTTGGCCGAAAATGCAAAGTTTTCGGAAATATGCCAGCAGTACAAAATCAAATTTATAGGCCCTACGCCCGAAATGATTCGTAGCATGGGTGATAAAATAACGGCCAAAGAAACCATGATTAAAGCCGGTGTGCCTTGCATTCCGGGTAGTGGCGGATTGGTAGAAAGTGTGGAAGCCGGCAAAAAAGAAGCTGCGGAAGTAGGCTATCC
>DAIMNW010000055.1:0-12122 GCA_036719905.1 Chitinophagales bacterium
GTCCCTATTTAGTACTTTTATTTTTTATTAAATTAAATTATGGCAAAAGAAATTACACCCCGTGCACAAGACTATTCGCAATGGTATATTGATTTAGTATTAAAAGCCGGACTGGCCGATTACAGCGCCGTAAAAGGCTGTATGGTGATAAAACCCTATGGCTATGCCATCTGGGAAAATATGAGAGATGTGCTCGATAAAATGTTTAAAGATACCGGGCATGTGAATGCTTACTTTCCCTTGTTTGTGCCCAAAAGTTTGTTCGAAGCCGAAGAAAAAAATGCAGAAGGCTTTGCAAAAGAGTGCGCCATTGTAACGCACTATCGCTTGAAAACCGACCCCAACAATAAAGGCAAACTGATTGTTGACCCCGATGCAAAGTTGGAGGAAGAGTTAATAGTTCGTCCTACTTCGGAAGCTATTATTTGGAACACTTATAAAGGTTGGATTCAATCGTATCGCGATTTGCCATTATTAATAAACCAATGGGCTAATGTGGTACGTTGGGAAATGCGTACCCGATTGTTTTTACGCACTGCCGAGTTTTTATGGCAGGAAGGACACACAGCTCATGCAACAAAAGATGAAGCAATAGCAGAGACAGAAAAAATGCTCGAAGTGTACGCCACCTTTGCCGAAAATTATATGGCTATGCCGGTAGTAAAAGGCATTAAATCGGCTAACGAGCGCTTTGCCGGTGCCGAAGAAACCTATTGTATAGAAGCCATGATGCAAGATGGCAAAGCGCTGCAAGCCGGCACTTCGCATTTCTTAGGACAAAATTTTGCCAAAGCATTTGATGTAACCTATCTCACCAAAGAAAATAAAAAGGAATTGGTTTGGGCTACCTCTTGGGGCGTAAGTACTCGTTTGATTGGTGCTTTAATAATGGCGCATAGCGATGATGATGGATTGGTGTTGCCACCACGGCTGGCGCCTATTCAAGTAGTGATAGTGCCTATTGCAAAAAATCCTGAACAGTTGACAGCAGTTACCGAAAAAGCGAATGAGCTAATGGCGGCATTTAAAGCAAAAGGTATAAAAGCAAAATATGATGATGGTGATAATAAATCGCCGGGATGGAAATTTGCCGAATGGGAAATGAAAGGTGTGCCCGTGCGCATAGCCATAGGCCCACGTGATTTGGAAAACGGTACGGCCGAAGTGGCCCGTAGAGATACGAAAGAAAAAATGAGTTTGCAGTTAAGCGGCCTGGCCGATAAAGTAGAACACCTGCTGGAACAGATACAACAAAACATTTTTGATAAAGCATTGCTCTTCCGCAACGAAAGCATAACGCATGTAGATTCTTATGAAGAATTTAAAAAAGTACTGCATGAGAAAGGCGGTTTTATTGCAGCCCATTGGGACGGCACACCCGAAACTGAAGAAAAAATAAAAGAAGAAACTAAGGCAACCATACGCTGCATTCCATTAGCCAACAAGCAGGAAGAAGGTAAATGTATTTACAGCGGCAAGCCGAGTAAAGAGAGAGTGTTATTTGCTATGGCGTATTAATATACGAGATTGGCATAGTTTGCACTTAATGAACTTTATATGAAACGTTTCATTTTATTTCTGCCAGTATTTCTTTTTTTTATTCCGCTTCTAGTCAACCAAATTTTCAATGGGCAAAACATTTTGGTGGAGCAAGTACAGATATAGGATTTGGGATTTATGCCGATAGTTATGGCAATAGTTATACTACAGGAAGTTTTCAGACCACGGCCGATTTTGATCCAAGCTCCTCCATCTTTAATCTCACATCGGCAGGAAACGATGATATCTTTATTACCAAACTTGATCCACAGGGTAATTTAATTTGGGCAAAACAAATGGGTGGAACCGGAATTGATGCCGGCAGAGCCATAGCCGTGGATGCCATAGGCAATGTTTATGTTACCGGCTATTTTCAGGCAACTGCCGATTTCGATCCCGGTGCTACTGTTTACAATCTAACCTCAGCAGGAAGCTGGGATGCGTTTGTGGTGAAACTAGATGCTGCAGGAAATTTTCAATGGGCAAAACAATTTGGGAGCGGTATGGATGATGAAGCTTTATCTATTGCTCTTGATGGTTCAGGGGGTGTATATACTACCGGCTTTTTCAGTGATGTGGCCGATTTTGATCCGGGAGTTGGAGTATACGCCTTTCACCCGACCGGATACGATGTGTTTGTATCTAAACTCGATACCGCCGGCAACTTTGTATGGGCCAGCCAGTTAGGAGGAGCTTCCACAGAATATGCATTTTCATTAGCCGTCGATACTTTTGGTAATGTTTTTACCATTGGCGATTTTCAAGGCACTACTGATTTTGACCCAAGTACAGCCACATACAATTTAAACTCGGCCGGTGGTTGGGACATTTTTATTTCCAAACTAAGTTCTTCAGGTAATTTTTTATGGGCTAAACAATTTGGTGGTACCAATAGCGACGAAGGCTACTCCATAGGTGTAGATGCTACAGGCAATTGTTACAGCACAGGTTACTTCAAAGGTGTGGCCGATTTTGACCCCGGCATAAATAATTACTATCTGACTGCTGCAGGCACTGGTGCAGATATTTTTGTGAGTAAGCTTGATTCGGCCGGGAAATTTAAATGGGCCAAGAATTATGGTGATGTAAATTTTGATGAAGGAAATGCAATTGCGGTGGATGCTTTAGGTAACAACTTTACCACAGGTATATTTCAGGGGACCGCCGACTTTAACCCCGGACCTGATACGCTTTATCTTTCTTCAGCCGGAGGAAGTGAGGACATTTTTATTTCTAAACTGGATTCTGCAGGCAACTTAGTTTGGGCAGGGGAAATTGGCGAAGCCATTGACGATGATGGTGGATGGGCTATTGCCCTTGACCCATCTGGAAATATCTATGCCAGCGGTTTATTTAATGATACGGTAGATTTTAATCCCGGAATTGATACTTTTTATGTTAACTCAACTGGCGATAAAGATGCCTACGTGTTAAAACTAAGTCGCTGCACCTTGTCTTCAAGTACATGGAGTGTAACTTCGTGTGATAGTTTTATCTCACCTAGTACTCACTTAATCTGGTCAACTAGTGGAACCTACTTTGATACCATTCCCAATGCAAGCGGCTGCGATAGTTTGTTGACAATAAATTTAACCATCAAGCATTCAAGCTCGTCAACCAGCACACAATTTAGTAGTGGTATTTATAATTTCAATGGAACTTTGCTATCCAGCAGCGGCATTTATTATGATACCCTTAGCAATGCGGCAGGTTGCGATTCATTAATCACATTGAATCTAACAAGAGTAGATGGTATTGAACCATTAAGCGTAGCCGATGCTTTCTCTATTTATCCCAATCCTAACCAAGGCCATTTTGTGATAAAATCAAACTTTTATTGCTATCTAACAATTACCAATGTATTAGGGCAATCAGTTAAAAGCATGGAATTAAATGCCGCGTCTAAATACCAAGTTGAGATTTTCGACTTGCCTGAAGGAGTCTATTTTGTGAGCGGTATATACAGTACCTCGATGAACAGGCAAAAAATTGTTGTGACAAAATAATTATTTATTGAAAGAAATGATTTTCTTTAATAAAATTAAATCATGACATGAGTCGCGACCTTATCATCCAACAACTGCAAAGTAAAAATGAAATTAAGAACAAAATATTTCAAAATACTTCGGCTGCTTTCAACACCTTAAAGGGGCATGTTCAGGACCTTTCTGTATTTCTAGAAAAAACACTTGGTAGGCAAGGGCAGGTGCTCTATAAAGAAAATGGGGCTTGGGAAATAGAACTTCACTTTAGCGATGAAGTACTCATATTCAGCATGCATACTGATTTGTTCAATTTCGACGATTCGCACTTTAGCCATAAGCTAGATTATGTACGAGCGGATAGCACCCGATCGTATTGTGGTATCATTAAGGTTTACAATTTTCTGGCTGATTCTTTTCGTTACAATCGAAATAATGATGTGGGTTATCTCATTGCCCGTTTATTTGTCAATATTGAAAACCATTATTTTGTTGAAGGCAAGCGGCAATTAGGTTTCTTGTATACCGATTTTGAAAATGCGTTGCTTGATTCGCAAGCTGTAAAAAATGTACTTGAGTCGTGTATGCTCTATGCAATAGAGTTTGACCTTCTGGTGCCACCTTTTGATGCGGTGAAGGAAATCACCTTATTCCAAAAGATTGACCAAATGGGGAATGCAGCAATCAAAACAGGTAAGCGGCTAGGCTTTCAGTTTAGCGCCGATAATGACCAGATTGAATCTTAAATGCATCATTGTGGCTTCGATTAGCTCAGCTTTCAAAATGTAAGTTCCCTGAGCTTGAGTAAAGACAGTTGCGCTGCAAGCCGAAGGGAACAAAAAGAAAAGGGAACTATAACACTGGATGGGTTTTAAACTCGGCATTTCTATCGAAGAGATAACGCATGGTATGAAGTGTTTTAATCTTGGTTGTACCCAAACTTTCCACAATGGTTATCATTTTTGGATTAAAACTTCCAATCCAGGTCATTTCTAAATCCGTATACCGGTTAAGTGGTTGTACCACTTTCTCAGCAGCTTTAACTATCCCACCTTCCAATCCTTTACCTTGAAACTCGGGCACTACACCAAACACCACCCCGAAGCACTTATTTACGGTTTTGGTGAACTTTAGGAGATACATAAAATACAATTTGTGCCAGAGCGAAAACTTTCCATTTAGTTTTTTAATGGCCTGATTTATTTCCGGCAACATAATAAAAAACGCTATTGGCTTATTGCCATAAAATCCAAACCAAATTAATTTGGGGTCCATGATGGGTTTTATTTTTTTTAAAATATTTTTTGCCTGCTCTAATGGAATCGATTTAAATCCGGGTGTTTTCCCCCAAGCAGCATTATATACTTCATAAAAGTAAGTAGCGTATTTATCCAGCTGATTTTTATCCAAATATTCGAAGCGATATTTTTCGTCACGAGCCAGCCGGTCTGCCTTTTCGCCAAACTTATCGGGTACGGGCTTCTGCACTACATAATTATAGATGTATTGCTCGTAATAAGTTTTAAAACCATAGTTATCAAACAGCTGTTTGTAATACGGTGGATTGTAATTCATGCCATACGTGGGTGGTTTAAATCCATCTACCAGCAAACCCCACCATTTATCTTTTTCACCAAAATTGATGGGCCCATCCATAGCCACCATTCCTTTTTCATTCAGCCAGCTTTTCGCAGTATCAAATAATAGATTAGCGGCTGATTGATCATCGATACATTCAAAAAATCCTATACCCCCGACTTTATCCTTATCGGCAGTCCTTTTATTAATAAAGGCTGCTATCCGGCCAATTACCTGCCCTTGAGCATTTTTCAAAATCCATCGGTTACACTCACCGTGCCTGAAATACTTGTTTTTCTTGGAATCAAACACCTCTTGAATCTCATGATCCCATGGTCGAATATAATTGTTGTCATTTTGATATATTAAATGTGGCAACATCAAAAAATCGCTGGCAGCTGCAGAGTCAGATACAGTAGTTATTTCCATGGATTTGGGCTGTCAATTTAGATGTAAAATGAAAATATAAATTGATAATTTCAAAAAAATAAAGCAAATTGCAACAACTAAATGTGCTCATTGGCGTACAAACCTACCACCTAACTTGTAAATATTGATGTCAACTCCCATGTATAGTATGTTAACTGAAACCGATAAGATTAATTACACAATTGCTTCTGTACCCGAAAATATTTGTGAAGTAGATTTTATTATGGAGCAAGTTCGTCAAAACTGGGGGTTAACCGACGAAACAGCTGCCAATATTGAACTATGTTTAACTGAGGCGATTAACAATGCCATATTACATGGCAATAAAAGTGAAGCAAGTAAAAAAGTTAAGGTAGAAATTTCGCGGCGGAACCATAATTTGATTTGCAAGGTGGAAGATGAAGGCACTGGCTTTGACTATAATGCCCTACCCGATCCAACCCTGCCTGAAAATATTGAAAAGCCTACAGGTCGTGGGGTTTTTCTTATAAAACAACTGGCCGGGATGCTTATTTTTTCAAAGAATGGCAGTTTAATTGAAATGGAATTCCCATTGGCTTAAGTGATTTAATTTTCTTCGTCTATTAATTCTGCCAATTGAGCTCCTACTTGTGAGCTAAGTGCTACCCCCATACCATTGCATCGTGCCGCCACAAAAATACCATCATCAGTTTTGGTTACTATAGGCAACTTTTCTTTTCCAATCCCCATTATTCCGCTCCATCGCATATCTATTTTTACCTGGCTACCAGGTAAAATAATCTGGTTCAAAAATTCATCGAGCCTATGTTGTATTTTTTCAGTGAGCGATATTTCGTAGGTGGTTTCTTCTTCAAATGCGCTATTACGTCCACCACCTAATAAGATACGATTACCCACGTTTCGAAAATAATAGAAACCCTTATCATAATGGAACGTTCCTTTTATTCTCAAACCGGGTATTTCCTCAGTGATTAACACCTGCGCCCTAGCTGGCAACACATCTAAATTAGGTAAAAGTTGCTTGGTAAATCCATTTGTGGCAATAGCCACTTTTTTAGTTTTGATGCATATATCGTTTTCGCAATAAACTTCACTTTCGTTAATTTTTTTTACTGTAATGCCATAATATACAGAAACGCCAACTTGTTGCACTTTCGCCAAAAGGGTTTTCATCATAGCGCCAGTATTTAATTGACTCTCATATCGGTTCTTAATAAGATGAGACGTGTTACCAAATCCAAATTCATGAATATTTTGGTCGGCGATTTCGAAAATATTTTTTTGGCCCAAAACGTCTTCTAACTTTTTATTTAATTCGGGTAGCAGTCTCATGCATTTTTCAAATTCTTCATTATCATTCTTCGAAAACAATTCATAGCCTCCAAGGCTTTCAAATTCAAGATTTGCTGTACCAATATTTTTTTGCAACAGTTGTAATCCTTGCCAACGCTTCTCAATGAGGTTAATCACTTCAGATTCGGGATAGTTGGCTAAATCTTCCGCTATTTCGCCTAAGCTGCCAAAGCAAGCAAAACCGGCATTACGAGTGCTGGCACCATAGGGCAGTGTGCCTCTTTCTAACACTACCACCTTTAATGATGGATTGCTTTTTTTTAACTCATATGCTGCTGTGAGCCCAACCAAACCAGCGCCAACGATGCATATATCAATTTGGTTAAAGAAGGTTTCTCGTTCCCAATAGGAGAGCATAGAGCATGAATTGGTTAATAAAAAGTAGTCGGCTATTTTATTTTCTCAATCAAATTGGTTGTACTAAAACCCTGCACCAGAGGAATTATTTCTACAGTACCACCATGCGACAAAACTTCACCGGCACCTACAATTGTTTCGGTATTGTAATCGCTACCCTTAACTAATACATTGGGTTGTATTTTCTTGATGAGTTCAAGGGGAGTGTCTTCTTCAAAAATCACAACAGCATCTACCATCAATAAAGCCGCCAATTGCAAAGCACGACTATCCTGATTTTTAATGGGTCGGCTTGGTCCTTTCAGCCGCTTTACAGAAGCATCACTGTTTATACCTACAATCAGCTGGCCACCGATCATTTTGGCTTGAGTAAGCAATTGTAGATGGCCATCGTGGAGCAGGTCGAAGCAGCCATTGGTAAAAATTATTTTTACTGATTTAAAGCGCTTCATGTGAAGCCATTTTGCTAAAGCGGCATCGCTTGTCAAAATTTTTTCCTCTATGGTGCTCTGAATGCTCATTTAATATCTTTATTCAGAATGGGTAACAAAACTAATGATAAACCGCCTAAGACTAATATGAGAAGTGTTTGTGCAACCCAACCCACCCAACCAAAAGCAAAACCAATGGGTTGAGCTATACCATAAAGTAAGAGAGTTTTCATAATAATGACTTGATAAGCTCCTATTCCACCCTGAGTGGCTATAATGCCAATGCTACCGAATGAGAGACAAGCCAAGGCAGCCAATATTCCTAATACAGAGGTTTCGGCAAGGCAGTAGAAGCACAAATGCATCATGCCGTAATAACTGAGCCATATACCAATGGTGTACAGCAGAAAAAGCCCCTTGTTCTGCATGTGCCATACACTCTTCAAGCCTTCAGTTATCCCTTTTATTTTTTCAATTACGCTTTGGCCGGTTTTGCTGCTGTTATACCTTTTAAGAACCATTCTTAAAATGACTATTAATAAAATTCCAATTGCCAGCACTACTAGATATGTCACGCCTGAGAAATGGCTCAGTCTGTTCACTAATGGTAAATAAACATTTGCCTTAAAAAAAGCCCCTAATACGTTAAGCTGTAAAAATATGGTAACCCCAATCACAGTAAGCAAACAGAGTACATCAATAACCCGTTCAATTAATATGGTGCCTATCAATTTGTCGATTGGAATTTTTTCATACCGATTAAGAATTCCACATTTGCTTACCTCACCTAATCGTGGAAATGCCAGATTGGCCAAATATCCAACCATCACTGCAAAAAACGTGTTCGCATTGGACGGATGATAATTGAGCGGATGCAGTAATAGTTTCCATCGCAATGCCCTAATAAAATGAGATGAGAAACCAATAACAGCCAATGGAATAAACAACCAGTAGTGAATACCTGCAAATGATTGTTTCATCTGCTTGATATCTTCATCGGACAAACCATGCAATACCCACCATATCAGAAAAATTCCTAAACCTAAAAAAAATGAAAACTTGAATACATTAGTCAGAATTTTCTTCATTATTATTTTTTCCGAAGTCGGTTTTTACTATCAGGGAAAATGATGGATGGTTTAAATGTTTTAGCTTCTTTCGCATCCATGGTGGCATAGCTAACAATGATGACAATATCGCCCGGTTGAACTAATCGGGCAGCTGCCCCATTGAGACACACCACACCGCTATTCCGCTTACCAGTAATTACATAGGTTTCGAAACGTTCACCATTATTGTTATTAACCACTTGCACCTTTTCGTATTCTATCAGACCGCAGGCATCCATCAAGGCTTGATCCAGAGTGATGCTGCCTACATAATTGAGGTTGGCGTCGGTTACCGTAGCACGATGGATTTTTGATTTTACTATTTCTATCATCATAACTTTACAAAGGTAGAGTAATTTATTTTTTTACGGTAATGCATCTTGTGTTAAATACCGGGCCACTATTTTTCTTTAATTTTTAGTGACCATAAATACCCCGAGTAAGATAAGTGCTAAACCCAACAAATGCATAATGCCAACAGACTCTCCTATTAAGGCACCCCATCCAACAGCCACTACCGGAATAAAATAAGTGGTGATAGCAGCAAACAAAGTTGAGGTTCTTTGTGCAAGATAGTAAAATACAATAGAAGCCAGGCCGGTACCTGCTACTGCTAGTATAATAACATAAATAATTGCTTGCCTAGCAGCAGGCTCATGGTTAATTCTTGCTAAAAAATCGGTGGTGAGAAGGTAGGCGGTACTCAAAATTCCAATGATAACAAAGGCTACCGATGCTAAGTGTAGCGGATGTATTTCCTTTAAATAATTTCGAAGTAGGTTCAGATTCATGCCATACATAAAAGTAGCAACCACTATAAGCGATGCATAAGGCAAATTTTTGTTATCAACACCACCTTTATGAAAAATGATTAAGCTCACTGCACCAACAAAACCAATCACAATACCCATTATTTGCATTGCCTTGGCCTTCATTTTAAAGAAAAACATGGCGATAAACAATGCCCAAACAGGCGTAAGCGTATTTAGAACTCCAGCCATCGAACTATCGAGACGAGTTTGAGCTGCCGTAAATAAGAAAGCCGGTATTCCACTTCCCAAAAAACCGCTCAGAACCACATACTTTAATTTGCTTTTGGGGATTTTATGAAAATGTATAAAAGCAAAAGGCAGTAAAACAAGCATGGTGATAGAAATACGCAAGGCTGCCACCTGATTGTGAGAAAAGCCCATCATGGCTTTTTTCATCAATAAAAATGAGCTGCCCCATGTGAGGGCCAGTATGAGTACAATAAACCAGTTGAATAAACTATGGTTGCTTTTTTGGTGTTCGTTCGTATTCATTTAAGGTATAAATGTAACGAAAAGGGGATTGGGTGTTTGAAACTTCATCTACCGAGATAATCATTCAAACAATATTTTTGTCAATATAAAACAACTTTAGTTGAAGCAGGGCATTACCATACTTTTCCTTTTTACATTTTTCTCTTGTGCACCCTTTAAAGAACCGGAGTATAAGCGATTAGAAAATTTCCGATTTGCCGCATTCTCATTCCAACAACTCATTTTTAAAACTGACGTTGTATTGTATAATCCTAACAAAATCGGCATTAAGTTGCTTAGTAGCCATCTGGATATTTACATTAACGACAGATTACTTGGCACCTCAATTCAGAGTATGCCAACCAAGGTGCTTCGTGCATCGGAGTTTACCATACCACTCACCGTAGAAGTGGCTACCGGTCAACTTACTTTGAGTTTTATAAAAGGTATGTGGAATAGCATGCAACAAGGAAAAGTTAAAGTCACCATCAAGGGTAATTGTGTATTGAAGAAGGGAGGGGTACCTTTAACACTTCCAATTAATTACTCTGAGTTAGTGTTTCTGCAAGTCCCAAAGTTATTTTAAAAATAGTGGGCTATGCCTACTGCTTCTTTGACAGATAGCTGCATAAAAAGCAATTGCTTGATGAAGGTTATTTTTACTTTTGTTGACACTATGCAGAAATCATTATTCCTTATGCGCCTTTATTACTTACTACTTTTCATTACGCCTTTGTTTGGTTTAGCTCAGTCGAGCGATTCAATTATGCTGGCCAATATTTCACACGAGGTAATGCTCAACGGGCAGTGCTATCAAAATCTTAATAAATTATGTAAAGAAGTAGGTGGCAGATTGAGTGGCTCCCCACAAGCATCACGGGCTGTTTCGTGGGCTTATAGAACTATGAGTGAGATTGTTCCTAATCAAGTTCGTTTGCAGGAATGCATGGTTCCTCATTGGGTACGTGGGCCAAAGGAAGAAGCCACCATTTACCGTAATGGTGCCTCACCCATTTCCCTGAACGTGTGCGCTTTGGGCAATTCGGTTGCCACACCAGAAGCAGGTGTTAAAGCTAAAGTGGTTGAAATACTCAGGTGGTCGCAACTTGATTCACTAGGAGCGGCAGGTAAACTTACCGATAAAATTGTCTTTTTTAATCGACCTATGAAGCCACAATTACTCGACCCCGGAGCGGCTTATGGTGATGCAGTGGATCAACGCTGGGGAGGGCCCTCGAAAGCCTCTCATTATGGTGCAGTGGCCACTATTTGCCGTAGCTCTACTCATGCATATGACCAATTTCCTCACACCGGGGCTATGGGTTATGATGATAAATATCCAAAAATTGCTGCTCTTTCTGTTTCTACCATGGATGCTGAAGTACTAAGCAATGAATTAAAAACAGATCCAAATTTGGAATTGTTTATGAAAGATTACTGCGAAATGTTACCCGATGAAAAATCGTATAACGTGATAGGTGAAATTACAGGCACTCAACATTCAAATGAGATTATCACCATAGGTGGGCATCTGGATTCGTGGGATTTGGCTGAAGGTGCTCATGATGACGGAACCGGAGTGGTTCAGGCAATTGAAGTAATCAGAATTTTTAAAGCCCTTGGGATAAAACCAAAGCGAACTATTAGGGCCGTAGCTTTTATGAATGAGGAGAATGGAGGACGCGGCGGAAAAGCTTATGCCGAAGAAGCCAAACTTAAAAATGAAAAGCATATAGCAGCTATAGAAAGTGATGGAGGTGGTTTTGCCCCTCTTTCCTTTGGCGCATCTTGTGATAGCCTAACTCGACAAAAACTAAATCGCTGGTTACCATTATTGAAACCCTATCAAATTTATTATTTCGGAAACGAGGGTGGCGGTGCCGACATTAATCCACTAAAGAAACTGGGTGCTGCCACCTTTGGACTGGAAGTGGATGGCCAACGCTATTTTGATTACCATCATACCGCCAACGACGTGTTTGAAAATGTGAATAAAAGAGAATTAGAAATGGGTGCTGCTTGCATGGCCCAATTGGCCTGGCTGCTAAGTGAGCGCTAAATTCCACACGGGTAAACGAT
>DAIMNW010000236.1:0-3387 GCA_036719905.1 Chitinophagales bacterium
GGTGGAAATAATGGAAGTAGTGGCGGAAATCGTGAATACGCCCCCTATCTAACTCAAGCCGCTGCGGCAGTAGGTGTTCGAGGCTTCTTTTTTGAAGTGCATGAAAATCCATCAGCGGCACTTAGCGATGGCCCAAATATGATTCCGCTGGCAGAATTTAAGTCGCTCTTAAAAAATTCTGTGGTAAGATTTTTATAATTCAATTGGTTTTTGATGAAAGAAAATTTTCTTCATTTCATTTGGAAAAATCGCTTGCTCGAAAACAAGGGTTTGCAAACTACAGAGGGTGAATCGCTTCAAATTATCCATCCCGGATTCCATAATCACAATGCCGGTCCCGATTTCTTAAATGCCAAAATAAAAATGGGGGCAGCTACCTGGTCGGGACATATTGAAATTCATAAGCAGAGTTCAGAATACGATCAGCATGGGCATCAGAAGGATGCTGCTTATAAAAATGTAATTCTTCATGTAGTTTATAATGATGATAAACCCAGCAGTCAGTCCCTTCCCACCTTAGTATTAAATGGTCGAATCCCATTCCACCTCATTCGCAATTATGATACTTTATTAAAAAGCGAAGCATGGATTCCATGTGAGAATATTTTTCATCATTATGATATGGATTTGTTGCCTATGCAATTAATCCGACTAGCTACAGAGCGCTTGCAACGAAAGACAGGACTGGTTCTTCAAACCTTACAACAAAATAAAAATAACTGGGAGCAAACTTTCTATGAATATTTAGCCAAAGCATTTGGTATGAAAGTAAATGCGGAGGCATTCGAAATGCTTGCCCAATCGCTGCCGGTAATTATTCTGGCTAAACACAAAACCTCTTTCCATCAAATTGAAGCGATAGTATTTGGTCAAGCCGGATTTTTAAATGAAATAATGGAAGATGTGTATATGACACAGTTGCAAAAAGAATATCAATTTTTGCAACACAAGCACCAATTGCAACCACTATCTATTTCCGTTTGGAAATTTAGTAGAATGCGACCGCAAAATTTTCCAAGTATTCGCCTATCACAATTTGCTACGATGATATACAACAGCAGCCACTTGTTTTCAAAATTGCTTGCCTGTGATACGTGGCAGGAAGCTGCTCAAATGTTCGACGTAAGCGCCAGCAATTATTGGCAAACCCACTACAAGGCAAATGTAATTTCATCTCAACAGACAAAAAAATTAGGACCAACTTCTATCCAAAGTTTATTGATTAATGCGGTGATTCCTTGTTTGTTCGCCTATGGTGTACATCGCGATGATGATGCGTTAAAACAAAAAGCACTCGATTGGTTAGAAAAAATGAAGGCAGAGCGAAATCAAATTATCTCGGGTTGGCAACGGCTACATGTGCAAGCCAATTCATCATTAGATAGTATGGCGCTCATTGAATTAAAGAATGAATATTGCGCTCATAAAAACTGCCTCAATTGTGGAATAGGAATTCAATTATTAAATCGCCAGTAACTTAACACAAAATAAAAAGGCACTTGCTCAATGGAGTAAGTGCCTTTTTTCATTTTTTTCAAATTTAATTCAACCCACCAATCACTTTATCTTTAGGATACTTTACCCGATAGCCCATGCGTAAGGTTTTATTCTCAGCTGCATTTAGATTGAATTTCCACTTTAGCTGACCTTTCTCCTTGTCTTCAATGGCATTGCTTTTTTCAAGAAGTTCTATTTCAATATTGCTATCTGTGGAAATTGGGTATTGATCAAGAATAGTCAAATTAATGGCATCTTTCTTCGTGTTACGAACAGTGATATCAAACATTAATTCCTCTTTCTTGTTGGTACCAATGTATTTGCTGCTGCAGAATTCAGTAACCTTTTGGCGTTTAATAATCACTTTCTTATCACGTCCTAATGAAAAACTTAATGTATCCCGTGTGTTCTGAGGGTCGATGTTGCTTTGTCCAACATAAGTGCCCTCAAAGAAAATGTTGGTGGGTGCTGCTAATAGGTTTAATTTTTCCCAATCGGTAATTCGTGCCAGCAAGAATGCATCCTTATCCAATTTTGGTACAGCGTAATATTCATAGGTGGCTGGTAAATCATAGTCAATCATGTTGACCATATGCGGTTTGCCATCGCTAGGTATATCATAAGCCAGATCAATGTCAAACGTAGCGTTAAGCTGACTCTCAGTTACGGTGGTGTACTCCATCACTCCACCGGCTTCATATTTTGTTGACTCATCACGAGCCCCTTTTATCTCTACTTTATCCATTCGTTCCACAGCTGCTGGCGCCATTGTTTGATTTAAGGAGTAGGTGTTTTTCGTTCGATAAATCATAGGCTGAACATATTGCAAATACCATGGTTGCAATACTGGGTTGGTATTATCTACATTGGGGTTGCCAGTGCTTATACTTAGTTTCATCTTGTTCCAGGCTACGCCGGTATTTTGCCATACTTGCGCTTTGTAGGAAAGTTTCAAAGGCGATTTTACATTTTCGCAACGCAAATCATAGATAGGGCTCCAGCCGGCATCGGTAACCATATAGGTTAATGAAAAATCGCTGCTGAGTGGCTGGCGGCTCATCACTTGAATAGCTATTTCGCCTTGTGGCTGATCGTGCTTGGTATTTTCTTCGGCCAATTGATTGTTTAAACGGTTGAGTTGTTCTTGTAACTTTTTATCCTTCATATCTATCTCGATATTATCATTCCTCAAAGCCATTGATTTTACATTGTAATAATCAATCATCTTTTGCAACTCAGCCACATTAAGTCCGGTATTGGCGCCGCCCACGGTTTTATTAGCCAATAAAATATTTATCTGATCCGTATTATTTTGTTTGGCATTAGCCAATCGTATTTTTTGATTGGACACTATTTCTACCGAATCTTCCAACATTTTTTGCCTTGGGGTTTTGGTAGCTGCATCCAGATAATTCAATCGGAATTCAGTACTTTGAATGGTAACGCCACCTGTGCAGCCCACTTGTATAGTGCTTTGATTTAAATTTACCGGTAAGCCTTGAACCAGAACAATCGAGGTGCCACCTGGAATAGCGGTATTAAAATGACTGACTATTTCGGCACCTTGTAAATAAACAGTAGCGCTTTCCGGTTTGGCTTTTACTTTTAGTTCATTATCTGCCAAAAGTGTAAATGGCAAGGCTAAAAATGCAAGTGAGATTAGTTTTATCATAATTGTTTTTTTGTTTTGGTAATATGATGCTGTTGCAAGAATTATTCCACAAAGAAAACTAATTAAAAGTGATGAGTGAACGTATTTGTTTTTTTGAGATTGGAATTGTTAAGAATAAAGTCGAAATTTGAATTGCCCAACAGCATAACCCAATATGCCACAACGAAACAAGTCCAGTATTGCACTGAAAAAAGAATTAATGCTTACAGCTGCCGGTA
>DAIMNW010000056.1:0-12045 GCA_036719905.1 Chitinophagales bacterium
GATTATGGCTTTTATGGCCACTGATCTCAATTAGCTGGTATAGCTTGTGGCTCTGGTCAACATGTGAATACTTATAGAGGAGTTGCCAATAATTGTGATATCATTTTTTGTGCTATTGATTTAAACGGAGTTACAGGTAACAGTTTCTCAACCTGCGTTGCCGATGCCGCCAATTATTGCTTTGCTAAAGCAGCAGCCATGGGAAAACCTTGCGTATTGAATGCCAGCCTTGGTGAGTACGGCGGTTCGCATGACGGCACCGATTTGGCTACCCAAATAATTGAAGGATTGCTTACAGCACAAAACGGTAGAGCGATGGTAGCAGCCTGTGGCAATGGTGGTGGAGCTTATTTTCACTTAGGATACACTATTCCTACTACTGATTCAGCCTATACCTGGTTCAAGAGTTTTAATTATGCCGGTCAGTCAATTATTTATTACGAATTATATAGCGATTATGCCAACTGGAATAGCGCACAGTTTGCCTTTGGAGCTGATAAAGTAGTTGGAGGATTTTCACATCGTAAGCGTACGCCTTATTTCAGTGTACTTACCGATTATCAAATGTCTACACAAAATTCTTACACTCGTTACGACACTGTGCGCAATGCTTCCAATCAACGTTTAGGAATTGTAGAATCATACTGTGAGAAGCAGGGCGGTAAATATTTTATGTATGTGTTTGTTACCCTCGATAGTACAAACTATAATTGGAGTTTTATTACCAAGGGGACTGGCAAATTTGATGTTTGGAGCGATTTAAATCATGTGGGTTCATCAAACATGGTCTATTCTGGCTTGCCTACAGCGGCCCAGTTGTCCGATATTGTGAAATATGCCAAGCCCGATACAGAACAGACGATAGTGAGTGGCTGGAATTGTTCGCCGAAAGTCATTTCGGTAGGCAATTATTTAAATAGAGGGAGCTACTTAAACATGAACAACACCATTACCAATTGCGATAATCATACAGTTGGAAAAATTTACTATACCAGTAGCAAAGGCCCTACACGTACGGGTGCTCAAAAGCCGGACATTAGTGCATCAGGTGAATGGACACTGGCAGCTAATGATTTATATTGGATTAATTGGGCAAAAATTAATGCCCCACAGAATGTCTCGAAGGACAGTTTGCATGGTCCATTAAGAGGAACTTCAGCTGCTTCTCCTGCGGTGGCAGGCATTGTTGCACTTTATTTGCAGAAATATCCAACAGCCAATTGGAGTGATATTAAAACCAGCATGACTACGTGTGTTAAAACGGATGCCTTTACCGGTACGTTGCCTAATTATTTATATGGCTATGGTAAAATTGATGCTTTCAAAATGCTCAATTGCAAAGGCTGCACAGTGGCTGGTTCAGCAAATTACAATCCTAATTCGCAAATCAACGATGGAAGTTGCCTGCCACCCATTGGTAACGCACCTAGCAATGATAATTTATGTTCCTCGATGCAGGCAGGCGGTGGTTATAATCTTGGCTTGAACAATTTTAATAACTCGAACGACCCCAATTTCCTGATAATTAATGGCAACACCGGTACTGCAACTGCCGAAGCATTTGAGCCGGTTCCATCTTGTGCTTCGATTGGAGGTGTTAATGCGAAATCAGTTTGGTATAAATTTCAAGCACCATTATGTGGCAATATGACCGTTAACATAAGTACCAATCAAGCAACTACCAATTTTAATACTGTGATAGCTGTTTATTCTGTTACAGGGCCATGTAGTTCTCCTACGTTTACTGAAATTGCATGCAATGATGATGTAAGTGCAACTAACTTAACTTCCTCAATTTCCCTCACCAGCTCACAATATATTGCCGGAGCCTCCTATTATATACAATTGGCAGGCAAATCAGGCGTAAGCGGTATGTTTAGACTTAAGATAGACGTGGATGCACCTAACCCTACCATTGGCACAGTTACCTATGGCTCTGTTGATTTAAGCCTGCCATCGGTTGGCAATCAATATAATACCCGAATTCGTTACACCGAACTAGGAGTGAATGGCTACGGCGATGTTCAAGTTAATAATCTAAGCACTTCTACTATCAACAATCTACTATCAGGAGCCACTTATAATTTTTGGAGCCTGTACCAATGCAATCCAACCGGTGTCGAAAAATATTTTTCCACTCCAGTAAATGCAACTACTCTGACCGGTTGCAACAGTACAAATATTACCAATGGGCCGTCTGTAACTCCAGTTGGAACGTCTTGTCGGTTAGTTAATGTTACCTGGCCAATTTTGCCACCAGCGCTCAATCCCTATGGATACAGACTGTATTGGAGAGTGGTTGGCAGCAGCAGTTATTATGGCGCAACTCTATCAACTAACTCTTATACTACGCCTCCATCCATGCAATTAGCGCCTAACACATCCTACCAGTTTTGGTACAAAGTTATTTGTGCCGGCAATGCCACAGCCGTTTCGCCCATCACTATTTATAATACTTGCGCAAGTTCAAAGCCTGGTGCCACCAATCAAACGCCTGATAGTGAAGTGTATGAGCAAGATGGCGCCTATTCTGTGGGTATGCCTATTAATCATATTCCGTTTGTGGAGCCTGACATCAAAATGGGTCAAACATTTACCGTGAAGTTTAATTCGTTAACTAAGTTGCAATACGAACAACAAATAGAAAAGGAGAATTTGTCGAACATTCCTAATATGATTTCTCCAATCCAACCTGAAATAGAACTCATACCCAATCCGGCTTCTTCCTCAACTCATTTATATCTGCATCTGCCGGGCAATATTTCCCATGCAAATGGCACTTTAACTATTTTCGACATGAAGGGCGCCGAGATGGAGAAAAAATCTATCACCATTAAAGAATCCTTTCTGGAAACCGAAATTTTTACTAGTCGCTTAGAATCAGGCATCTACTTGGTAAAAGTGGTTACTCCAGATTATGTTGGCGTTAAAAAATTAGTTGTTTCGCATCAATAGCTTATTTTTTTTTACTTACTTAGATGAGTAAAAATTGATCAACTAGAAAGGAATGAAACAAATTATCCTAACCGCCAGCGATATTCAATTAAAGTTGCAAAGAATTGCCATTCAGGTACTGGAAAATAATTTTGGGGTAAAATCTTTTGAACTAATTGGCATTATTGACCGTGGGGCTCATATAGCTGAGTTGCTGAAACAGGAATTAGAAAGAAACAAAGGAATAAAAGCCAATGTTCATTCTATAACTCTTGATAAAGCCAATCCACTAAGCAAACCCATACTCTTGAAAGCCTCAGGTATAAATTTTAATAATAAGGTGGTAATATTGGTTGACGATGTAGCCAACAGTGGAAAAACTTTGTTTTATGCAATTAAGCCACTAATGGATTTTGCTCCTAGTAAGGTGCAGTTCGCTGTATTGGTGGATCGTCAGCACAAACAGTTTCCAATAGTGCCAGACTATGTTGGAATTTCTATTTCTACAACTTTACAAGAGATGATTACAGTAGATATTGGAGGAAAGACCAATGAGCCAGTGGCTTATTTAAATTAAGCATTAAAGTTCAATTAGTACTTCGGGTGGATTTTCATGAACCAAAACACAATCTGCTTCATTCATACGTAAGCTCAATTCGTAACCTGCTACTTGAATGGCCATGGGGTCTCCGAATGGGGCTATCTTTAATACCCGAACTAATTCACCAGGCAGGCAACCCATCTCCATTAGCTTATTTCCGATGATTTCATCGCTAAAGCCTGTGACCACACCAATTTCAGTTGGCTTTAATTTAGATAGTTGTTTCAATTTATTTCTGTTTAGCAAGTAAGTGCCCACAGTAAATTTAAGGCACAAAAACTTTTCGGTTACACTTTAATTCTTTATTCTTCGGGTATCACTATAAAATTTTGTCTTCGTACCGGAGTCAGTTTTGCCCCACACCGTACCTGATTTACAGGAATTCATTACTGAAACAGTCAATGAGGTCAATACTAAGAGAAGGATGTACTTTTTCATTATTAGCATGATTTTATTGTTGTTGCTGGATTAGTATACGAAAATTTTGGGCACTCGTTGCATCTTGTTTTTTTTGCGCCCCCACAAGCTACACTAAAAAAAACTAGAAGCATGCTCCCGATAATCCAATATTTTCTAAAATCTGTCATGGTTAATTTATTATTTTATGAATAATGAGATCAAGATTAGTTTAAAAACGTCGGATATACAAACAATTAACACCTGTTTCACTTTCAGACAAATCAACCACACGATAATTGTTTGTTTGTTTTGGCAAGGTGTTGAGAAATTGGACCACATTTACTCCAAACACTTGATCCCCATTTTCTGCAAGATCAATCACCCGGGCATTAGTATTATGTACAAAACGTTGAATAAACAAACGTTTCAGCATCTCTTTTTGTTGCATGGCCACTATTGGATTGGTAAGTGCAAAGAGGTAATCGTTCATCGATTTCAGGCTGTCGAAATTAACATAATCTAAATTGGCTTGGGAAGTAAATGTATAGATTTCATATGCCTTCGAGCTATCAGCTGCTTTCTCGTTTTTGGGTATTGCGTTATTCTCAAGTGGTTGGGTAGTATGGGCGAATGCCATGCTGTCGTTAGTTAATTTCAGTACCTGAACCAAATTGTTGTTTGAGACTAATACGCCATTGGCATGGCCTGCTTTGTGGGAGGGTATTAAAAACTCCAATTTAATTAAATCTGCATTAGACGTGGCCGTGTGTGAGAGGTTTGCAATGGTCACAAAAGAAGCTTTGGCAGTATCCAATGTATTTTCAGTAACAGGCCCTTTGAACAGTAAGTTCTCTCCATTCATCTTCAGAGAGCCGTAAACCATCAAATTTGTAATACTGTCTACTTGCAAATAAATGGGTTTGGCATTAAGTTGACCATACCAGCGACTCTTTGTAAAGCTTGAGTTAACATTATACGAAGTTGTAACAATATTCTTTTTTGTTGTTTGTCTATCAACAAATAGAAACATGATTGACGCCACCGCTAGCAATAAAGCAAAGAGTAATAACAATTGCCATAATTTGTTTTGCTTCTCTTTTTTTTGCAAAGCTTCAACTAATTCCTTTGTTTCATTTTGTTCATTATTTTCTAACTGAACAATATTATCACTTACTGTTGTTGACATGTTACCAATGCCACTAACTAATTGATTTTCTGAGCCTTCAAAGGCTTCCAAAGGCGATTTTACCGGAAAGCCACAGGCAGTGCAAAAGGTATGAAAATCCTCGAGCTGTTGGCCGCAATTGGTGCAAAAAATCATAGGAAATAAAAGTAATAAAAATTAGCCAACCTGCATGCCACAAGAGGTACAAAACATGGCTCCTGAAATTAAATTGCTGCCACACGAATTGCAACGTAAAGGAGCGCTGGCTAGTGAGTTCGACTTCAAATTATAGCCACACGAAAAACAGTAGTTGTCTTCCGGATGATGGGGTTGATGGCAGTGTGGGCAAGTGTTAGTTTTTTTTCCGCGAATAGCAGACAGCGTCAGATTGGTTAGCTCGTCTTTTACGTGGTTAATTGGCTGATAAAGACCAGTAATCTTTTGAGATTCGGACACCAAAAAAATATCGTTTAGGCTTCTATTTAATATTTTATGATAAACCTGCTTTCCAAAAACTGAGTAATGTTCATCCACCTTATGGATGAGTGCTTCCAATTCCTTTTCCAGGCTTTCCTTATCCCTAGGGGCAGCCAATCTTGCTGACTTTGTATTAGGTTGTTCGTTAAAAATAACTGAATCTTTAAGGTCGGATATCATGCTCAGAATTTCAATTGCGCCCAAATGTAATAAACAGATAGTTTATTCTAGAAGCATTTGAGAATAAATAGCTAACAAACTTGTGGAAAGGCATAATCCGTAAATGCAGGTGGTTTATTTATCTTCGTGCCTCACTTTGATTAGTGATTCCAAATGAAAATTTCACTTAACCGCCTCAGGCAGCTTATTCCGCTCAACTATTCAATTGACCAAATATCGGCCATGCTTACATCTATGGGCCTGGAAGTTGAGGATGTACTCCTGTATGAATCGGTCAAAGGAGGATTAAAGGGTGTTGTGATTGGCGAAGTTATTACTTGTCAACCTCATCCCAATGCTGACAAACTAAAGTTAACACAGGTTAATACCAGTTCTGAGATTTTGCAAATAGTTTGTGGAGCTCCTAATGTAACCATTGGCCAAAAAGTACTAGTTGCCACTGTTGGAAGCACTATTTACCCTTTAAATGGTGAACCTTTAACACTTAAAAAAACTAAAATACGAGGTGAGGAAAGTCAGGGAATGATTTGTGCTGAAGATGAATTAGGCTTAGGGGAAAGTCATCAAGGCATTATTGTTTTACCACCTTCAACAAGCCTTGATCAAACGGCAGCCGAAGTGGTAGGAGTATATACTGATACTATTTTTGAAATAGGGCTTACTCCTAACCGCTCCGATGCAAATTCGCATATAGGTGTGGCTTACGACCTACAAGCATATATTCATACACATGGGCTTGGTTCTGATACGGTAACTAAACCGGCAATCGAAGCCGCCGGTTTTAATGCAAATGAAAGAAGCCCAATTGAGGTGGAAATTCAAAACCCCGAAAAATGCCAAACCTATTTCGGGTTGGTAATAGACAATGTTCAGGTTAAAGAATCATCACCATGGTTGCAGAATTTTCTGTTATCTATAGGATTGAAACCAATTAATAATGTGGTAGATATCACCAATTATGTGCTTCACACATTTGGACAGCCCTTGCATGCTTTTGATGCATCCTGTATTAAAGGTGGTAAAATTATTGTTAAAACACTGCCTGAGGGCACCCCTTTTACAGGATTAGATGGTGTCACAAAAGTGCTCACCGGTGAAGATCTCATGATTTGCGATAGCCAAGCCCCTCTATGCATGGCAGGTGTATTTGGCGGTCAAAATTCGGGGGTTAATCTGCATACAAATAAGATATTTCTTGAGGGTGCAGTGTTTGAACCTACCACAATAAGACGAAGTTCAATCAGGCATGGATGGCGAACGGATGCCGCCACTCATTTCGAAAAAGGTGTGGATGTTTCCCTTACACAATTTGCACTTCAGTACGCAGCTCAATTGATTTGTGATGAAGCCGGAGGCAAAATAAATAGTTCAATAGTCGAAGCCGGCACTACTTTGTGGCAGCCCAAACTTATAGCGGTTAGATACCAAAAAGTTGATGAACTAATTGGCTTCCATATACCTGAAGATAAAATCAAGCTACTATTGCACAATTTAGGTTTTACAATCATGAAGGAAGACAATACACAAGTTACCCTTCAAGTTCCATTTCGTAAAAATGATATCACCATGGAGGCCGATGTGGTAGAGGAAATAATTAGGCTTTATGGACTTGATAATTTGCCAATGGCCAAGGCCGTCAGAGCTGTAATTCCAATTGCTGCACACAACAAGTCTGCTGCTTTTAATTCCAAAGCTGCTCATTTTTTGGCAGCAAACGGCTTTTACCAGATTCTCAATAACTCTCTTACCAAATCAAGCTACTATTCTAATTTAGAAGAAGCCGTTCCACTGCTCAACAGCATTAATACCGAATTGAATATGCTTCGAATGAGCCTTATACATGGGGCAATGGAGGTGATAGCACACAATGCCAATCGCCAGCAATATGATTTAAAAATATTCGAATTTGGCAAAGTATATAGTCAGACAAGCGCAGGGCAATACTCTGAAAAAAATGAACTATTGGTGGCTGTTTCTGGCAACCAAAGCACACTTTCATGGCAAACCAAAGCAACTGAAGCCGATTTCTATTTTCTAAAATCTCATTTAGCCAAATTGATGCACCAGGGAGGAATTGGCGGCTTGGAATTAATGGAAACAGAACATGAAATGCTCCATCCTGCTTTTACTATTTTCAATCAACAAAAAGTGAAATTGGGCGTGTTAGGAGCAGCCAACGATAACCTTTTGAAACAATTTAGCGTAAAGCAAACAGTGTGGTTGGCCTCACTAGATTGGGATATGGTTTGGCAATGTGCCTTTAGGCAAAAAGTGAGTTATTTAGAGGTATCCAAATTTCCAACCGTCAAACGAGATTTGTCAATGATTGTAGGTACGAACATTCGTTATGAAAAAATTGAAGCCATAACCAGACAACTAGCCGGTGATTTGCTTCAAGAGCTTAGTTTGTTCGATATTTTTGAAGACAAAAAACTGGGAGAAGGTAGAAAGAGTTTTGGGGTAAGCATTACACTGCAAGATCCCAGCCAAACACTGACCGATGAAAGAATAGACAAGTTAATGCAGAAGTTGATGAAGCGATTGGAAACTGAATTGGCAGCAGAGATCAGAAAAAATTAATTTCAAACCCCCGTTGAATCAACATAATATAGTTTTTCGTTTTTTAGTAATCATCATGCTTTGCCTTTCACAAATAATTGTAAAGGGACAATTGCATATTGACACTAGTTTTACGCCTAAGCAACTTGTCGATAAATTTTTATTAGGACAAGGCGTTCGCGTAGGCAATGTTACCTACTCTGGCAATAAAGCGGCCATTGCTCACTTTTCGTTTTCGTCACCTATTGTTGATGTAGACAATGGGATACTGCTCAGCACCGGCAGTGCCTTTAATGCCATTGGGCCCAATAACTACCCTTATACCACCACCGGATTTCTAGATGTAAAAACCCAACGCAAACTTAAAGGGGATAAAGACCTCAATAAAATAGCCCATAACATGTCTTTTGATGCGGCAATTTTGGAATTCGATTTTATTCCGCTAAACAATAAAATATCCTTCACCTATATGTTCGGGAGTGAAGAATATCCGGAGTATGTTGATTCGAGATACAATGATGTCTTCGGCTTTTTTATCACTGGGCCAAAATATCGCTCTAAGAACTTGGCTACGCTTCCACTTTCTATTGTCCCCATTTCAATCAATTCTATCAATCAACATGAAAACAAAAATGGTTTTGTTGATAATGATTTCTTTATGGATGTAAAACCCACCAAAGTATTACCGGGTCAGGCTAAAACAGCAGGTAAAAAAGAGGAGAACGAAAAGTATGAAATACCTTTTAAGATTAACAAAAAGAAGCAAAAAAAGCTTAATCCAGCTTTGATGCAGGCATTGCAGTATGATGGCCTTACCCGTGAGTTGGAAGCTTGGTGCTACGTAATACCTTATCAAAAATATCATATCAAAATAGCTATTGGCGATGTAGGCGATAATAGCTACGATAGTGGCGTTTTTCTTGCCGGAGGCACTTTCAATAGCAGTCGTGATGATAAGCAACCTAAGTTTAAAAATTATGAAGATATAAGCAATCGTTTCAATTTTGACAGTTTGCTCTATGGCCCTCCGCCGGTAAAATCGGCAGCTCTAGTGAAGCAAGAAAGGCAAGATTCAATAGACGATGCAGAAGCCGAAAGATTTCAGATTACCAACGTGAACTTCGATTCCGACTCCTATGTATTACCCGACTCGTCGCAAAAACATTTGAGAGAATTGAGTGAATACATTCAGCGGCGCCCCAATCACCGACTGGAATTGTATGGATATACGGATAATCAAGGAAACAAGGAGTACAACCAAAAACTAAGCGAAAACAGGGCAACCAATGTCTCCAACTTTTTAGTGGCCCGAGGTATAAACAAAAAGAAGATAACCATTGGAGGCTTCAATTTTGAAAGGCCACTGGGAGATAATAGCCGCGAAGAAGGCCGTGCTGCCAATCGTAGGGTGGAGATTATCATGATAGAGGTTGAACCACCACCAGCGGCAGTGAAGTCGAAAACCGCCGCCACTAAGCCTTCAGCAAAACCGGTGGCTAAAACCAATACTACCAAACCTGTGGTAAAAAAACCCGTTACGAAATAGTAGAAAAATATATTTTTGCCTTACAAAAAACAAAAACCACCATGAGCCATAGTTCATCTAATTTTCAGCCAAGTAACTGGCGCTTCCCAATTAACGTAGGATTGGCCATAATGTATGTTCTCATATTCATGCTAGCCTTACGCCTTATTATTGGTTCACAAAAAGAATGTTGTGAAGGATGTGAAGGCAAAAATGCTCAGTCAGAAAAATGCGAAGATGGAGGTAACAAGAATGCAGCCAACGAGCATCAAGAAGCTGCGGCTAAAGAAGAAGCCCATCACTAGGAAGGGCATAAATTATTCTTTTTCGAATCACCTTACTCGGCGTTGATTACTCTGAACGTTGTTCTTCTGTTTTGTTGATGTTCTGCATCGCTACATTTAACACCATTCACACAACGATTAATTATTTGTGTTTCGCCATACCCTTTGGCTGTCAATCGATTAGGGTCAATCCCTTTTCCAATTAGATACTGCACCACCGCATCGGCTCGGCGCTGGCTCAACTTCTCGTTGTATTTGTCATCGCCTTGCGAATCGGTGTGACTGCCTAATTCAAATTTTAAATCGGGGTTCTCAGTAAGCACCGGCATAACAAGAGAGTCTAACACGGCAGCCGCATCCGGACGAATGGTGGACTTATCTAGATCGTAGAAAATATTGGGAATCTCGATGAATTTATTCTTAAAGATTTTATCCAACAATACATCTTTGTTCACTGTAATTACTGGCCCAGGTTGACCACTAATATTTTTACTGTTGGTGGTTTCTGATTTACTGAAATAGTCTTTCTTGGTCACACTTAGCTTATAGTATTTATCTTTTTTAATATTGAAAAAGAAATTTCCTTCTGCATCGCTGGTATCAACATCTGATGCTACCCATTTACCATTTTCGCCAACATAGAGTTGGATAGCAGCTCCACTTACCCCTGCGGTACCTGTTACTTCTGACTTGGGGTCCTTTGGATTTGAATAGGTGTTTTCAAGAATGGTACCTTTTAGGGCATATGTAAACACCTTCCTTAGTTCAAATCGGTAGATATCATCGCCCCCTTTACCCCCGATTCTGGCCGATGAGAAAAATCCACGTGCTTCCAAGGTGTCGGGCAAACTTTGCGTTTTATATTCTGAAAAATTGATGCCGAAATCATCGGCACCACTGTTTAGCGGTGCTTGAATATTTTGAGGTTTATCAAGTTTGCTACCTCTTTTTTGCGCTATATAAATGTCTAATGAACCCATACCGCCAGCTCGATTGCTGGAGAAATAAAACGTTCCATCCGAGCGCATGTAAGGAAACATCTCGTCGGCCGTAGTATTAATATTGCTACCCATATTTCGAGCTGGAGCAAATGTGCCATCAGGATTGCGATTACTTATATAGATATCCTTGCCGCCATATCCACCTGCTGCGTCGCTGGCAAAGTAGAGCGTTTTTCCATCGTCGCTCAAAGCAGGTTGGCCACAATTTTGTGTAGTATCGTCGGCAAATAATTCGAGACGAACAGGTAACGACCACTTACCACTTTTGTCTCTCGTACTTTGATATAGCTGACAAAAATCATCGGCCTTCTCATTATTGCTTCCACATCGGCTAAAAATAATTTCGGTAAACGATTTATTGAAACAGCAAGTGCCATCATTAAAGTTAGAGTTGAATATTTCACCAAACCGGGTTACTTTTTCAAACTTCGGCAAGCTGTATTTGCTTACAAACAGATCGCTGAATTTCTCCCCTGTCCAAGCATATTTGTTTTCGCCCGTGCTGGCTTTCCGATCACTGGTAAAGACCAGCTGAGAGTTTTCATATGCAGCAGGAGCATACTCATTTCTAAAGGTATTTAAGCTATCAATGCTGAAAACTGTATACAGATTCTTCTCCTTTTTCCACTCCTGAGCTTGTTCGCATAACTTTATTTCTTCATTCGCTTTTCCTTTTTCAGAAATGTTTTCCTTGGCAAATTTTTTAAGCTCATCTACGGCTTTTTCGTATTCATCGGCGGTTTTTAGCTTATCAATGTACTTGTTAAAACAGGGCGGGGCGGCCCTGGCGTCAAAAACCCTTTTTTACCATTTTTCCGCCTCTTTTTTTTTTTTTGAATAATCGTAACACCGGGCTATTTTCAGCGGTTTTTTTTGTTGGGCTTTCTTTCCTGCTGTGGGTTTTTATTTCTCCTGTAAAA
>DAIMNW010000237.1:0-3385 GCA_036719905.1 Chitinophagales bacterium
ATTGGTAGAGTCTTACAATTTCACTTTTTATATTCTTTTTACTATGAAAAAAATAATTTTTCTTTTTGCTTTAGTGATAGTGGTGGGTGGGTGTAAAAAAACTAAATACCCCGAAGGCGGTAAATACTACGGCGCACCTTATACTCAAATTATGGGCACCTATACCCTGCAAAGGTATTTGGTTGATGGAGTTGACTCTACCGATTTTTTTAATACTGTGTGTGGACGAACACAATATAAGTTTGTACATTTTAATAATACACGGTCATCACGTGACTGGCTCGAAATTACTTTTTTCGACAAAAACATTGTTTCGTTTCCGGGCGTTGATTCAGTGCCGGTTGGGGGGTTTACCCTGTTCGATGAATATCATTCAGTAGGCATAGGAGGGCATATGGTGTCACTCTATTTTCAGATTGGACCATTTATTCATATAGGTAATGGAACACCATGTATTATTAAGAAGCTTACCGATTCTAATTTTTTTATAGAATGCGATGCTTTCTCCAAACAGTATCGCTTCGAATTTGTAAAAATTGCTAAATAGTAAATCAGCCACTACCCAAATTAATAAACGGGTAGTGGTGTATTAGTCAGATAGGCTCAACCATCCATTTTTACTGTTTTAAATGCCGATTTAGAATTCTGCTGTCGGTTTCAGTGAGCAATAGCAGGCATTAATGTATTACTTCAAATGGGTAGTTTTTAATGCCACTTTGGCCAAGCACCGATATAAAATACATACCATTACTCAATTTATCGGTAGGAAAAAGATATGTGTAACCACTAGTAAGTGTGCCGCCGGTAATTAATTTTCCGGTGATGGAATAGATAGCAGCCGAATAGGTTTTTGAACCATCCTCATTTAGGGTTTGAATAAATAGTTGGTCGGTAGCCGGGTTGGGATAAATTTTTATTTCCACTTTGTCCTCCACCGTGGCTATCGAATTCGGACTGGTATACGTGGTAACAGGTTCGCTTATCACATTATATCCGCCGGTGGGCCCCAGATTACCGTTTTGCACAGTGCCATAGTAGGTGGGCCCAAGCACATAAGGGTATATAGGTTCGCCCAACGAATCTAACGAAACAAAATAAGCATAGGTACCGGCAGGGTACTCAGGGGTAACACAATAACGGCCATTATGAATATCCAAATCGCCCAGGCCCATCACATATTCATAATCTTCGCAGTAAGCTCCCAGCGGATAAGTTGACAAAGGCGGCCCATAATATGGCGCAGTTAAAACAGTTCCATTGGGCAATACCGTTCTATTGGTGATATTTCTTAAGCGATACGAAGTACGCATTCGTTTTACCGGTCCGGCGGCGGTGGCTGTGGCATAGCCAAATGCCCCATAGATAGGAAAGCCATCAAAGGCATAGCCTATCAGCGGCGAATGTTGGGTGCTATCTCTATAATCATACAAACATTTAGGATGCACATGCAAATGGTATTCAAAGTTGCCATTCGGATGGCCCAGGCACGAATCCATAGTCTCTTGGTTCAGGTGCTCAAAGAAAAATGCATTCTGATACCAGGTGGCCGAATCCAGATAACTCTTAGCATCTTTTGGATTGTAAATGGAAACTCCATTGGTCCATATTCCCACATGCCCATAAGGCGCCTTCACAGGCGGCGCCATGTTCTGAGTAGGTGTCAGGGTTATCTTAAAAACATAATTTTTATTGACCGGAGCCCAGGGATTATTGGGCCAATTGTAGCCTACCGGAATCCACTCGGCTATGTCGGTAGTGCTTATGTATACATTATTGGTGCTGTACTGCACCTGCTGCACATTGGTGGCTATTCCTCCAAAACCTGTGTGATTCTTAGTATTAATAATCCAATGGGTAATGGCCGGCGAAAGTTGAGCTGTAGCCTGTAAAGTAAACGCTAAGCAAAAACAAATAAGGGGTAGTCGAATCGTCATAAAGTGGCTTTTGTGTGAGGGTACGACACAAGCTAGGCCAATTTGTTTAACGCGAATTTTTTATCCGTTGCCATTCTATGCACAATAAAGCGCCGAATTCTATTATTTTTGGCACTTCAATTTATTTCCATCCAGCATAATTTACTTTATATATGTATACCGACAAATTTGAATACCATGATTACTATCTCATGGACGAGTTATTGACCGATGAACACAAACTCATACGCGACACCGTGCGCCAATGGGTAAAAAAAGAAGTATCACCCATTATTGAAGACCATGCTCAACGGGCCGAGTTTCCGCAGCATTTGGTAAAGCAATTGGGCGATATTGGTTGCTTTGGACCTACCATTCCAACCGAATATGGCGGTGGTGGCATGGACCAAATAAGCTATGGTATGATGATGATGGAACTGGAACGTTGCGATAGCGGCTTGCGCAGCACGGCATCGGTTCAAGGTTCGCTGGTGATGTACCCTATTTATACCTACGGTAGCGAAGAGCAACGTAAAAAATATTTACCCAAACTAGCCAGCGGCGAATGGCTGGGTTGTTTTGGCCTTACCGAGCCCAATCATGGCAGCGACCCTGGCAGCATGGTTACCCATATTAAAGATGCCGGCGATGGAAAAAATGTGATTTTGAATGGCGCCAAAATGTGGATTAGCAATGCGCCATTTTCACAAGTAGCTGTAGTATGGGCCAAAGATGAAGAGGGTGTAATACGAGGCATTATTGTAGAACGCGGCATGGAAGGTTTTACCACACCAACCACTCATGGCAAATGGAGCTTACGGGCTAGCGCCACCGGGGAGTTGGTTTTTGCCGATGTGAAGGTGCCTAAAGAAAATATTTTACCCAATGTAAAAGGCTTGAAAGGACCCTTAGGTTGCCTAAGCAGCGCCCGTTATGGCATAGCCTGGGGTGCACTGGGTGCGGCATTGGATTGTTACGATACAGCATTGCGCTACTCCAAAGAGCGCATACAATTTGGCAAGCCAATAGGGCAATTTCAATTAACACAAAAGAAACTAGCCGAAATGATAACCGAAATTACCAAAGCCCAATTGCTTACCTGGCGCTTAGGTGTTTTGAAAAATGAAGGCCGTGCCACCCCTGCACAAATAAGTATGGCCAAACGCAACAATGTAAACATGGCCATACAAATAGCCCGTGAAGCCCGGCAGATATTGGGCGGCATGGGCATTACCGGTGAGTTTAGCATTATGCGCCACAGCATGAATCTGGAAAGTGTAATTACTTACGAAGGCACACACGATATTCATTTGCTCATTACAGGTATGGATGTTACCGGTTTGAATGCATTTAAGTAATCCATAAATATTTCAAGCGAAAACCGTATGTGACTTTAAACTCTCATGCGGTTTTTCATTTTAATTAAAATATATTTGTCAGGCTTGAGAAAACAAATATCCATAGCGCTGCTT
>DAIMNW010000057.1:0-12010 GCA_036719905.1 Chitinophagales bacterium
TTATAATTTTTTTCGGCAAGGTCAATAGATTTCATTACACCTTCCAATACCTCCCCACCAATCGAATTCATTTTGGTAATAAATTCTAAAACCAAAACTCCATCGCCCACATCTTTTAGCAGGCAGCCTGAATTTTGCCAAACAATTTTTTCTGAAAAATTTTCAAGTAGTAGAAAATGATTAGCCGATTTGTTGATTTGATAATTAGCTGATTGAATGGTGTAGGAAGTTTTTGAATTGCTTTCTGTTGAATAAAAACTCTTACAACCTGCTGCCATCATTTCGGAAACCCATTTGGCTGGTGTATAACCAAGTTTCTGCATTTCGGCTATTGTAGCTTCTACACCCAAGGCATCCCAAATTTCAAATGGACCTAAATCCCAGCCGAAACCGGCTTTCAAGGCATCATCTATTTGATAAAGGTTATCGGCTATTTCAGGAATTCGATTGCTGGCGTATGCAAAAGTTCCATATAAGGTGTGACGATAAAACTCACCGGCTTTATCTTTTCCAGCCACTAATACTTTCAAACGTTGTTTTAAATTATCAATTGGTTTAGCAGCCTCAATGGTGACAAATTTCGTTTTGGTTTTTGGTTTATACTCGAGTGTGTTTATATCCAGCGTAAGAATTTCCGATTTGCCCAAATCATTCTTCATTTTCTTGTAAAACCCTTGCCCGGTTTTATCGCCTATCCATTTTTGCTCTATCATTTTTTTAACATAAACCGGCAACTCAAATATTTTTATTTGTTCATCATGGGGGCAAGTTTGTTGCAAGCCGGCAGCTACTTTTGCCAACGTATCTAATCCTACCACATCACAAGTTCTAAACGTTGCCGACTTTGGGCGGCCAGCAATGGTACCGGTTAATGAATCCACTTCATCAACTCCTAAACCAAGCTGTTGCATGGTTTCGAATGTTTTCATAATGCCGTATACCCCTATTCTATTGGCAATAAAGGCAGGAGTATCTTTGCATAGCACGGTGGTTTTTCCTAAATACAAATCGCCATAGTGCATCAAGAAATCGATTACATCTTGTGAGGTTTTGGATGTGGGAATTATTTCCAGAAGTTTTAAATACCGAGGTGGATTAAAAAAGTGGGAGCCACAAAAGTTAGCCTGAAAATCATCGCTTCGTCCATCCAGCATTAAATGAATGGGAATGCCGGATGTATTGCTGGTGATGATGCTTCCTTGTTTTCGGTGTTGTTCTACTTTTTCAAAAAGTGATTTTTTTATTTCCAGATTTTCAACCACAGCCTCCAGCACCCAATCGCTGTTTTTTATTTTTTCTAAATCATCCTCGAAGTTGCCTATGCTAATTCGGTTGGCAAATGATTTATGATATAAGGCTGCAGGATTAGCCTTGAGCGTAGCTTGCAGAGCATCGCTTACAATTCGATTCTTCACCTGCTTATTATCGAGTTGTAAACCTTTGGCCTTTTCTGCCTCATTCAATTCCTTTGGGGCAATATCCAGCAGTAATACCTCTACGCCGGCATTGGCAAAATGGCAAGCTATACGACTGCCCATTACTCCACTGCCTAATATAGTTACGTGTTTAATTATTCTTTTCATGATTTTGGTTTTTTGACAACTGTCAGAGATAAATTGCTGAACTGTTTAGCGACTGAAAAGTAATGAGGTTTGAAGCAAAAACAAAGGATGGTTGTCAACTTCCGCTTTTAATAAAAAAGACAGCCGGCAGTGGCCGGCTGTCTTTCCTTATTTCGATTCAATAAATCTAAACAAATGCTTCACTCAAAATTCTACCCGGCAGAAGCGAAGATGGAACATCCTGCTGATAACCAAGAATGTGACCAATAGTAGGAACTATATCAATACTCTCTCCTACCGGTGTGCTTGTGCTACCATAGATGGTGTTCTGTTTTACTTTACCGGAAGGTCCTACAATAAGACTGAACATTCGGCGACTGTTTTGGTCGCTGGTGTGGTCGTAGGCACGAAGGCCATTGTTGTCATAAATGGTATTGGGCGAAAGATTGCGACCATGCTCCGGCATACAAATCAACACGGTATCGTTGGCCAGGCCGGGAGTAGATTGAATTTTATCCCACAACCAACCCACTCCATAATCCGCTTTGTGCAGAAACTGCAAATAGCTGGTAAAGTCGCTATGGCAAGCGTCCAGATTAAATGTATTGATAACTGTAAGTTCAGGTTTGAAAGTATTAATGACCTCCCATGAATAGGCAATATTTATTAAATCGCCGCTCAATTGGTTTTGATTTACCCCCGTTGGCAATGGATAATCAATAGTGTTATTGATTGTTTTTTGAATTACTGTATTCATAAATGCTTTGATAGCATCCTTATCGGTATCGGTGTTATGGATACCTGGCAAATCGGCACTACTTTTTCCAAAATTATTATTCAGAAAATTTTTCAAATTGCCTATACGAGCTACATCATCCGGTTGATAGGTTTTGGCATTGTTCAAATACGTAATTCCCAAATTTTGAAACACCGTAGCCGGATTAAAAAAGTTAGCTCCATAGATGGCACCATAATCAGGGTGTTTACTATAATTCAATGCAGGATAAGGTCCCAGGCCTTCACTAATCCACCAAGCATTTTTAGCAGTCATATTATTGCTGCTGTGCTTTCTATAATATTCAAACACGGTTGGCATATCGGGATTAATACCAATGTTTACACCTGTATCGGTATAATTGCCGGTGATAGCTGCAGTGTGCCCATTGAAGTGACCGGTAGGTCCGCTTTTATATTCCATTTCCTGAAACAACACACCTTGAGTGGATAAGGGTGTGCTTAAAATTGGCGACCAAGGAGTGTAAAGTAAATTGCTGGTTGGCGCCGCCCCCGATAAAATATTATTCATCAGGTTGCCGGTATTTGGCAATCCTTGGGCAGCTAAATATTGCTTTTGAACCGTTTCCTGATTTCGTACACCACCTGCAAATAAGACAAACACTACATGGTTGGCCACCCTAGTTCCGGTAGCAGCAAATAGTCTACCGGAAGGCAGAATGTAAGGTGCTACAAAAGTAGCCGCAGCGCCCAGCCCTATCTGTTTAATAAACTTTCGGCGTTTCATAGTCTTTTGTTTTAATGATCAAAATTATTTTACGATAACTAATTTTTTTACGATCAGCTTTTCATCATTTTTTCCAAGCAACGCTAATGTGTGCATGCCGGCAGGTAGATTAGAAGTATTCATTTCATAAACAAATTTGTTTTTAGATGGAACCTGCATAGCCACCTCACGGCCGGTAAGATCGTAGACCACTACTTTGTTGAAATTCATGTTGGTCTTAATATAAACTTTATCGTTTGCCGGATTAGGATACAACGAACATTCAAAATTATTATGCCATGTACTGATACCTGTTTGAGTTAAATCTAAACAAGCACTGGTATCGCTACAACCATTAGCTGTAATAATACAGGCGTAGATATCATTGACTGGAGCAATAAAGGTGGCTGTTGTGGCACCAGGTACCCACTGGAGCGTATTGCAATAAATCCATTGATAGGTAGCAGCAGCGCCTACAGTAGCTACACAAGTATCAGAATGGTGAGCCACACTAAATGTAAAGCTGGCAGTAGCCAAGTTCAACGTGACAACCGAATCGCAACCATTGGCGGAAACCAAAGTATCCTGATAGGTACCGGCAACTGTTAGATATTGTCCATTGAACAGATAAGCATTACCATTACAAGCTGTGTAATTGATATTCGTTGGTGAAGGCATTGGCAGCACAGACAAATTTAAAGTGATGATACTATCGCAACCGGAAGTATTAGTTAAAGTATCGGTGTAAGTTCCGGCAGCACTTAATGTATTGCCATTAAAAACATAGCTACCACCGCTACAAATACTTTGTGAGATGGAAGACGAAGAAGCAGGCAGCACAGATAGGGTAAGTGTAATGATCGAATCGCAGCCTCCTGTGGTGGTTAGTGTATCCAAATAGGTACCGCCGGCAGTTAACAGATTGCCATTAAACAAATAACTATTTCCATTGCAAATGCTGGCACTAATTGGCGTATTACCTGCCGGGTTCACAATAAGGTTAAGAGTAATAATACTATCGCAATTCAAATAGTTCACTAAGGTATCATAGTAGATACCTCCTGTTGTGAGCAGCTGTCCGTTAAAGAAATAGTTATTACCACTACACATAGTATAGCTGAATGACGATGTAGAAATAGATTTAACAGATAGTGTAAGTGTTATGATGGAATCGCAGCTATATTGATTAACCAAGGTGTCCAGATAGGTACCCGGTGAATTAAGAAACTGACCATTGAAGAAGTAGGATGAGTTGCTGCAAATGGTTTGGGCAAATCCTGAGGCAGTAGTGGGATTAACAACCAGATTTAAGGTGATAAATGAATCACAACCCAAAGTGGTAGTCAATGTGTCAAGATAAATTCCGGGGCTTGTTAAAGACTGTCCATTGAAGAAGTAGCTACCGCCGGAACATATTCCATAAGTATACCCAGAGCTCAGAATTGGCAGTACCGTAAGGTTTAAGGTGACCACCGAATCGCAACCACCTGCTGCTTGCAAAGTATCTAAATAAGAACCTGAAGTATTTTGATTGATGCCATTATACAAATAGGAGGCCCCATTACAAATTGTAACATTAAATGAAGAGGTGAGCACCGTGGCAAAACTTACCGTAAGGTTGATGAATGAATCGCAACTCATATAGCTGGTGAGCGTATCGTGATAAACTCCGGGCGATGAGATGACCATCCCATTGAAATTGAGCGTACTACCAATACAAATGGCAGTCGAAATATTCGTATTAATAACCGGCAGTACCGTAAGATTTAAGGTGATGATGGAATCACAATTGAGGTAGTTAACCAAGGTGTCATTATAACTTCCGCTGGCACTTAACAGATTTCCATTAAATAAATAAGTGGTGCCATTGCAAATGGTTTGTGAGAAGGATGATGATGAGCTAGGAATCACGAACAAGTTTAAAGTGAGAACCGAATCACACCCCAGATAATTGAGAAGGGTATCTAAATAAGCTCCAGGGGTATTTAAATTGTTACCATTAAAGAAGTAAAAGGAATTGGAACAGATAGTCTGGCTGAAACTTCCGACGCTGTTTGGCAAAACACTAAGTGTCAACGTGAGAATAGAATCACAGCTTTGATAATTAGTTAGTGTGTCGTTATAGTTGCCAGGCGTAGTTAGAAAAGAACCGTTAAAGAAGTAGCTACCACCGGCACAAATGCTTTGACTCGTGGTTCCAAAAGTTGGATTGTTCACAGTAAGAGTAAGCGTCAGAATGGAATCACATCCCAAGGATGACAACAGGGTATCTAAATAAGTTCCGGGGGTGGTGAGTGTATTACCATTAAAAACAAAACTGCCTCCTTGACAGATGCTTTGTGAAAGTGGGGTATTAAAATTGTTAATCACAGAAAGATTGAGGGTAATAAACGAATCACATGACAAGTAATTAGTTAAAGTATCGAAATAGGTGCCCGTGCTATTTAACACATTGCCATTAAACACATAGGTGCCACCGGTACAAATACTTTGATTAATTACATGCGTTGAAATTGGATTGACGGCAAGGTTTAAAGTGACTATTGAATCACACAGAGTATAGCTTACCAATGTATCAGTGTATATACCGGCCGTTGTTAATAGATTACCACCAAAGAGATAACTACCATTGCTACATATAGCTGTGCTAATACTTGACGTGGAAGCTATACAATTGGTTAGGGTAGTAATAATAACGGAGTCGCATCCTGAAGCGTTGAGTAGAGTGTCGTAATATACGCCTGCTGTTGTAACCCACAATCCTCCAGGCAATTGATAAGGATTGGAAACACTCACTGTGCCGTTCACGGAAGTATTAGTAGAAGCACCAACGTAAACCACAAAAGAGTCAATACCGATGTTGCAATTCTGTGAAGCATTCACAATATAAGTAGTTGTTACGGTAGGCGAAACTGTCGGCGAAGCTGAACTAGAACTAAACCCGGCTGGTATTGAACTCCAACTAAAAGTATATCCGGCACTACTTCCTGCCCCCCCGGCACAATGTTTAAAGGTGATATCAGGCCGCTCGTAGGCGTAATATTCGAACGAACTAGTTCCTAAACCACCTGGATAGTTAACATCACAACCCACCAAGGGATCTGTATCCGAATAAGCATAAACACACATAGCATTGGCAGTACTCGATTTAGCCACCGTATCATCATTTGTATAGTTGGAAGTTCCATTATCAAAACAAACGTTTACCAATAAGTTGCTTGTTCCATCCCAATTGTAAGGTGTTGAGAGAACAAAATTATTTACTCCTACAGCCGTGGTATAAGATGCATTGGTGTACACAGTAGTCAGAGGTGTAACCAAATCCATACTCGTGATTGAATCATATGTCACACAGGCCATCTTAATGGTGAAACCTTGAAATGGAGCAGAGCTTCCTTTCCCTAATACATTCCAGGAGACTTCTGAAATGGTGCCGGCAGTCATGCCTTGTGCAGTTAGCTCAGTAGCTTTATATAAAGATTGGTTTCTGGATTCGGTCCAAAAACTTCTAAAAGGTGTAGGCACACCTGAATTGCTTCCATTATTATTTCCAATAAGTGTAGTGGTAGGTGAAGTACATCCGGTAGCTGAAGCTCCGCATGTAGGGCTAAAACCACTAACCGTAAGTACCTGTGGACCTAGTTGGCAAATGGTATCATTTCCAACAATTGTAAGAGGGAAATAAGTGGGTGTATTCTGAACATTAACCGTAAAGCTTTGCGAAGTGGAAACACAACTGTTACTTGCCGTTACATAGTAGGTGGTGGTCACAGTTGGACTTACCGTGATAGTACTAGTAGTTGCCGTAAATCCAGTTGGTGTTGACGTCCAGTTGTAGCTAAAATTGGTTGGCAACGCACTGCCACAGGTGCTCAATGTTATATCAGGTCGTTCGGTACTGGCCGTCATAGAACTAATGACACTACCCGTATAGTGCTGATCACAACCCGTTAAAGGATCAGTATCTGAGTATGCATAAACACATTGTGTGGCTGATGTGATTGATTTATCTACGATATCATAACTGGTATAATTGCTGGTTCCATTATCAAAACACACATCAATTAATAAAGAACTAACACCATCCCAATTATAGGGTGTGGACAAAGTAAACGAATTAACACCTAAAGTGGTGCTATAGGATGCATTACTATATACAGTGGTGGTATTTACACTGGTATCCAAGGCACTCATGATAGTGTATGGAACACAGGCCATTTTTATTGTGAAGCCTGTATAGGGTGCACTGGAAGCCTTTGAATTAATATTCCATGAAATCTGATTTATGGTGCCGCCAAAAATTCCCATGGCATTCAATTCTGCTGCCGTATAGAGTGATTGACAACGAGCTTCGGTATAAAATCCATAGAAAGGGGTAGGCTGTGCATTGAGGGCAGTACCATTGTTGGTTCCTACCTGGTGCGGTGTACCTGTACAAGGAAGGGAAGCTGCTCCACAACTTGACGGCGAAGCTGTCACCTGGATCGTACTGGATGCACCAATACAAATGGAATCGTTGCCTGAGATATATAAAGTAGGAGCACCGGTAGGATAATAATATAATGTCTGGGTGTAAGTATTGGATAAGCAAGCAGGAGCCACTCCAAATGTATTGGTGAGCGTTAAGGTAACAGTATGTGCACCGGATGTGGTAAAATGAATTTCGATAGGTGATGATGAATTCAAATTTCCGCTATTCAGAACCGTTCCGGCATCCAGAGACCACAAGTAGGTGTAACCGGGAATGGGAGGAAAAATATGGGTAAGAATGCTACTATCTGAGAGGCAGAACAATGTATCATTATTAGCTGTAAAAGTGGCGTTGATGTTATTGGCTAGAGCTCTTATGGTATGGTAAACAGTATCGGGTCCACAACCATTTGGAGAAGATGCAATGAGACGAACGGTATATAAGCCGGCCGCACTAAAAGTATGGGAAGGGTTTTGTGCCGTTGAGGTATTTGACGCACCGCTACCGGGATCACCAAAATCCCAATTCCAATTAGTGATTGTATTGCCACCACCTATGGTGCTCTGATCGGTAAAGGTGGCCGGCAAACTTATACATATTGAATCATTAACCATAGAAAAAGCAGCGGTTACCGGATACTGATAGTTCACATTTGCAGCAAAAGTATCTTGACAGCTGCCAATAGTAGTTCCAACGCAGTTAATACTAAAAGGAACCGAGCCAGGAGTATAGGACAAGGCCTGAGTAATTCCAAGAAGAGTAGACCAAGTGGAATTATACCAAGCATAGCTTGCATAACCATTGGGCGCAGACAGGTTGGCCACTGCACTCCCAATACAAAAATTGACATTGATTGAATTACTCACAGCACATGGTCCATCAATATCAACATAAGCATAGCCAAAATGTCCGGATAGTGTACAATCATGCGAAAGAAACGAGACGGCGATAGTTTGACCGGCCATTCCATTTATATGAACAGCCACGGTATCCCACGGTTTATAATACACCGATGTGCCAAGTGCTGACAAAATAAATCCAGGAGCAGTAGCGCTAGAGACAAAATTGGTATTGCCACAGGTAACCGGAGCACCGGTAGCCGAATCATAAACAGCTACTTCAAAACCAGGTTGCTCGGCTGGTAAATGACCAGGGTCTTCCATTACAATGGCATAGTAATAGTTGAAATCGTAATTGGTTGAACCGGCAGGTACATGAACATAATAAACTATTTTCTGAGCTTGAGCACCCAAGTTGGTATTACCCAACTTAGCCGAATAAAGCCCACCTGCAGGAGAGACAACCGGGAACAAACCGTAAGGATCTAAGCCGGCACCTGAAGTGATGGAATGATTGGCAGGAACAGGAGCGCCAGCTGTCATAGTATAAATGGGGCCGGTTGCAACTGTGCCTAAGTAAGCCTGCCAATTGGATAAGGTACCTGTTTCAAAATCTATATTCGGCGGACACTGAGCTAATAATCGATTTGCAATGGAAAGAATAAAAACGAGTAGGAGTAATTTTTTAATCATAGGAGGATATTTCTGGTATTGAGAAGCATTAATTGCCTTAAAACTAAGCAAATTTTATAAAAAAGGTTACTAAATTTTTAGGTGCCCAAAAAGCCGGCAAAAGAGCATATGTAGTCAACAATAAAAGACATTTTATTATATTTTTACCGCCCGTTATTAAAACAAAAAACAAAATTTTCGAATGCCAATTTCCTTCCCTGCAGTGAATAGTAACTGGAGTCTTTTTCTTGATAGAGACGGTGTAATCAACGTGGATACTCCCGGCGATTATGTTCGTAACTGGAATCAGTTTCAATTCTTCGAAACCAGTTTACTGGCCCTTAAATTTTTTGCCGGATGTTTCTCCACCATTGTAATTGTAACCAACCAACGTGGAGTAGGATTAGGCCTTATGTCGATAGAAAATCTGGAAGAAATACATCAGAACATGCTAAAAGAAGTTCAGCAGGCTGGTGGACGAATTGATAGAATTTATTTTAGTACCGATACAGACAAGCAAAACAGTAAAACCAGAAAACCAGCTACCGGTATGGCGTTACAGGCCAAATTGGATTTCCCTAAAATTGATTTCAGCAAATCCATCATGGTGGGTAACAACATTAGCGATATGCTATTTGGCAGAGCTATGGGCATGACCACAGTGTTTATTGATGACCGTCAAGAATACCATGGTAATATCACCTCCGAGATGGATTTTATCTTTAATAACCTTGGAGAACTGGCCCTGGCTATTTCAGATGTCAAATAATTCAACGTTCACCAATCTTTTTTTATCCATGAAAAAAAATACCACTTCCACCTTCCTATTTCTATGCTTTCTAACCTTCATCACACCAGGTCGTGCCGACGAAGGTATGTGGCTCCCCTTTCTGCTCGATCAATTGAATATTAAAGATATGCAGGCGCATGGTTGCAAACTTACTGCATCAGACATTTACGATGTTAATCATGGAAGCATGAAAGATGGAGTGGCGCTGTTTGGTGGTGGATGCACAGCCGAGGTAATTAGCAATGATGGATTATTGCTTACCAATCATCATTGTGGCTATGGATCGGCGCAGGCACTTAGCACGGTTGAAAATAACTTTTTTGAAAAAGGATTTTGGGCGATGAACCGTCAGCAGGAACTTCCTTGCAAGGGTCTTACTGTCACTTTTATTGTTCGAATGGATGATGTAACCAGCCAAATTTTACCGCAGCTCAGCGACACACTTACCGAGAAACAACGTGATGCCCGAATTAAAAAGATTGCCGGTTTTATAGAGAAAAATGCAGTGGCAGGAACCCATTACACAGCTCAATTAAAGTCATTTTACAATGGAAATCAATTTATTCTAATCATTAGCGAAGTGTTCAAAGACATTCGTCTGGTTGGTTTTCCGCCGAATACCATTGGAAATTTTGGCGGAGATACAGATAACTGGATTTGGCCTCGACACACGGGCGACTTTTCACTTTTCAGAATTTATGCCAACAAAGACAATCAATCAGCTGAATACAGCAATGAGAATGTACCCTACCATCCTAAATATTCCTTCACCATTTCACTAAAGGGAGTTAAGGAAGGCGATTTTACTATGGTGTATGGATTTCCGGGGCAAACACGTGAATACCTTCCTGCTGAAGGTTTGGACCTGGTGATGAATTATCAGGACCCAACTCGAATTAGCATTCGCGAACAACGGCTGAACATTTGGCGAAAAGAAATGCAAAGTGATAAATCTATTTTTATTAAATATACTTCAAAAGAAAAAGGGTTAAGCAATGCCTATAAAAAATGGCAAGGGGAACTAAAAGGACTGACAGCCAATAGCGCAATCGAAAAAAAGCAAGCTCAAGAAAATGAATTTGCCAATTGGGCTGCTGACAAGCCTGAGTATAAAAATGTAGTAACCGATTTCAAAGCGGCTTACGCGAAATACAAAGAGGTGAGCAATGCTAATGATTTTATTAATGAAGCCGCATTAGGGGTCGAACTTCTTGCATTTGCCGCCAACTATAATGCACTTATTGATTCAAGCTTCTCCCCTACCCTTGCCGACACCATATTTTTAAAACAAAAAGCAAAACTGCGTAACACGGCAGATGGTTTTTATAAAAATTATGATCAAGCGGTTGATAAAAAAATGGCCAAAGCTCTTTTACCACTGTATGTGAAACAGTTTAGCACAGCTGATCAAACACGATTCATTCCAAATCTACTTTCTAACAAACTTGAGAAGGCAATCGACGTGCTTTACGCTAAATCAGTTTTGCTGCAGGCTGATAAGTTTAATGCAATCATAAAAGAGGGAAGCCGAAAAGATATTCAGCAATTAGTTAAAGATCCGGCTATAGCCTTGTTTAGAGAAATAAAAAACATTCAAGACAAAGAAATTAATCCGGTGCTAGCAACATCTACAGAAAGAATCAATCGTGCACAAAGAACATATGTTCGTGGATTGATGGCGATGAATAAAGCAAAAACGTTTTACCCCGATGCCAATTCTACCCTCCGATTGACATATGGGCAGGTAGATGGCATGTCGCCTGCCGATGGCATTCATTATAGATATGCAACCACATTGGATGGGTTAATGGCAAAAGAAGATACCGCAAATGAAGAATTTCTCGTTTCACCAAAATTGAAAAGCCTCTACGCTAAAAAGGACTATGGACGCTATGCTGTTAATGGTACTGTTCCAATCGCCTTTATAGCAAGCAATCATACTACTGGTGGAAACAGTGGCAGCCCGGTAATCAATGCTAAGGGACAATTAATTGGAACCAATTTCGATCGAATTTGGGAAGGTACCATGAGCGATTTACTCTATGACGTAAATCGCTGTAGAAATATTAGTTTAGATGTACGCTATACTTTGTTCATCATCGACAAATTTGCCGGAGCAGGATACCTGATTAATGAAATGAAAGTGATAGATTAGAATTAATTAATACCTATACG
>DAIMNW010000238.1:0-3375 GCA_036719905.1 Chitinophagales bacterium
ATATAATTTAGAATAGTCTTCCAACCTTATGGTATACAGCTGTTGTTGAGAAATTTAAAATTACAGGCGGTCTAAATAATTGAATGTTCTATATAATTTTTTTTTACAAAGCCTGTTAGCTTAGTGTAGAGTTTGGAATTAATTTAATTGCCACGGTTAGCGTAGAAGCTTGATTAAGAGCTAACCACTGAATTTATCTAACTACGATCATTTCTTATGAAACATCAGTTCTTAAAACATTGAATTTGACCTACTTTGCCGCATTTAATCAAGATTATAACGGGTTGCCTCTTGCAATAAACTGTTCCATTTATCCTTAATAAAACTTGCCTGAATTTTAAACTTTTCTTCGAGCAATGACCAGTAATTGTTGGTTTGTTTGATTCGGATATTTTATATGTTCTACATAAAGAGTTAAAACTGAATTCTGTTTTTTCTGATTAAGGTGAAATTTTCCTTTAGCAGGATTATTCTTTAGTTTAACGAGTTGACGTAAGTTATTTAAAACACTAATTGTGGCTAACCCAATACGATGTTAGAACCAAGTGACATTAGATTACCAATAAAGATATCCAAATGCCGGAGTTCGATGGATATAGTGCTGCCAAAATGATTAGAGCTATGAAAGATAAAATACGTCAAACAATTCCTATTGTAGCACTAACAGCCGGAGCCATGACGGTAGAAAAAGCTAAAATAAAATCGTCAGGAATGAATGGTTATCAAACTAAACCTTTATAAACCAATCGAGTTGAATAGAATTTTACAACAACATCTGTTACTGGATAAATGTTAACTGTCTTGCACTAACGTTCGCAAATCTGAAAAGCTAAATTTCAAAGCAAACTCCTTCTTCAGCCAAAAAAGTTGGAGAGAAAATGGCCTGAGCCTCTTGTAATAACATGGGCAAGTCGGTGGATTTATGTTTAGCCGAGAAATGCCCAATTAGCAATTTTTTTACATCAGCCTGTTGGGCTATTGTGGCTGCCTGTACCGTAGTGCTATGATAGGTTTCTGCTGCTCGAGTGGTGTCGATCATTCTAAAGGTGGCTTCATGATAAAGCAAATCAGACTGCCGAACAATAGGAATAATTTCAGCTAAGGGAGTGGTATCGCTTACATAAGCGTACGTTCTGGGTGCTGGCCCGGCAACTGTGAGTTGGTTATTGGGAATTTTTAGACCATCATTTGTCACATAGTCCATTCCCGATTTGATAGCTTGTAAGTGTTTGTTATCAATATTATGCTTATCAATTTCAGCTTTTAGAATTTTTCGTACCCCTGCCTTTTCTTTAAAAATAAAAGCTGAACAAGGTATTCGGTGATTCAAGGGAAAAGTGGATACCGTCAAGTTGTCATTTTCAAATATGACTTCGCTCGAATTCAGTTTTATCACGTGGTAATGAATTTTAAAAACCAATTTAGTTTGCGACAGTAAAAGTTGCTGTTCAATAATTTTCTCTAAATCAGCATGTGAATAAATATGCAAATCATCGATTCGCTTTAGCAAATTGTAGGTAGTAATTAATCCAATTAATCCAAAGAAGTGATCACCATGTAAATGACTTATGAAAATGTGCTCAATTCGCATGCGCTTAATGCCAAATGTACTCATGCGCATTTGTGTTCCTTCGCCGCAATCCACTAAAAAATAATCATTCTTGTGATGGATAACCTGAGCACTTGGATGCCTGCCATGCGCCGGAATAGCTGAATTGCTGCCAAGTATAGTTATGTCAAATGGCATGAAACTAAAACTGAAAATTGTGTTTTAAAAGAAGGTAAAAGCCAACTGGCAATCTAGTTATTTCCATTCCGCATATCTCTCTCCAATTCATCCATCATAACTAGGTCACTTGCCTCGGATAACGTAGGTACCAAGTTTAGTATTGAATCAAGCTGACTAATTTTGATTAGCTTATTTACGTTATCACTAATGCAACAAAGTACAAATGTACCTCCACTTTGTTTGCAAATGCGATTGCCCACCAATATGGCACTTAAGCCTGATGAATCAATAAATGTGACACGGCTCAAATCAACTATTAAATTTCTGGCACCTTCAGCATTTTGTAACACCAATTCGCTCTTAAATTTAGGAGCATTCACTGAATTGAGTTTTTCTTCCTCTAGCGTAATTATAGAATATTTGTCGTGGCGATCAATTGAAAACTTCATACAGTTAACTTTTTCTTGTGAATAATTGTTAATTGTAAAAGTAGGAGTAATTAATGGATTTCCAAATGACCGTGTATCTTTCGTTAGTAAAATTTACAATAAGATTTTACATCATGACACTTAGTCAGTTATGTTTGAGCAATAATAAACTAATTTTGAATTGGTTTGGTAATTGATAGATAATTAACAGAAGTGTTTAGCTATAGAGAACTAGAGGATTAAAGATTTCGTATTAAAGAATATACTAGAACAAAAATCAACAAAATGGAAGCAAAATTTTCGCCTAAAGTAAAAGAAGTGATCAATTTCAGTCGCGAAGAAGCACTGCGGCTGGGGCACGACTTTATAGGTACCGAGCATCTCTTACTTGGCTTAATCAGAGAAGGTGATGGCATGGCCATTAAAGTATTGAAAGCCCTCAAAGTTGAAATTTCTGATTTGCGAAAAAATATTGAAGCCGCTATTCGTGATAAATCTAGCCAAATGGCTACCAACGCCAACAATTTACCTCTCACTAAGCAGGCCGAGAAAGTGATGAAACTTTCGGTTTTAGAAGCCAAATCACACAAAAGTGAAATGATAGGTACCGAGCACCTTTTGCTATCTATTCTAAAAAATAAAGAAAATGTGGCCACCCAATTGCTTAATCATTTTGATGTAGATTATGAATTGTTTCGTGCCCAATTGGCCATTATCAATGGCGATGTAAAAAGCGATATCGGTAATGAATCAAACGACGACGATTTTGAAGAAGAAGAAAGAAAGAATCCTGGCTCAGGAGCCGGTGGAACTGCCAAAAAAAGCCCAACCAACACCAAATCGAAAACTCCGGTACTTGACAATTTTGGCCGAGATATTACCAAACTGGCAGAAGACGACAAACTAGATCCAATAGTTGGACGTGAAAAAGAAATTGAAAGGGTATCTCAAATATTGTCGCGTAGAAAAAAGAACAATCCGGTTTTGATTGGCGAACCAGGCGTAGGTAAAACCGCCATAGTGGAAGGCTTAGCTCGATTGATTGTGGCAAGAAAAGTGAGCAGGGTATTGTTTAATAAGCGGATAGTGATGCTAGATTTGGCAGCTTTGGTAGCAGGTACCAAATATCGCGGTCAGTTTGAAGAGCGCATTAAAGCAATTATGAACGAGCTAGAGAAAAACAAAGATGTGATTCTATTTATTGACGAAATACATACC
>DAIMNW010000058.1:0-11979 GCA_036719905.1 Chitinophagales bacterium
CACAATAATAAAGTATGACTATACCATTGAAAGTCAGAAAGAATTTTTGTTGCATTTAACCCGAGTACAAGCCGAAACCAGCTTTGAAAGAATATTTGAAACCTGCACCAACCGGGTGCAAGCCGTATTTACCTTTTTAGCCATGTTAGAATTAATACAGAATAAATTGGTGGCTATCAAAATTGGTTTGGGAGTAAATAATTTTTGGATAGCGCCGCTTACTGCTGAGGCATAATCATAGTATTAGTATTCAACCATTGTTCAATCTGGCTAATTAATGAAGCGACTTTTTTTGATAATGGCATTTCTTGTTGCTTTACAAGAAGCATGGGCCGGAGGCTTTCAGGTGGCGTTGCAGGGAGCAAGGCAAACCGGAATGGCAAGTGCAGGCACCGGCTGGGCAGCCGACAATAGCACAATTTTTTACAACCCGGGAGCACTCACTTTTATAAAAAGACCATCCATTTTTTTACAGATGAATGCTGTACGTGCCCAAACAGCTTATTTGGCACCTCCGCCTTCCAATTATGCCGTTACCACCCAAAACCCAACCGGCACTCCTTTTAGTTTTTTTGCTTCCCGAAAGTGCAACGATAGTTGCCGCTGGGGATTAGGACTAGGTATTTACACACCCTTTGGAAGCGGTCTAAAGTGGAGTGATGACTGGGCTGGAAAATATGTGGTGCAATCCATTAAGCTAAGTACCATCTATATACAACCTACGCTAAGTTATAAACCTGCAAAATGGCTAGGGCTTGGGGCAGGATTTATTTATGGTTTAGGGAGTGTTGATTTGAAAAAAGCAGTACCCATTTCCTCATCGATGAGCAATTACGGAACTGCCACTCTAAACGGAGATGGGGTGGGGCTAGGTTATAATTTGGGCCTCTTTTTAGCCGCCTCTCGAAAATTTCAGATTGGCCTCAATTACCGCTCGTCTGTTCGTTTCACTGTGCCCGATGGTATAATCGCTTTCAGCAATATTGCCCCTTCATTGGCCGATTCGTTCAAGAACACTTTTTTCTATAGTCAAATTACCACCCCGGCCATCACCACTCTTGGATTCTCCTATCATCAAAATAAGTGGAACTATGTGCTTGACCTTAACTATGTGCAATGGAGCATTTATGATTCGTTGCAATTTGATTTTAGAGACAATACATCCCTGCTGACCGACGTAAGTTCGCCGAAGTTGTATAAAAACAGTTATGCCGTAAGGCTTGGCACCGAGTATAATTATAGCGATGAGGTAGATTTTAGATGTGGTTTGTCTTTTGATAAAAGCCCGGTTCAGAGCAATTATTTTGGACCCGAAACGCCCGATGCCAACAAGGTTGCTCTCAGTTCGGGTATGGGTTTCCACTTAAAACATCTTCAAATTGATTTGTCTCTCCTTTTTGTTCATGGTGCCGAGAGGACCATTCAGAACCTAGAAACCGGATTGGGGGGTACCTTTAAGACTTCGGCCACCGTTTTGGGCGTGGGGCTAGGTTGGATCTTTTAGTTTGCACTTGGAGAATATCTCCTGCTATGAATTTGCTTAGAAAAAAAACGCTTCTATTTTTTATCATCAGCCTAGGGTTAATGCTGATGGCTTGGGCTATTTCATTTACCGGACGCATTCCTACAAGTCTTAACGATAATGTAGCCCTAATTCAAACAAATCTATCAGAAGCCGAGCAGCATGCTTTTAGTCACTCAATAGATTCCTTATCCATAGAAGCTTTGATAAAAAATGTAACTCGATTGGCCCTTCCCAAACCCTTTCTTTTTGGAGATGAATGCCAATTGGCTATATATGAGCACGACTCGATACTTTTTTGGAGTAGCAATATCTACCAGCTGCCCGGAACGCTTCAAAACTTAAACGAGGGCACCACTTATCAGAAACAAAAAAACGGAAGTGTTCTATATGTAAAAAAAACGTACAAGCAATGGCCCGGTGCTAAGGAGGGACTAGTCGTATTGGTAATAGTGCCTATTCAAAGTGATTATACTTTTTCTAATACCTTTTTGCAGAACAAATTTTTGCTAAAGATAAATCAAAATTTGCCTGTAAAGCTAAGCGAACAGAATTGGCCAGGCTCTGTGGCTATCAACTCCATTACAGGCTCTCCTCTTTGTTATGCAAGCTTATCTGCCCCTGATTCAGCTAGAGATCAAAATGTTTCCATACTTTTTATTTTACTGTTGACCCTATCTTGCCTGTTATTTATCTGGAGTATTAACAGCTGGTGCCGGCAGCTAATAGTTGTTCGAAATGCGTTAATTGGGCTGGCAGTTTTACTTTGTATCCAATCTGCTATTTGGCTTTTAGTAAGTGTAGTTCACTGGCCTTCTTTTTTATACAATTTTAATTTGTTTAACCCACAATTTTATGGTTCGGGTACACTAACGCACTCCTTGGGCGAACTTCTGATATTTACCTTGCTCACCCTTTGGTTTTTTATCTTTCTATATGCGTATGTGCATATTGAAGACAGCACCCTTCGGGCTATTAAACCATTTGGAAAAGGGCTTGTCACATTTTTCCTCTCCATAGTTACTATTATATTATGTGCCTTGCTTGTCTCTCAAATTCAGAGCCTTGTGATGGACTCCGTGATTTCATTTGATGTAACCAATATGCAGACTCTCACCATTTTTTCAGTGGTTGGTTTCCTCATTTTGGTAATCATGTTCACTTCAGTTGCATTATGGATTCGATTGTCAATTCAGCTTATCTATCGTCTGCACAATAATATTTCTTTCGAATTAATTTACCTGCTCGGGAGTGCTGCTCTTTATTTTGCAGTGGCTTATTGGCTTGGATACGACTGGATTTATATCGGATTTGTTAGCTTTTGTTTGGTTTTCATTTTGTTGTTCCGAATTTTTGCATTTAATAATACTGACGCCAGTTTTAGCGGAACTCGATATTGGATGGTGTGGATATTGCTAGTTGCCTGGTCTTCCTCGGGATTACTTTATTATTTTATTGAGAAAAAAGAAGTGATAACCTGCGAACGGTTGGCTCAAAAATTAAGCAAAGAGCAGGACCCCGTGGCAGAATATTTATTTTCAGAAATAAGTCGAAAAATAAAGAACGACCTCTTTTTAAAACAACTTCTCTCAGAAGGGCATTTGGTTTCATCAAAGGAAATTACGCATCGGTTAACACAGGTTTATTTTTCGGGTTACTTTAACAGATATTCTATAGATTTTTCCATAACAGATAATCTAGATCGTCCCGTTCTGGGTGATGTAGCTGCAATGAAAACGCTTTTAGCCAACATTCAAACGAAAGGAGAGGCTGCCTCCAATCTTCTAAATTTTGGTACTAGTGCTAATGATGAGAGTTTTTATCTAGCCGTAGTTCCAATTGCGAATCCCCAAAATTTGCCATTGGTTACGTTATTTGTAAGAATGAGGCCTATATCGTATAAAAAAGAAAATGTATACCCAGAGTTGCTGCTCGAAGACCGACTAAAACCATCGGAAGAGTTTGAAAAGTACGATTACGCTATTTATAAACAAATGCGTTTAATAAAGCAGCTTGGTAGCTATCCGTTTCCACTTCATTGTCCCCCTCTAAAAATGAAAGATGGTTCTTATATCGACTTTCAAGACGGCTATCGTAGAACATTTTTTCAGGATCAAAAAAACAAAGTAGTGCTTATCGTCAGTAAGCAAAATTCCATTTTGCAGCTCATTTTGCTTTTTTCTTGTGTGCTATTCATACTTATTTTTTTGATAGGACTGCTTAGTTTGGGCCTACTCCTACCTACTATGAATTGGGGCACCTCCGGTTGGTTTCAGCTTTCTATTCGGAACAAAATTCAACTTATCATCTTTTCCATTCTTACAGTTTCGTTTGCCTTGGTTAGCATTATGATGGCGGCCAACTATTCAAATCAATACAAAAAAATATTTCAAGAGCGCTTATCCGTTAAAACCAATAATGTATTATCCGATTGGCAGTATACCACAGCTTCCGATGAACAAGATGCACTTAAAACCACATCACTCGAAGATCGGGTCCAAAAAATTTCGGCAACCCACGGTGTCGATTTGAATATTTATAATAAAGAGGGACTCTTGTTGCAGACATCGCAACCCAGCATTTTTATGGAGGGGCTTATAAGTACAAGAATAGACCCTCAAGCATTTATAGCAATAGTTGGGCAGCAAAGAAGTTTGTTTATTCATGAAGAGAAAATAGGGACTCTTGCTTTTTTATCAGCATATGCACCTCTTACTGATAATCAAGGAAACATTCAATCGGTACTTAATATTCCTTACTTTAAGAAGGAACGAGAATTGAGCCAAAGTTTCAGCACATTTATAGTTATCCTGATTAATGCTTTTCTGTTAATTCTCTTACTTACCTTCTTGCTCACTTATTGGATTACAGGTTCTTTCACGAAGTCGTTTTTATTACTTGAAAACAAAATGAGAGCCATTAAGCTGGGCAAGAAAAATGAGCTTATAGAGTGGCATAGCAATGATGAAATTGGGTCGTTGGTTAAAGAATACAATAAAATGATTGTGCAAATAGAAAACAGCGCCGCCTTGCTATCTCAAAACGAACGCGAAAGAGCCTGGAGAGAAATGGCCCGTCAAGTAGCCCATGAGATAAAAAATCCTCTTACGCCCATGAAGCTCAGCCTACAGCACCTCCAAAGGGTGATTAGCAGCGAAAGTGCAGACGCTTCGGCATTGGCTAAAAAGGTGGCCGACACTTTGGTGGAGCAAATAGATGCCCTTTCTGAAATAGCCACCCGTTTTTCACAATTTGCTAAAATATCACAAACCAACCCGAGTAACGTGTCGCTTTACTCATTGATAAACAATAGTGTAGAGCTTTATAACGGTCAAAATGGGGTTCGAATAAACCACAGTCACACAACCAATACCATTGAGGTTTTGGTTGATAAAAATCAATTTGTAAGCGTATTTAACAACTTGATTTTGAATGCAATACAGGCCATTCCGGAAGAAAGAAAGGGGCAAATTGATATTACTTATTCCCAGACCGACACTACCGTAAAGGTTTGTTTTGCCGACAACGGTATAGGAATAGAGGAGGAAAAGAGAGCCAAAATCTTCGAACCCAATTTTACCACCAAAAACTCCGGAACCGGCCTTGGGCTTGCCATTACCAAAGCCATTATTGAAAATGCCCATGGCAAAATCTGGTTTGAAACTAGTACCGGAATCGGTACCCGTTTCTTTGTTGAGCTACCATTAGTGAAATAATACAATATTATTACTCGGGGATGTTGAAAAGTGAATAATTTAATTACCTTTGCCCTCCATTTTTACAACAATCAGATACCTGTAACGATTTTAAATTAAACAACGATGAAACGTACCTTCCAGCCCCACAGCGGCAAACGTAAAAAGAAACATGGTTTTCGTGAGCGCATGAGCACCGCCAATGGCCGCCGAGTATTAAACGCTCGTAGATCACGTGGCCGTAAAAAACTAACCGTAAGCGACGAAAAATCACTCAAATAATTAAGCCCTCTCGAGCAGAGGATTTAATTCATATTTTAAGATTTGTCGGCAATGATTTCCTTGATGAAATTGTTGCCGACTTTTTATTTGTTACCTACTTCAGCTTATTAGTTAAAAGCTTAATTTCTACCGCAGGGGACATTTTTCCATAAAGAATATTATATACGGCTTCGGTAATGGGCAAATCAGCATGATAGTTTTTCTGATTGGCTTCATGAATACATTTTACCGAGTAATAGCCCTCGGCAATCATATTGAGTTCCAGCTGTGCGGCTTTCACACTATATCCTTTGCCAATCATTAGCCCAAAATTTCGGTTACGGCTAAACTGACTGTAACAGGTTACCAGCAAATCGCCCAGATAGGCGCTGCCATCAATATCGCGATTGATAGGATGAACCACATCTACAAAGCGTTTAATTTCCTGAATGGCGTTGGATACCAAGACTGCCTGAAAATTATCACCATAACCCAGCCCATGACAAATACCACAACACAGAGCAATTATATTTTTCATAACCGCCGAAATTTCGGTGCCATATATGTCATCGGTAACATTAGTCTTAATATATCTGCAGCTAAGAGCCTCGGCCAGTATGGATGCATGCTCCATTTTTGGGCAGGATAAGGTGAGGTAGGAAAGTTTCTCAAGCGCCACCTCTTCGGCATGACAAGGACCACTAATCACAATAAAATTTTCATGCGCAACACCAAAGTAGTTTTTAAAGTACTCGGCTATGATGAGGTTCTCATCCGGAATCATTCCTTTAATGGCAGAGACAACCAATTTTCCATCGAATACATTTTTATTCAATGGAGCCAATGTCTCCTTCAGAAAGGCCGAAGGTACAGCGGCTATAATTATATCCGATTGAGCTATACACTGCTCCATGTTATCGAATAGGTTGATTTTTTGTAGGTTCAGCTCGGCTGAAGATAAGTAGGAAGGATTTCGATGAAATGATGCAATACCATTCCGTATTTCTTCTTTTCTCACCCACCAATTTATGGCGGTGTTTTCAGTCAGTATTTTAATAATGGCTGTTGCCCAGCTTCCACTTCCTAGTATTCCTATTGTTTTCATAGCATTTTAAGCTTTAGCTGAAAGAATGATGTGCGAATATACATGATACATTTTTCCCTAATAGCCCAATATGGGACCTTCGCAATTGTTGGCTTTAGATATATTTGTAGCTCATCGCTATACATCTGTGCGCCTACTCCTTCTTCTTTTTTTTCTTTCATGCAGGCAATTTCTCTTTGGCCAGTATTGCGACAGTACCCGTATTTGTCATTATAAATTTAATAATACCTTTTACTATTATGAAGGAAAACGAGCCTTTGACATAAGCCTTGATACTCGTTCGCAGAAAGACACCCTTTTTAACAGCAGCTCATTGTTATACAAAGTAAACCAAAGTACTTCGAGGGGAATGGGTTTTTCGTATAAGTGGATTTCGGCCGAACTTAATCTGAGCACCTCTTATTTATATGGATTAAAAGCCGGAGAGTATTTTTCGTTAGGAGGCAGCTTCAACCGTCGCTCGTGGGGGTTGGGTGGCTATATTCAAAATTACAGCGGCCTATTGGGTACCGGCGATTCCAGTAAGGCAGTTGTAAAAGACAATACCCGATATATGCGTATAGGTTCAACTTGGCGTCAGTATTTTAATAGTTCGCGATACTCCTGGAGGGCACAAAAATATTGTAGCGAACGGCAGCGCCGCTCTGCTGGAAGCCCATTTGCATTTACCAATATTGAATATTTTTCACTTCGTGGAGGAGAATCGCTAATAGCCGATTCGATTAACCATCCTCGGTATTTTGGCAAACAAACCGGCCTTCGGGATTGCTCCGGCATTAGGTTGTCGGCTATGCCCGGCTACGCCCTAACCATATCGTTATTTAAAGGTCGATGGTTTTTATCGCCGGCAATTGGGTTGGGTACAGGGTTGGTTTACAACACCTATCATTCTGCCTTCGGTAAGTCGCACAGCCTTTCATATACTTTTAATTCTCTGCTCGAAATGGGATTTGGATTTAATGGCAATCGCCTGTATGCATCCATTATCGGATTTCAATACAATGATTATTCGCTCATCAACCCCACCATTAATCATGTATTTCATTACGGATCTGTGTTTACTTTGGGCTGGCGCTTTGGGGTATTGGAAAGCAAAATTCCTGAAGACCCATGGGTATGGTATCAAAATAAACGCAAAGCATGATTGGTTTCCTATTAATTCTGTTTCGAATTGCCCGAGAGGTGCTGGTTAATTTTTTCTACTATGAAAGAAATGTGGCTCCGTTAATCAACCAATCATTTGCTAACAACGATGGCATTCTTACTTCTACAGACCGCAAACGAATGCGTTATTTCGGTTTGTTTATTCCGGTGGTACTTGGATATGGATTTGCCTTGCTCCGTAAAAACCAAATGACTTCAAGGGAGCGGCTCACCATGATTCGGTTTAGCGCCGCTACTCCTTTGTTCGACGATTTTTTTGATATGCCGGAAATGTCGGTCGATAATCTGGAAAAAATATTTCAACAAAAAGAAAGCTACCATCCACAGAATAGCAAAGAACAGCTATTCTATAATCAATTGTTGGCTATAAAGCCCGATTTGGCGAATGCTGAAAAATTTGTTGACCTGTGTTATGCCATTTTTCTGAGTCAAAAATCAGGTCTTGAACAGGTTACCAATCCTTCATTAAGTTTTGAGGAGATTAAAGAAATCAGTTTTGCAAAAAGTTCTCAATCGGCTCTGCTGTTCTGGAGTTTGCTCAAAAGTAATTTCACCGTCGCCGAACAAGAACTGGTGATACAATGCGGCCGACTTATTCAATTTACCGATGATGTATACGATGTGTGGTTCGATTTGCAAGATGGCACACGAACAGTAGCTACTAACTGCACTTCTGTTTCCGAATTAGAAGCTTTGTTTTTTAAAGAATGGAACCTGCTGGTGAAGAAGTGCGATGCCCTTAATCTCCCCTCTACCAACCGGACCCGTTTTCTTACACTACAATGGTTTTTTTACAGCCGGGCTTTGGTAGCATTTGCACAATTAAAAAAATTACAGCCCGAAGGACATCTTTTTCAACCTGAAAATTTTTCCCGACAGCAACTTGTTTGCGATATGGAAAAATGGAGCAACCGCTTCAGTTGGATTCGATTCTTTTCTTCGAAAAATTTCTAAGTTAGACTTTTGCCACCTCTTTCTTATTAGACTTATTAGAGCTAAAACTAACCAGGTAGACCCCAGTGAAAATAAAGACCGCAGAAATGACCTTTGGCCAACTCAGTTCATCTTTGCCAAACCAAACGGCAACCAACGTGGCGATAATCGGCTGCATATAAATATAAATGCCGGCAACCGATGGACTACTATGTTTCAGTGCAATTATATTAAATAAATACGCTAAGAAGGTGGCACCCAAAACTACACTGGCCACCGCCCACCAAACCTCGGCCGGAAAGGTGTGCCACTGTATTTGCGAAAATTCGCCATATCCTACCGGAAGTACAAAAATAAAACCGAACAGAAAAACCCAGGCAATCACAGTAAGTGGATTGTATTTCACCATCAGTGGTTTTACAATAACCAAGTAGGCAGCGTAGGATGCTGCATTGATAAAAATAAAGGTGTCGCCCAGCGGAGTATTTACGCCCGATGAAATTTTCTTGCCCGTGATAATGAGTAGCAATGCGCCGGCAGCTCCGAGAATAATTCCTGCTGTTTTTTGTTTGCTTACTTCTTCTTTGCTAATAAGGCGGCTCACTATCAAAACCAGAATGGGGGTGGCTATCATAATCAGTGAGCCATGTATGGGTGTAGTAAATTTTATCCCCATAAAAAACAAGGACTGATTAACGGCCACTCCCAATAAGCCACAAAGTATCAGCAAGGGAACATCGCGTTTCATTATTTTTTCACGAATAAAAAGTAGCTGAATAATCCAAAATAAGATGAGCGAAACGCCGGCCCTAATAACAATAAAGCCCAGTGGCTCTATATATTTTGGCATAGGTATTTTGGCTACCGTGAAGTTGATTCCATAAATCAGGTTGGCCAGAAAAAGTGGCAGGTGAACGCGAAACAGGTTTTTCATTTATGCCTTCTTAGTTTTTTCCGCTACTGCCAAACCCCCCTTGTCCCCTTTCAGTAATAGCCAGTTCAGAAACCTGACGCCACTCCACCTGCTCGTGCCTGGCAATTATCATTTGTGCAATGCGATCGCCATCTTCAATAGTTTGTGTTTCAGTACTCAGGTTGATAATGGCTATTTTTAATTCTCCACGGTAATCACTATCAATGGTACCGGGAGCATTCACCATAGTAATTCCTTTCTTGATAGCCATGCCGCTTCTTGGTCTTATCTGAGCTTCATAACCCTGTGGTAAAGCCAGGTAGAGCCCGGTGGAAATAAGCAATCGCTCCATCGGTTTTATCTCAACAGCATCTGTCAGCCAGGCTTTAATATCGAGGCCAGCCGAGCCTGTGCTGGCGTATGCAGGCAATGGGTGAGGGCTTTTGTTTATGATTTCTATTAGTAGGCTCATGGCTTATTTATAATATTTCATGGCTCTTATATACTCCTCCACACTTTCGGGTAGTAGGTAGCGAACCGGTTTTTTTTCTTTTATCATTTCACGTATCTGTGACGAACTTATGTCTAGAAACGGAAAGTCGAGAAACTTGATATTCCCTTTTTCATTAAACAGCTTTTCACCGGACGCTTCGTTTCCTTTTCTGCCATATACATAGATGGTGTGGTTCTTCAGAATTACCTCATAGTTTTTCCAACGAGTAAAAGAAGCCAGGTTGTCGCTCCCCATAATCAAGGAAAATTCGTGTTGAGGATATTTTTCCTGTAAATACGCAAGGGTATCAACCGTATAGCTAGGCCTTGGTAGTTTGAATTCTATGGAAGAGGCCTTTAGTTTAGAATTGTTTTCAATTGCTAGGTTCACTAGGTGCAAGCGGTCGTATTCGGGTAGCAGGCTGCTCTTATCTTTTAGTGGATTCTGTGGACTTACTACTAGCCAAACCTTTTGCAAATCGGTACAATTGGCAAGAACATTGGCTATAAACAAATGTCCATTGTGAATGGGGTTAAATGAGCCAAAGAAAAGTCCGATTTTCATTTCTCGGTAAAAGTAAGGTACTGCACTCAATTTTTTTGTGAGCCAAAGAACTATAAGAAATGAGTCCTTGGAATATTTTTAGATTTCATTACCCAACAGGGAAGTATATCTTTGTCCAACTGATTTAAGAACTCTGCGAAAATATGTGGACTAGCATAGCCCGATTTATCTTACGTTATCGATTTATATTGTTACTCCTTATAGGGCTTATTACGTTGGTGATGGGCTATTTTTCCAAAAACCTGGAGATTACAAATAATTTTGCCCGATCTATACCTACTGATAATCCCAAGTACCTGGAGTACATTAATTTTAAGAACAAATTTGGTGAAGATGGCAACTTGTTAGTGATAGGGGTTTCGAGCCAAAAGTTCTTTGAGCTTCCCTTTTTTAATGCCTACCGAACCCTTTGCGATAGCTTGAAAAAAACCGAGCACGTGTCTGATGTGCTGGCGGTGCCCACGGTCATCAATCTGATAAAAGACACGGCAAGTAATCGTTTTCTGGCAACCAGTATTTTTCCCAAAAAAATTAATACTCAGGCCGATCTGGATTCATTGCGATTAGGTTTTGAACGCTTGCTGTTTTATAAAAATCTGGTCTACAACCCGTCAACGAATGCTTATTTGATTGCCATCCGTATTGACGCTAAAATAATGAACACCCCTACCCGAAAAGAAGTGGTAGCCAATATTGAAAGTCTAACACATCGGTTCGAAAAGGCACAGGGTGTCACCTTCCATTATAGCGGCTTACCTTACCTGCGCACTGTAATTGCCCAAAAGGTGAACTCTGAGTTTAAAATGTTTTTGGCTCTTTCACTTTTGATGACCACTATCGTGTTGTTGTTTTTCTTCCGCTCTTTTGAGGCCGTTTGGCTGAGTATGCTTACCGTTTTAATAGCCGTTATTTGGTCGCTGGGCACTCTGGTATTACTAGGTTACAAGCTTACTATTCTGCTAGCCTTAGTGCCTCCGCTGATTGTGGTTATTGGTATTCCCAATTGCGTTTATCTGCTGAATAAGTATCATACCGAGCACAACAGAGGTCTTTCAAAAATGGACGCCCTAATCAGTGTAATTGATAAAATGGGGGTTGTTACCTTGTTTACAAATTTAACTGCCGCTGTAGGATTCGGGGTTTTTTGTTTTACAAAGAGTGCAATTTTAAAAGAATTTGGAGTGGTAACCGGTATAAATATAGTAGCGCTATTTGCGCTTTCTCTTGTACTGATACCCAGTATACTGAGTTACTTGCCAGAACCCAAAGGCCGACAAACTGATTATCTGGATAGCAGGTGGATGCAGAAGATATTGGACCGTTTGGAGC
>DAIMNW010000059.1:0-11915 GCA_036719905.1 Chitinophagales bacterium
GAATAAACTACTTCTTCTTTTTAGTTGCTTTTTTAGCAGCTTTTTTAACCGCTTTTTTAGCAGCTTTCTTTTTTGTAGCCATAATTTTGGTTTTTGGCTTTCGGGGTGTAGCCCGAAAATGGTTAAAGAATAAATGGTTATTTGAAACTTCACCCTGATTCGCATCTGGATGGAGCAGTTTCCATGGTTGTGAATTATCCGGCAGCTACAACCGATACAAAGGACCGATTGTTACGTTTTTTCTGAAAAACTACTTTGCCGGCTGCCAGCGCAAACAAAGTATGATCCTTGCCCATACCCACATTTTCGCCAGGGTAATGGTTAGTACCCCTTTGACGAACAATAATGTTTCCGGCAATGGCATTCTGACCGCCGAAAATTTTCACTCCCAGCCGTTGACTGTGTGAATCCCTGCCATTTTTGGAACTTCCTTCCCCTTTCTTGTGTGCCATTTTACTTAACTTTTAAAAATTATTATGCTATTGATTCAATTAGAATTTTGGTAAAGTCCTGACGGTGATTATTCCACTTCTGATAACCCTTACGACGCTTTTTCTTAAAAACAGCTACTTTATCTCCTTGAACATGAGAAACAATCTTTGCGCTCACTTTAGCACTTTTAATGGTTGGGTTTCCAATGGATACCTTACCATCATTATCCATAAAGAGAACATCAGAAAAACTAACTGAATCTCCTACATTTCCTGGAAGGCGGTGAACAAAAATTTCTTTTCCTCCACTTACATTAAATTGCTGCCCTTGAATTTTTACTATTGCGTTCATTACTTTTCTTAAAAAATTATTACTGCAAAGTTAATCTTATTTTTTTTATACACAACTATTTGCTATCATTTTTTTCAACAATATTTTTGTTTATTCAAAACAACAACAGTATTTAAGTTTAAAGTTAAAACTTCCCCTTCATTTAAAAAAATCATTTGTGCTGTTCGTTCAAAGCCTCGACTATTGAGTATCTTGTGCCTTAGTTTCTGTAACAATGTTTATACGATTAGCAGAAAACCATATAAGTTTAGGAGAAAAATCAGTTGACGATAAAATCATACATTTTTCAGTTCATGAAAATAAAATCTACACTTGCTAAGCCTTTTGCGCATTTTATTGCTAAAAAACAAAAGCAGGAAAACAGTAAAGCCGTCTCTCACCAAACGGATATTTTTCATTCACTCGTAAAGAAAGCGGCCAAAGCAAAATTTGGACAGGATCATCGTTTTGAATCTATAAAAAATTACTCCGATTTCAAATCATTAGTTCCGCTGAGAGAGTATGAACAGCTGCATGAGTACGTGGATGAATTAAAACAAGGCAAACAAAATATTTTATGGCCGGGCAAACCCATTTATTTTGCCAAATCAAGCGGTACTACTTCCGGCGTTAAATATTTACCCATTACTTCCGACTCTATTAGTAATCATATTCTTACTGCCAGAAACGCTCTACTGCTTTACATGAACGAAACCGGAAATACCGAATTTGCCAATGGCCGCATGATTTTTCTGAGTGGTTCACCTGAATTAGAAAGAATGGGAGGAATCCCTACCGGACGATTAAGCGGCATAGTGAATCATCATATTCCTTATTATCTTCGAAAAAATCAATTGCCATCTTACTCTACCAATTGTATTGACGATTGGGAGGCTAAACTTGATAAAATTGTTGATGAGACACTTCATCAACCTATGTCTTTAATAAGTGGTATTCCCCCCTGGACTCAGATGTATTTTGATGCCTTAATAAATAAGAGTGGAAAAAAAGTGGGCGAACTATTTCCAAAACTAAGTGTCATGGTTCATGGAGGCGTAAATTTTGAACCTTATTCAAAAAAGTTATTTGACAGCATTGGCCGAAGAATAGATACCATAGAAACTTATCCGGCAAGCGAAGGTTTTATCGCTTTTCAGGATTCACAAGAGGAAGAAGGATTGATGCTCAATACCAATCAAGGTATATTTTTTGAATTTGTACCCATGAGTGAATTTTTTAACCCCTACCCAAAGCGGCTATCGCTTGAGGAAGTATCTCTTGGAGTTAACTATGCCATTATATTGAATACCAATGCAGGACTTTTTGGCTATGTGATTGGTGACACGGTTAAGTTTGTTTCTCTTCAGCCATATAGAATAATAGTAACCGGAAGAATTAAGCACTTTATTAGTGCTTTTGGCGAACATGTAATTGCAGAGGAAGTTGAAAAAGCATTATTGCAAGTTTGTCAAGAGCAAGGATGCAGTGTGGTAGAATTTACAGTAGCTCCACAGATTACACCGACAGAAGGATTGCCGTATCATGAATGGTTTATTGAATTTAATACCCCACCTAAAAACATGGGAAGTTTTACTTCTTCCTTAGACACTTTGATGCGCAAGCTTAACATTTACTACAATGACTTAATTACAGGTAGCATACTGCGGCCGCTTTTGGTGAGAACTATGCAGCCCGATGCATTTAGAAATTATATGAAAAGCGAAGGCAAACTAGGTGGCCAAAACAAGGTACCCCGACTGAGTAACGACCGTAAAATTGCTGATAAGTTAAATGAGTGGATAGTCACCTCATAATCAAATACATTGAGGTAATTTTACTTATCCGCTTGGTCTTTTTTCTACATTTGCAATTATCTGATTTAAAAGCTTCGACTTAACTACACTATGTCATTTATCAAAAATCAAATCAAATCGTTTCTTAAGAGTCGTGGACTTGAAATTGTACCATATAGTGAATATAGACACAGCATAGAGGCTGTTGACAAGAAATGGATTCAAGAGTTAAATATTAAAACCGTGATTGATGTGGGTGGGGGAGCTGGCCAATTCGCTTCCAAAACCAGAAAATTATTACCGGCAGCTACCATACATACGTTTGAGGCTATTCCACAGTCTTACGAGTTTATTAAAAATAAATTTGCAGGTAATAGCTTACACAAGGTTTACAATGCTGTGCTTAGTGATCGCGTAGAGCAGGTTACTTTTTCAATAAGTAGTAATTCGGGTTCCTCGTCATTACTGGAAATGGCAGATTTACATAAAAATGCCTACCCTAAATCTAGCGGAATAAAGCAAGTAGAGTATACTACCACCCTGCTCGATAGTTTAATTGATGCTACTACTTTGCCACAACCGCTAATGTTAAAATTAGACGTACAAGGTGCTGAATTAAAAGTTTTAGGCGGTGCTGCAAAAATTCTCAGCCTTGCGCAATTGGTTTTTATGGAAATGAGTTTTTCCGAATTATACAAAGGCCAACCTTTATTTAATGAAGTAGCTAATTACATGTATGAAAGGGGCTTTCAAATAGCCGGTATTGAGAACACATCCCAAAGTCCTATCGACGGTAGTTACTTACAATGCGATGCTTATTTTGTTAAAAGGAATTCGTAAAATCTTTTTCCTTTAGAAAGGATCCTCATCTAAGTCATAATCGATTCGGGCTTCGCCACTTCCGGTTGGTGGCTCAGTTCCAGGCTCATTCATTTTAGAGGCGGCTGTGGTATAGCTTCGGGTATCAATCATACTTATTTTACCGGGACCGGATTCTTCACCTTCCCAATCTTCGAACTTGGCAATATTGTGCACAAATTTAAGTGGTACCGAATCGAGTGCACCATTACGGTGTTTAGCTATAATTACTTCCGTTTTTCCAATATTGCTGTTGCCCGACTGATCTTCTGTCATACCATAATATTCAGGTCGGTAAAGAAACACCACCATGTCAGCGTCTTGCTCTATGGCTCCCGATTCACGAAGGTCACTAAGCATGGGCCGTTTGTCGCCGCCACGGGTTTCTACTGCACGACTTAATTGCGACAAAGCAATGACAGGAATATTTAACTCTTTGGCAATATTTTTCAACGAACGGGAAATATTGCTGATTTCCTGCTCACGATTTCCATTCTTGTTGCCGCCTTCGCCACTCATAAGCTGCAGGTAATCGATTATTATGAGCTGTACATCGTGCTGCATCTTCAACCTACGAGCTTTTGCTCTTAATTCAAAAACGTTTAAGGCCGGTGTATCATCGATAAATATTTTGGCTGTTTTTAATTGCTTAATTTTTGTTTCCATCTGCTTTATCTCATACTCCGCCAGATTTCCTTTTCGTAATTTTTCAATAGGGAGCGAAGCCTCAGCTGCTATCAATCGTTGGGTGAGCTGAACCGAAGCCATTTCTAATGAAAACACCGCTACCGGTTTTTCAGCCATCATAGCGGCATTTCGTGCCATCGACAACACGAACGAAGTTTTACCCATACCGGGTCTTGCTGCCACAATTATCAAATCGCTTTTTTGCCATCCACCAGTCAGTCGATCCAAACCTGTAAATCCCGAAGCCACCCCGGTTAACTTATCCTGATGTTCCGATGCTGCAATGATTTCATTTTTAGCTAACTCAATAAGCGAATCTAAATCAGCATGATTTCTACGCATATTGTTATCCGTAATGTTGAAGAGATTTTGCTCACTACGGTCAAGCAGTTCAAAAACATCGGTAGTGTCTTCATAAGCATCTCTAACAATATCGGTACTGGTGCGTATGAGTTCGCGTTGAATAAATTTTTGGGAAATAATACGGGCATGAAATTCCACGTTGGCTGCAGTGGCTACCCTATTGGTTAACTCCGTAACATAATAAGCACCTCCTGCCACTTCCAGTTCTCCGGTTTTGCGCAACTCATCGGTCACCGTTAAAATATCTACCGGCTGCGACTTGGCAAACAATCGAACAATAGCCTTAAAAATGAGTTGATGGGCTTCCACATAAAAACTTTCGGGCTTTAAAAAATCAACTACGGAAGGCAGCGCATCTTTTTCGAGCATAAGCGCACCCAATACAGCTTCCTCCAGGTCACGAGCCTGCGGTGGTACCTTACCAAAAACAAATTGAGAGATATCGGCCTGTGGCTGTCTTCCGGTTTTAGATAGGGTGCGTTTTATTTCAGAATTGATGTCGGCCATACAGCTTGTATTAATAATTTAAATTACATTATTCGCCGTGATTACCTGCCTGTGCTTTATAAACAGTTGTGCATTCCTAATCTGCCGATGTTCTAAAAAACCTACTACAACTTCTATTTTATTTCATCTGACCCATTGCATTCATTGCAGAAGTCATAATTAGCTTCACTCAGGCCTATAATCAGAAGTTGATTGGTTGCATTCACCAAAACTTCTTTTTACGGGGCGGCAAAGAAGAAAAAAAATATCGAATTAGGGTAAGTGGATGGGTTTATTTTTTTTCGAACAAGGTTGCCAACGTTTCACACACATATAAGTGGCAGTTATTCACAATTTACGAAAAATTTTCGCAGGGCATTCTTACAATAGTTCCAAAATTGAATTGGTATTTAAAAACTATTTTCGTGCCAATGAAATATGTGAAGGTGATACTGCCCCTCTCTCTTAAAGAGCTTACCTACAGAGTTCCTGATAATCTGGAAGCTGCTGTATTTATTGGAGTTAGAGTAGAGGTAGAGCTGGGCAAGAAAAAGCATTATAGCGGTATAGTTTCTCAAATAATGGATTCGCCGGAAGATGAAACCATCAAATACAAACCGGTAATAAGCATTTTGGATAAGATGCCCATACTACACCAAATTCAACTCCGACTTTGGAACTGGATGGCCGATTATTATATGTGCAGCACCGGCGAAGTGATGACGGCTGCACTACCGGCAGCTTTTAAATTATCGAGCGAAACTTCTATTACGCTTCACCCATCTTTTCAGGGTGATTACACCGCTTTGAATGATGATGAATTTACAATTGCCGAAGCATTAAGCAATACACCAGCCTTGAGCCTGGCCGATGTGGTGCTAATTCTTGAACATAAACAAACCGGCAATGGAAGCACAGATTTATTTGGCCATCAGAAAAATGATAAAAAAGAAATTTCTCTGATTAAAGCCTACACTGTGCTCGAGCACATGATGGAGCATAACATAGTACTCATCAACGAAGAATTAATTGAGCGCTACCGTCCCCGATTGGAAAGTTTTGTGCGCCTTCATCCTGATCTACAAGGTAATGATGCAGCCATGAAAGATGTGTTTGACAGATTGGAGCGTAGGGCGCCCAACCAGCTCAACTTGCTGATGACATTTCTACACTTACAAAATGCAGGTAGCCGAAATAAGGGCGAACAAGCGGCTATTAAAAAACGCGATTTGCTTATTAAAGCCAATGTGGGCGATGCAGCTTTAAATAGTCTGGTGACTAAGAATATTTTAGAAATAGTGAAACAGGAAGTAAGTCGCTTGGCCGATTTAAGTGTAGAGGAAATAAAAAACTTTCAGCTTACGCCGGCTCAGCAGAAAGCATTGGAAGAAATTGAATCATGGTATCAATCGAAGGAGGTGGTTTTATTGCATGGCGCTACCAGCAGTGGCAAAACACTTATTTATACATCACTCATTCAGAAAGCTTTGGCAGAGGGTAAACAGGTGCTCTATCTCTTACCGGAAATAGCGCTCACCGAACAACTTATTCGACGTCTTCAAATTTATTTTGGCGATGCCATAGGCATTTATCACAGCAAGTACAGTCAGCATCAGCGCATCGAAATATGGAATGGTGTACTGCAGCAACGGTACAAAATTGTGGTAGGCGCCCGGTCGGCGGTTTTTCTTCCCTTTGCCGAGTTGGGTTTAATAGTAGTTGACGAAGAGCACGATGCTTCCTTCAAGCAGAATGATTTGGCACCCTATTATCATGGTCGCGATACGGCCATTTGGTTGGCTGCACAGTTTAAAGCCAAAGTTCTGTTAGGTAGTGCCACTCCCTCTATCGAAAGTTATTACAATGCACAGCAAAAAAAATATGGCTTAGTAAAATTGCCACATCGATACGCCGATATGCCCCAGCCTGAAATTCAATTGGCTGATACAAGGGATGAACAAAAAATGAAATTGATGAAAGGTAGTTTTACGTCGGTACTTTTTGATGAAATAAAATTGGCCCTCGAAAAAAAAGAGCAGGTTATTCTTTTTCAAAATCGTAGAGGCTATGCGCCGTCGCTCTACTGTGGTGTGTGTGGTTGGGTACCTGAGTGTCAGGATTGTGCGCTAAAATTGACCTATCATAAATATTCCGACAGTTTGCGCTGTCATTATTGTGGCTTCACTCGTAAGGTAATTCAAACCTGTCCGCAGTGTGCCAATACCACCATGAAAGTGCAAGGCTTTGGTACCGAAAAAATAGAAGATGAATTAAAAATTCTTTTGCCTCAAGCTCGTTTAGCCCGAATGGACGCCGACTCGGTACGGACCAAGGACGGGCACAACAAAGTAATAAGGCAAATGGAAACCGGCGAAGCCGATATTTTGATTGGCACTCAAATGGTCACCAAAGGGCTCGATTTTGATAATGTAAGTTTAGTAGGTGTGCTAAGTGCTGATAACATTCTTAATTTCCCTGACTTTAGAGTAAGTGAAAGAGGCTTCCAACTTCTACAACAAGTAGCCGGACGTAGCGGCCGAAAAAATAAAAGAGGGAAAGTGATTGTACAAACGCTGAATATGAAATATCCGGTATTGACTTATGTGTTGCATCACGATTATGAAAATTTTTACAACACCGAAATTGAGTACCGTGCCGAATTCAATTATCCTCCATTTTGTCGTCTTATTCAGGTGCAATTAAAACATCCAAAGCCCGAACGAGTGGAGGCCGCTGCTCAGTTTCTGGAAAAATTGATGCGTCCTCAATTAAAAGACGCCTTGCTCGGCCCTGCCAAACCCGGCGTAGAACGTTTAAAAGGAAATTATATTCAGGAATTTTTATTAAAACCTGCTCGAAATGCCAACACAACTGCAAAAAACATTTTGAAAAATGCGCTACTGCAAATGGCCGAAGAACCCAAACTAAAAAGTGTGAGGGCGGCGGTAGTAGTTGATTTGTAGATGCAAGTTTAACCAATCACTTTCAATGCCCCCTCTTTGTTAACCCAATTAATACCCGGTTGTTTTCCTACGTCGAAGCTGCCGGCCCAATCCTCGATACCTAAAAATTTTGCGCCGTTAAGTGTAGCCCAAGGGAGCAAAGTTTCAAGCGAAATAGTTTGGTGCTTATGGATAGTTTGTATTTCATCCCAAACGGAGAGCCCGGTATTGGAGGCTAAGCTATCGGTGCCCATTGTGATGGATAAATTATTTTTTATCCAACTTGTATAATCAGGCAGTCGATTTTCTATAAACAAATTTGCCTGTGGGCAGGCACACCAAAAAGTATTTGGGTTGTGCTGCATCATAGCTTCCATATCGGCTTGTGAGGTAAAGGAGTTGTGCACCAGCTGCAAAGGCTGTTTCGATGGTAAGTACCCTATTACACTTTGCAATGCTGTAAGCCCTGTGCTTTCAAAAAATGAAATATCTAAACCCAGATTTTTATAAAACGAAATAAAAGCGCCGCTCTTGTTTAGGTAAAGTAAATCTTCATCTGCCGTTTCCTGATTATGCAAACTGGTGCACAAATTATTTTCATTAGTAAAAGCGCTAATGCTTCTAAACAAACTTTTGCTTACCGAGTAATTGGCATGTGGCGCTAATGAGGCGGCTCCCTGCGTTTTAAATTGATTAAACAATTGGATGGCCGCCAGCATTTTTTCATCAGCCTGCCATGGCGCCATGCCATAGCTTTCTATAAAGGTGTGATAGTAAAGTTGGTGCTTGGCTTTTTGCTCAAGAGTGATTGCTTCATTACTGATATCGCCCACCGCCACTATTCCATTCGTAAGCATTTCGTCCTCGGCATTGGCTATTGCCGATAATCGTTCCGCTACGCTCACCTGCGTTCGTTGCTGCATGAGGCTTTGTATAAAGCCAACCAAACCGGTATGCCTTGGTATTTTATTTCGTAGATGCGATAATTCTAAATGACAATGCGCATTCACAAAGCCGGGACAAAGCCTTCCAGGATAATACTCCAATTCGGCCGGCTGGAAATTGGCCTTATTAGCTAATTCCAGTATTACTCCATCTTCATTGGTAATAATGACTAGCTCAGCCGAGGGGGCAGTAGAAATTGGATAAATTAGGTCGGCTGTTATTTTTCGGATAGCCATTTTGGTTTGCAATAAGAACTAGAAAGTGGCTTTCAATTTCTTCTTATGACCATTTCGTAGAATTATCAATTTGGACATTTCATCTTTCTTACAATGGCTGAGAGCCTTCATGTAGGATTGCATATCGGTTACTTCTACATCAGCTAGTTTGATAATTATATCGCCTTGTTTCACCCCAGCTTTAAAAGCCGGCTTGCCTTCAGTTACCCCATCTACTCTCACGCCTTTGCCCTCGTATACGTAATCGGGCATGATGCCTAAGGTCACTTTAAATCGTGGAGTATCTTTATTGTCATCGTCTTTGGTTTTGGTAAACGCCAGCTTGCCTTTGCTATCGAGACTATCAATTATTTGATAAATGAGGTTCATCACCTGTGCTTCTCCATCGAAATTTATTTTCTCTACATCATCAGTTGGCTTATGATAATCGGCATGTTGCCCAGTGAAGAAAAACAAGACAGGAATATTTTTTAGATAGAATGAAGTATGGTCGCTTGGGCCTATGCCGCTTTCTGTTTGCTTAATTTTTAAATCACCTGCCGGAATAGTTTGGAGCAGCGTTTTGATTTGTGGTGAGGTTCCAACACCACCCACACTGAGTACTTTCTCAGCGTTCAAGCGGCCAATCATATCCATATTGAGCATGTAATTAATATTACCAACTTGTGCCGGCAAATGTTCCATAAGATATTTAGAACCATAAAGACCCAGCTCTTCGCCACTGAAATTGGCGAACAAATAATTGTTATGCTTGAAAGGTGATGCTTGAAGTATTCGTGCCAATTCTAAAACAGAGGCTGTGCCGCTGGCGTTGTCATCGGCTCCATTATGAATTTGTTTTTCAGCACCGGCATAGAGCGAATTGCCATATTCGCCATATCCCAAATGGTCATAGTGTGCACCTATCACCACTGTTTGAGCAGCACCATTATTCAAAAATGCCAACACATTGTGGCCATACTTCTTTTCTTTTTTAGGATCAACTATCAGTGTATCGTGTGGGTTGGATTTGGGTGTAAATGGAAACTCCTGCACAAAGGTGCCACCGTCGCCAACGGGTTGTAATCCGAGTTTCTTATAATAGGTCATCAAATATTCGGAGGCCATAAGCTCACCATGACTTCCCGTTTGGCGCCCTTCCAGCCGGTCGCTTGCCAAAAAAGAAATATGCTGATTCAGATTATCAACGGTACTTTGAGAAAAGCCGGCAAATGTGAAGCCCGAAGCGGCGATTAACAGAACTAATTTTTTTATCATTTTTTTAAAAATTTGAATGGCAAAGTTAATGGCTGCTGCTCAATTAAATGAATGAATAGAAATAGATTATGTTAAAAAAAATCGCTGCCCTGAGGAACAAAGCAGCGATTTTATATCGGTAAGAAAATATTAATCTAGAAGAAACTTGAGCGATTGTCTTTCAGGTTTGACTGTTTTTTTAACGCTTCAAAATAGCTGTAGTCTACTCCGCTGGCAAATTGGTTTTGAAGTTGCATTTTACCTTGCTTAAGCGTTTCGGGTGTAAGGGCTGGGGCATTTTCTACTCCCATAACCGTCATGTAGTAGATTCCTCTTTCGCCCTTTACACCTTTCAGGAGTGTATTTGGCTTAGCCGCACAGGCCGTACCAATAACAGTTGGCTCGTAACCCGAAGCCGGAATAAACGGACTGCCTATGGTTAGTTGCGATGCTTTACTAACGGTGTCACCCAGTGCCTGGGCAATGGCAGCTATGTCATTGGCCGAACCAATTTTTTTAGCTGTTTCGTCAATGAGCATTTGTGCTTTCTTTTCTTTTCTCACCTCCATTTCTACATCTGTACGCACATTGTCAACGCTTGCCAATCCTGCCTCTTTGGTGTCAGTCACTACAGCAATCACATATTTATTGTCTATGAGCTTAGCATCGGATGGCACACCCTTCTTTGCTTCATATACCCATCTAACCAATTCGCGGCAATTTCCTAATCCGTTTATCTGGTTATCGCTGCGCTTAATATTGTCGGCAACACGTTTGTTCAAGCCGCCATCGGTAATGGCTTTATCAAACTGTTCTTTATTGGTGTTTTTAGATACAAATTCATTGGCTTTGCTGTACACCATTTTCTGGGTGGTGCTGCTTGGTAAAAGTTTTTTGCTGATGGTATAAAACTTGGCAGCGCTGCTTATTCCCTTTTGATCTGTTATTTGAATCAGGTGAACACCGAATTGGGTTCTTACTTTAACGATATCTCCCTTTTTACCATTGAAACAGGCATCGTTAAATTCAGGAACCATCATGCCTTGAGCAAAAAATCCAAGGTCGCCCATTTTCACTTTGCTGCCGTCGTCTTGTGAATTAATCAAGGCCAACATACCAAAATCGGTGCCTTTTTTTGCCTGAGCCCAAAGGCTGTCAATTTTACGATTAGCTTTAGATGTATCGGCATTGGCATCTACTTTAATCAGAATATGTCGAGCACGAACCGAGTCGGGCAAGCTTTTAAATCCGGCTACTTTTATCAATTTATAAGCATCTCCTTCTAAGAAAGGGCCTATGACTTTTCCCGGACCGGATGAAAAAATGGAATCTTTCATCATGGAAGTAACTTTCGCTTTCGACTGATAAGCACCATTTATATTTTCTTCAGAATAGGTGGCCACATAATCAGAATCATTTTTAGAATTAATAAATCCGGCTTTGATGTTCATCATCTCATTTTGCAAAGCTGAACGATCCACATCACTTGGTGTGAGATCGAAAGTTACGTATTCAATTTTTCGGGATTCTTCTTGCTGATATTTTGCTTTATGTTTTTCAATGTATTCTTTCAATTCGGCATCAGTCACTTTAATTGTGCTATCGGC
>DAIMNW010000239.1:0-3361 GCA_036719905.1 Chitinophagales bacterium
GAATAAAATATTGATATTGGCGCTGAACAGCATCAAACCGCGAATGGAATTTGGGTGGTGCCACACCAAACTGTTTTATAGCAATATCATTCGGCAACATGAAATTCAAGCGTCGCAAAACATCTTTGGGCTCAGGCTGATTGCTTTCGAAATGGGCAAAGGTTTGCAAAATATGTACTCCGGCATCAGTCCGGCTGGCCCCAATGATTACAATTTTTTCACGAAAAAGTATGCTCAGGTTTTTTTCAACCACCTCTTGCACGGTAATAACCCCGTCTTGCATCTGATAGCCATGATAGGCCGTGCCGTTGAACGATATTTCAAGAAAATATTTGATAATAGGCTAATTTTCAAAATCTCAAATTCTTTGGTACACCACTGCCGCCCCCTGCCCCACTCCCACACACATAGTAGCTACACCATACTTTGCTTTTTGTTTTTTCATTTCGTGCAGAAGAGTGGTTGAAATACGAGCTCCACTTGCCCCTAATGGATGGCCAATGGCGATGGCTCCACCGTTTACATTCACCCGGGAGGGGTCAACTCCTAAATCACGAACACAAGCAATACTTTGCGAAGCAAAGGCTTCGTTCAATTCAAACAAATCAATGTCGTTGATTTTTAAATCGGCACGTTGCAATGCTTTTTGTACCGCCGGCACAGGGCCTATACCCATTATAGCCGGGTCGACACCTGCAGCGGCTACTGCTTTTATTTTTGCTAATGGTGTGAGACTATATTTCTTCAAAACATTTTCATCGCATAACAACAATGCCGCAGCTCCATCATTCACACCGCTACTATTTCCTGCGGTTACGCTACCGTCTTTTTTAAATGCAGGTTTTAATGCAGTCAATTGCTCTAGTGTTGACAAACGTGGATGTTCATCTTTTACAAAATCAATTTCTGCTTTTCCTTGTTTCACTTTTACAGCCACCAACTCGTTAGCAAATTTATTGGCATCATGTGCCGCCTGATATTTTTGTTGCGACGCTACTGCAAATGCATCTTGCTCTTCTCTTGAAATTTTCCAACGCTCGGCCACATTCTCCGCTGTTTCGCCCATGCTATATGGGTGATAGAGTTCAGCCAGTTTTTTGTTGGTGAAGCGCCAGCCTATAGTGGTATCATATATTTCGTTTGTACGACTAAATGCCGATTCAGCTTTCGCCATCACAAATGGTGCACGGGTCATGCTCTCGGTGCCGCCGGCTATATACATAGTACCATCGCCACTTTTTATTGCCCTATACGAATCCATAATAGCTTGCAAACCTGAGGCACACAATCGATTCACCGTAACACCGCCAATATGAATAGGCAAACCGGCTAACAGCAAAGCCATACGAGCCACATCGCGGTTATCTTCGCCAGCCTGATTTGCTGCGCCCAATATCACTTCTTCTATGTCATTTTTATCGATCGAAGGATTGCGTTCCATCAATGTTTTAATTACTAATGCTGCCAAATCATCGGGCCGAACGCTACTAAGTGAGCCACCATATTTGCCTACCGGTGTGCGTACTGCATCAACTATGTAAACTTCTTTCATTTGTGATAGATTTATGGCTGCAAAAGTAATTTTAAATAAACTTGCTTTGCAATAAAATAATACCGTGCCAGCCATCCTTCAACAATCGTTCTATTTGCAAAAATCAGCTATAATCATTGCCAAGGATTTGATTGGTAAGAGCATTTTTACCAAAACAAACGGGCAGCTCACCGGAGGCATTATTACCGAAACCGAAGCTTATGATGGGGTAAATGATAAAGCCTGTCATGCATTCGGAGGCCGCCGCACACATCGTAACGAAACCATGTATGCCCAAGGGGGAGTGATTTATGTTTACCTGTGCTATGGCATCCATCATTTATTAAATATTGTAACCAACGAAAAAGGTGTGCCCGATGCTGTTTTAATTCGTGCCATTGAGCCCACACATGGCATAGATATTATGATGAAGAGAAGAGGACACAAGAAGATGGATAAAACGCTAACCTCGGGGCCGGGAAGCGCTGCCGTTGCATTAGGAATTACTAAAGATTGGGATGGCACATCATTACAAAGCAATAAAATTTGGATTGAAGAAAGGGGGGCTTCGACGAGCTCAGCCACCGATATATATAGCATTAAAAATATTGTAACCACCACTCGTATTGGTGTAGAAAGCGCCGGTGAGGCTGCTAAATATCCGTATCGGTTTTATCTTGATTCAAGCCCCTTTGTGAGCCGGCGTTAGCACCACCCATTAGATTGGGCAGTGGTTTCAAATTGTGTAAAAACAATTTCCTGAAGCCGAGTGCTGGTTCCTATGTTTGCCTTCCGAAAAAAGGGTAGGAATGTTTCAAAAACTACAAGATGGGTATAATAAGATTCCTTCATGGATACGTAATAAGTATGTGTTGGCCTTACTGGTTTTTGTGGTTTGGCTTATCTTTTTTGACCGAAACAACCTAATCATTCAGTATGATTCTTATAAAAAACTGAAAGACCTAAAAGCTAAACAGAACCAGTACAAACAGCAAATTGAAAGTATTGGAGTTGAGCGTCAGGCATTGCAAAACGATACCGTTGCCTTAGAAAAGCTTGCCCGGGAGAAATATTTGATGAAACGCGACAATGAAGACCTTTATATCATAGTAGATGATACCACATCTCACTAGGTAATTTTTACGACTAAATTTACTTCACATTTTGTTACATTTGCCCCTCAAAATACTGAACTACAAATACAGAGGAAAATCGCAGACTCTGCTTGTAGTATTTATACCACAAAAACAGGATAATAACATTAAGAAACATGAGTGCTACTATTGAAAAATTAAGTGAGGTTGTCATAAAATTTGCCGGTGATAGCGGTGATGGAATGCAATTGACCGGCGGTCAGTTTACCAATGCGGCAGCGCTGTACGGTAACGATTTGGCCACTTTCCCCGATTTTCCGGCTGAGATACGTGCCCCACAGGGAACCTTGCCTGGTGTATCGGGATTTCAGCTACACTTTAGCAGCAACGAGGTGTTTACACCCGGCGATTTTTGTGATGTGCTGGTAGCTATGAATGCCGCGGCTCTTAAAACCAATTTAAAGGCGCTAAAAAAGGGGGGTATTATTATAGCCAACACAGATGGCTTCGATGGAAAAAACCTTCGACTGGCCAACTACCCGGAAGGGGTTAATCCCTTGGAAGACGGAAGTTTGGATGGTTATAAAGTATACCAAATAGACGTTACCAAGCTTACTCGTGAAGCCTTAGCCGATATGGCTGCCCTGGGAATGAAAGAAAAGGACCGGTCGAAGAACATGTTTGTGCTGGGTTTCTTGTATTGGATGTATAATCGGGAAATGGACTTTACCATTAA
>DAIMNW010000060.1:0-11829 GCA_036719905.1 Chitinophagales bacterium
AAATTAAGCAAACACTAAATCCGGAAACAACTCCGGCTTCACCAGTAGCCAACATTTTTACAAATGATAAAATGATTGCGCATGTGCCCGTAAAAATCAGTGCAAAAACAAAACGTATTGCCACCCTTATAGGATTGATTAGCAACCGCATTGTTCAATCACGTCAAAATGAAGAGCCACTTATACGGCCCGATGAATCGATACACTTGGCGCTTGGAAACTTTTCATTTACACATATTCCTGGAAATTAAAATTTACTAACTAATAAAATAACACAACATGAAACATCTCGTACTTATTATCTGCCTGGCCTTCTTTACCAATAGCTTATTCGCCAAAAACAATTCAGAATATCTTGTAAGCGATACGGCTTATAAAAAAGGCGATTCCACACTTATACAATTGGGCGATGTAAAAATCTTGATTGGCAAAAATTCTATCTCTATCATGACACCCGACTCTACCAAAAAGAAAATATCCAAAGACGGGTTTTGTGAGAAGGAAATAAACAAGAAACCCAAAACGCCTAAAAATATTAAAACCGGATTTTTCATGCTCGACCTGGGTCTTAGCAATTTATATGTTCCGAATAGCGGTTTAGCTGCCAATTACACCGGAAAGTATATTAATGACCCAATGAACCTTCGCTATGGTAAATCAATCAATGTTGCTTTGTATCCCATCAAGCAAAAAATAAATCTGTACCAACATAATCTAAACTTCATCTGGGGATTAGGAGTGAATTGGGATAACTATCGATTTACTGATGACATACTATTAAATCGTGATCCGGCTAGTAAGACACTGGCCATTAGGAATGATTCTACAACCGCCTACTCAAAGAATAAATTTACAACGAGCTACCTCACCTTGCCATTGCTATTGGAAATTAATAATGGTAAAAAAGGCTGGCACAAATTTTCGGTAGGCGCTGGAGTAAGCATTAACCAATTGCTTAATGGATACGTTAAACGAGTAGAGCAAAATGGCCATAACAAGTTTAAGAATTCTGGCAACTACAATCTGAATGAACAACGATTGGGTGCCGTTGGCACCATTGGAATTGGTAAATTGAAGTTTTATGGTAACTATGCTCTTACCCCTCTTTTGCAAGGCACTAATCAAAAAGAAAACTTTACACCTGAGAGTTACCCATGGAATGTAGGAATTACATTGGTTGGTTGGTAGCCGATTGAATCTTGCAGCAATAGGGAATGAGATGCTTGATTTATGTGGATATTTTAAGGTTTAGTTTCCTATTTTCGCTTCCATGAACGAAAAAAAACTTTATCTGCTCGATGCCTTTGCATTAATCTATCGTGCCTATTTTGCTTTAAGTAAAAATCCCAGAATTACTACCACAGGCATCAACACTAATGCCCAATTTGGTTTTACCAACACGTTACTGGAAATTATTAAGAAAGAAAAACCTACCCACATTGCTGTAGCTTTTGATACGCCCGAACTCACCGAACGGCATACCGACTTTACCGATTACAAAGCTCACCGCGAAGAAGCGCCCGAAGATATTATATCGGCATTGCCACATATCAAAGAAATTTTAAAAGCTTTTAAAATTCCAATTCTCGAGGCACCTGGCTATGAGGCTGATGATATCATTGGAGCCGTAGCCAAAAAAGCAGAGAAAGAAGGTTACCAAGTTTATATGGTAACACCCGATAAAGATTACGGGCAATTAGTTTCTGAAAATATTTTTATTTGGAAACCACCGGCATTTGGCAATGAACGCCAAATACTCGGTGTAAAAGAAATTTGTGAGAAATGGCAAATTCAAAATGTCAGTCAGGTAATAGATATACTGGGTTTGATGGGCGATAGTGCTGATAATATACCGGGTGTGCCGGGTGTGGGTGAAAAAACGGCCATGAAATTATTAGCCGAATATCACACCATGGAAGATGTTTTGCTGGCCGCCAAAGAAAAAAAGATTGCCGGCAAAATGGGTGAAAAAATTGCTGACAATGCCGACAAAGCAATTATGTCAAAAAAATTGGCAACTATTATTTTGGATGTTCCCATGGAGTATGCCTTAGATTCATATGTTATAGAAGAGCCCGACAAAGAAGCATTGGCTACCATCTTCGAGCAATTAGAATTTAAAACTTTAGGCAAACGAATTTTGGGAGCCGGCTTTATGTCGGCCGAATCTATAAAACCTCAAGATGCCGGTACCGACTTGTTTGGGAAGGAAGTTGTAAGTAAAAAATCCAAAGCTGAAACTAAAAAAGAAGAAATTGAAAACGATGCTTTGGAAGACGAAGGCAAAACACTTTTTGCAACAAAAAATATTGAGAACACCCCACATCAGTATTTTCTTATTGATAACAAATCAAAAAGAAACGAACTAATCACACAGCTTCTCAAGCAAAAAGAAATTTGTTTCGATACGGAGACAACCGGAACAGATGCCAACAATGTGGAGATAGTTGGCATGTCGTTTTCATTCAATGCTGGCGAAGGATACTACATTCCGTTTGGAACCAATTGGGATGAATCAAAATCTATCTTACAAGAATTCAAACCCGTTTTTGAAAATGAAAATATTTTAAAGATTGGGCAAAATCTTAAGTACGATTTATTAGTGTTAAAATGGTATGGCGTTGAAGTCTTGGGGCCGAAATATGATACCATGCTTGCTCACTATGTCATTGAGCCGGAAGGCAAACGCAGCATGGATTTGCTAAGTGCACAGTATCTTGATTATGCACCCGTCTCCATTACCGATTTGATTGGTAAAAAAGGAAAAGGGCAAGGCAGTATGAGAGATGTAGAATTAGAGAAAATAAAAGAGTATGCTGCCGAGGATGCCGATATCACTTTTCAATTAAAACAAATATTTGTTCCCAGGGTAAAGGATAAAGAAGTTGAGAAAGTATTAGAAGAAATAGAAAACCCACTAGTTGATGTGCTAACAGCCATGGAGTTTGAAGGCATTCGTATTGATGAACAATTTTTAAATGATTACGCCAAAGAACTGGAACGTGAAGCCAAGCAGTGTGAAGAGAAAGTATATGCACAAGCCGGTGTACGTTTCAATTTAGCATCGCCCAAGCAATTGGGTGAGGTGTTGTTTGATAAATTAAAAATAGACCCGAAGGCAAAAAAAACAAAGAGTGGGCAGTATGCCACAGGCGAAGATGTGTTGTTAAAATTGGCAAAAGCAAATCCTATTGTAGATGATATTCTTTCGTTTCGTGAATACACAAAGTTGAATAATACCTATGTAGAAAAATTGCCGCTGCTGGTAAACCCACGTACAGGCCGTGTGCATACCAGCTATGGGCAAGCCATTGCGGTTACCGGGCGATTGAGTAGCAATGACCCTAATTTGCAAAATATTCCAATCAGAACTTCTATTGGCAGAGAAATACGTAAAGCATTTATTCCACGTAACGATGATTTTGTTTTGTTAAGTGCCGATTATTCGCAGATAGAATTACGAATTGTTGCCGCTATAAGTGGCGATGAAAATATGTGTGCTGCCTTTCGTGATGGTATAGATATTCATACAGCTACGGCTGCCAAAGTGTTTAATGTGGGGGCGGCTGATGTAACCAAAGAAATGCGTTACAAAGCCAAGAGTGTGAACTTTGGCATTATTTACGGACAAGGTGCTTTTGGTTTGGCAGAAAATTTAGGCATACCACGAGCCGAAGCCAAAGAGATAATTGATAATTACAAACTGCAATTCAGCGGCATACAAAAATATATGGACAGCACCACCAACTTTGCTCGCGAGCATGGCTATGTGCAAACGCTAATGGGACGTAAGCGTTGGCTTCGTGATATCAACTCAGGCAATTTTACGGTGAGAGCGTTTGCCGAACGCAACGCCATCAACTCACCCATACAAGGCACAGCGGCCGATATGATTAAGCTGGCTATGATTAAGATTCAAAAAGAATTTGCCAAGAAAAATTTCAAATCAAGAATGCTGTTGCAAGTGCATGATGAATTGGTGTTTGATGTACACAATGATGAAATTGAAATTATCAAACCAATTATTAAACAATGTATGCAAACTGCCTTACCACTCCCTAACGGTGTACCTACTGATTGTGAAATGGGAGTGGGGAAGAGTTGGTTGGAGGCACATTAAATAGGTTAGAAGATTTTTATTCAAATAAATAAAGAGCTATGAAATTAACTGGTAACAAAATACTCATCACAGGCGGTGCAACAGGTATAGGTTTGGGCCTAACGGAAAGATTTATCACAGGAGGAAACACCGTAATAGTTTGCGGCAGAAGAATGGAAGCCTTGCAAGCAGCCAGAGCAAAATTTCCACCCTTAATCATCAAACAATGTGATGTAGCAAACGAACAAGAACGAATTGCCTTGCATCAGTGGATTGCAAGCGAACATGCAGACTTAAATGTGTTGGTGAATAATGCCGGCATTCAAAATTGGATGAAGATCAATGATGCTGACTTTTTTGAAAAAGCAAAACAAGAAATTGCTATTAATGTAGAAGCGCCTCTACACTTAGTTAAATTATTCATGCAACTGCCAAAGCTAAATACGATAATGAATGTTACCTCAGGTTTGTCATTTGTGCCTCTAACAAAAGTGCCAGTTTATTCAGCCACAAAAGCCTTCCTTCATTCCTTCACATGGGCAATGCAGGGCTTATTGAAAGAGAACAATATTGAAGTTATCGAAATCATTCCACCAGCTTTAAATACTGATTTAGGAGGCAAGGGCTTGCACGATGCTGCTCCACCTGTGAGTGATTTTATTGCATCCATTTTCAATCAATTACAAGAGGGAAAAACAAAACTCACTTTTGGTTTTAGTGAGGCTATGGCAAATGCAAGTCAAGCAGATTTACAAATTGCCTATCAACAAATGAACATCCAGGCCTCTTCATAAAGACACTTTTATATTTCAGCCTAAGAAGTGCTATCTTGTTGCATGCAAAATGAGGAAATTGTTTTAAGCACTAAACAGTGGGTACAGGATGTGGTCATTGGTTTAAATTTTTGCCCATTTGCCAAAAAAGTCTTTGATAATAATTCTATTCGTTATGTGGTGGTAAACGATTTGTTGCAATCCGAATGTTTGCTTGCAGTGCATAATGAATGTATGCAACTAGATGTTGATGAAGTTATTGCCACTACGCTTTTAATTTTCCCGAATTCCTATCCGGAGTTTTTAAATTTCTTGAAATTTCTGACCCGGTCTGAAGACCAGTTGTCCGAAGAAGGGTACGATGGAATTTATCAACTAGCCAGTTTTCATCCTGATTACCTATTTGCAGGAAGCGTTGAGTCAGATGCAGCCAATTACACTAATCGTTCTATCTATCCCATGATTCACCTGCTACGAGAGAGCAGCATAGATGAAGTGGTAGCTATCAATAGCGATGCTGATAGAATTCCCGAACAAAATATTACTTTGGCTCGAGCTAAAGGATTACACTTTATGCAACAACTCCGGAATAGCTGCAAGCAAAAAAATTAATTCATATGTCCTCCACTTTGGAAATTGCCAATAAATGGTTTGCCGCCTTCAATGCTCATGATATAGAAGCACTACTCATGCTGTATTCGGAGAATGCCGAACATTATAGCCCTAAATTAAAAGTGCTGCAGCCGGAGACTAATGGTTTAATCAAAGGAAAACAAGCTTTACGCAATTGGTGGACCCATGCCTTTAACCGACTCCCAAGTTTACAATATGAACTTATCAATCTAATAGGAAACGAGCAGCAGGTTTTTATGGAATATATTCGCCATGTGCCTGGTGAAGTTGATTTAAGCGTAGGCGAAATTTTAACCATCGAAGACGGACTTATTGTAGCCTCCAGAGTTTATCATTCGTAACTTTGTTTTATGTACAAATTACCAGCTAAAGGTTACGCCCTTTTTCTATTTCTGCTCATAGGAATTCCATTTTCCAAATCCTTTTCTCAAACAAATAATTTTAGAGTAGTAGGTTACTATTGTGGCCACACTATCCCGGTTGATAGTTTTGAAATAGAAAAATTGACCCACCTAATTTTTTGCTTTGGTGGTTTACAGGGGAATAGATTTCATATTTATAATGCCATCGATTCCAATACAATTAATCGAATGGTTGAAATGAAAGTTCGAAATCCTAAACTTAAAGTAATGCTTTCACTTGGTGGTTGGGGTGGTTGTGTCAATTGCTCACCAGTCTTCAATACTGTAATAGGGCGTAGTGAATTTGTAAAATCTATATCCGAAATCACTCAGTATTTCCACACAGATGGGTTAGATCTAGATTGGGAATACCCGGCCATTGCAGGATTTCCGGGGCATATATTTCAAGCTGCAGATAAACATAATTTCACTCTGCTTATAAAGGAACTGAGAGAAACCATGGGGCCTGCTTATGAACTTAGCTTTGCCGCCGGTGGCTCCACATCCTATATCGATTCATCTATTGAATGGAAAGAAATAAGCCCATACGTCTCTTTTATAAATATTATGAGCTACGATCTGGTTCACGGCTTTAGCAAAACTTCGGGCCATCATACACCGCTCTACTCCACCCCACAACAAATTGAATCTACCAACCATGCTGTTCAACTATTACTTGATAAAGGGGTACCAGCGGACAAATTAGTTATTGGCGCTGCGTTCTATGGTAGATTTTTTAGAATAAAGAATCCATTTCCAACCCAACTTTATCAGCCTGCTGTTTTTGACCATGGCTTTTCTTCAAAATTTGCAGATGATAGCCTCTCGGTTAAGAATGGATTCGAAATCTTTTGGGATAGTACAGCAATGGCGCCCTATGCTATCAATGCTTCACGGAAATTATTGGCAACCTATGATAATGCCGAGTCAATCGCTTTAAAAACAAAATATGCCAGTGACCATCACTTAGGTGGCATTATGTTTTGGCAATTGTACGATGACAAATTTCATCATGGATTATTAGATACTATTTACAAGAATAAATAAATCTATTTTTTTTGTTCAATACTTTGCTGATTAAATGACTCCGATTTGTTTTTTGGAATGGAGAGTGATTGCCAACTATCCGCCACCAACATTTTACCTAAGTAAACAATTTGGCCCACGTGATAACTGTAATGTGCTATTTGCCGTGTTATTGCCTGAAGTACTGTATGCTTTTCGCCACGTATTAATATAATTTTTTCTAAATCGTTCTCAGTGAGCGATTGTAATGTGATGAACAAACAGGTCCAGCCTTTTTCCCATTGCTCCAACATTTCAGCTCTACTGGCATAGCTGCCTTCAAATTCACTATCGCGTTGGCGGTTGGGTTTTTCGCCATCAGTAGTTAAAAAATGGGTCCAGCGACTAAGCATATTGCCAACCAAGTGTTTTACAATTAAGGCAATGCTGTTGCTATCCGTAGCCGGAATTATATTCAATTGTTCATCGCTCAATTGTGCAAATGTTTTTTCGGCTAGTAGTTTATATTGTTGAAATACGCCGAAGTTGATGGGGATAAATGAAGTGCTCATGGTCTTATATCATTTTTGTAAAAGTACGGTAGAAAAAACAGCAGAATGTTACATTTGTCGAAAGTAAAAAATATAAAATATGTACAATTCTATCCAACTACGTCTGCAAAAAGAACTTCAGGAAATACAAGACAGCGGACTTTTTAAAACCGAGCGTATCATTACGTCTCCCCAAGGAGCCGAAATAACTGTGAACGGAAAAACGGTCATAAATTTCTGTGCTAATAATTACTTGGGGCTTTCATCACATCCTAAAACGATAGCCGCCGCTCATGAGGCGCTCGACACACATGGTTTTGGCATGAGCAGTGTACGCTTTATATGTGGTACTCAAGATTTGCATAAAACGCTGGAAAAAAAGATTGCCGATTTCCTGGGCACCGAAGATACCATACTCTATGCCGCTGCTTTTGATGCAAATGGAGGAGTGTTCGAACCTTTATTTAATGAACAAGATGCCATCATCAGCGATGAATTGAATCATGCTTCTATCATTGATGGAATACGTTTATGCAAAGCACAACGCTTTCGTTATTTAAATAATGACATGGCCGATTTGGAAAAACAGTTACAAGCCGCCGCCCATTGTCGTAGCCGAATAATTGTTACTGATGGTGTTTTTAGCATGGATGGCACTATAGCACTTATTGATAAAATATGTGACCTGGCAGATAAATATGACGCCCTAGTGATGATGGATGAATGTCATGCCAGTGGCTTTATGGGAAAAACGGGAAGAGGCACACACGAATATTGCAATGCAATGGGTCGTGTAGATATTATCACCGGTACTTTGGGCAAAGCACTAGGTGGTGCTCTGGGTGGCTTCACATCGGGCCGAAAAGAAATTATTGATATGCTGCGTCAACGAAGTCGCCCATATCTATTTTCGAATACGCTTGCACCAGCCATCGTGGGAGCATCTATCGCTGTTATAGATATGCTCAGCAGCACTACAGAGTTACGCGATAAATTATGGAGCAATACCCAATATTTCCGTAAAGCCATGACCGATGCCGGTTTTGATATAAAACCCGGTGAACACCCGATAGTACCCATCATGCTATATGAAGCTACCGTGGCGCAACAGTTTGCTGCAAAGCTGCTAGATGAAGGAATTTATGTAATCGGATTTTTTTACCCGGTGGTGGCCAAGGGCAAAGCTCGTATTCGGGTGCAAATGAGTGCTGCTCACGATAGGCATCATTTGGATAAAGCTATTGCAGCTTTTACAAAAGTAGGTAAGGAAATGGGTGTATTGAAATAACCTTCTTTAATAGAATGAATAGATGAACATGAACTCAAAAAAGAGTATTGGATATTGGTTGCTCACAGGAGCCTTGATGATAGTTGTACAGGTTTTACTTGGTGGTATTACCCGTTTAACAGGCAGCGGATTAAGCATTACTGAATGGAATTTACTCATGGGATGGATACCACCGATGAATGAAGTACAATGGCAAGAAGCCTTTAACAAGTATCAGCAGTTTCCACAGTTTCATGCCATCAATCAAGACATGACATTGTCCGGATTTAAATGGATTTTCTTCTGGGAATACATTCACCGTGTGTGGGCTCGAAGCATTGGATTGGTTTTTATTTTTCCATTTCTCTTTTTCATTTACAAAAAATGGATTAGCAAAGAGTTTGTTTATAGCTTGTTATTACTTTTCTTACTAGGAGCCTTACAAGGATTAGTTGGTTGGCTAATGGTAAGAACCGGTTTAAAAGACCGCCCATGGGTTTCTCCATTCAGTTTGAGCATTCACTTGTCTTTGGCATTAATTACCTACTGTTACTTAATATGGCTTACTTTAAAACAATTTGAACTAACGCCTTGGCCAGTTTCAAGTTCTCCTACCATTAGCTGGTTTAATTTTTTGATTGCCCTTACAGGTATTCAAATAATATTTGGTGGCTTTATGGCTGGTAGTCATGCTGCTCTATTCTTTCCTACATGGCCCTGGATGAATAACACCTTTTTACCTGATGGATTAATTAATACGAATATTTCATTCATCAAAAATTTTGTAGAGAACACTACTTGGATTCAATTTATTCATCGGAATACTGCATACCTATTAACCCTTGCCATTCTTTATTTCTGGTATATCAAGCGGAAGAAAATCAATTACCCCATGTTTCACTTTTTAGCGGTAATGGTTTTGATACAAGTAGCGTTAGGAATAACCACCTTGCTACTGTCTGTTGGAAGAATACCTGTATTATGGGGTGTTCTTCATCAGAGCGGTGCTGTAGTACTGCTCACCATTCTACTAGTGTGCCGTTATCGAACTCAAGAAAGTTAGCCTTAGATTTTTACCAATTCATTACCTCTGAGTATTGGCACCACAGGAGCTAGATTTTCGGTCAAGCAGTATTTTAAATCACGAGCGGCACCCAGTCCGGTTAATCGGTCGAAATGTGATGCATGACGATGATATTCGAATAAATTATCCTTTATATCTACGTAAAGTTTCTCCATCATTTTTCCGCTGTCGCATGCCATCGTAAATTGGTTTTTCAAGCGATGTGCCAGTGCACCGGCAAATACACTGTCTTCCATATTTACCCTGTCTTTCCATGCAGCACAAGCAATCAAAATATTATTTGGCGAATTTTCCAAGTATGTGGCTAAGGCATTAACATTGACAAAGGCACCAATTAGTACTTCTTTGGCATCCTTAACCATATGCAACATTTTGGTGCCATTGGTGGTGGTGAGTACAAGTGTCTTACCTAAAGTGCTCCGGCTTTCACCATCCAGATTTTCAGTATTCATGTAATCATGTGGCGAATTGCTGTAATCAAAACCTTCTGCAGTCTTGGCATCGCGTTCGGCTGCCAAAATATGGTCGGGATAACCCTTATAGGCTTTACAATCCTCCATGGTAGCCACCGGAACTATCTTGCTAACGCCATGGTGTAAGGCCGCACACATAGTACTGGTAGCACGTAGCACATCTACTACTATCACTGTTTTATCTTTTACATCGTAACAATGTAAAAGAGCAGGCGATAAACAAACTTCTAGAGTAGGCATATAATGGTGGTTAATCAACTGTATGCAAATGAAATCATTATTTTAAAATTTCCAAGTGTATTTTTGTCGTTATGATGGATGAAAAGTTTGAATTAGAATTTCAATGGGGGAAACTTAATGCTCATTTGACCAAGCAATTCGGTAAGCCAGCCGATTTGAATGCTGTTTTATTTTTAATTGGTGTACGTGAATTAGGTGTGGTTAAAGAATTTACCAAAGAACAAAAGCAAGACCTCATGCACATAGCCACTTGTCGTGTACTCAGCGAAGATGGCTATTATGAGCTGGAACATTTAGATCAGGATGGATGGCCGCATTGGAAACAGATTAAGCCATTGCCTGTAACAACTGCTACCGAGCAAGAGTGGTTGCTTAAGAAAAATATTCTTTCTTATTTTCGTGAGATGGATTTATATCAATAAACAAAAACAAATCATGCTAAAAAAAATCATCCTTCTTATTGCTGCCTTTGTGCTACTAGGCATGCAAAGCAATTTTGCTGCCAAGCCCAAGAGAGTAAAAATCATGACCTCATATGGTGATATCACTATCAAGTTGTATGATGAAACACCACAGCACCGAGATAATTTTGTCAAATTGGTGAAGCAGCATTTCTATGACAGTCTGCTTTTTCATCGAGTAATAAACGGTTTTATGATACAAGGCGGCGACCCCACAAGCAAACGTGCTCCTGCTGGTAAAATGCTTGGCGATGGCGATGTGGGCTACACAGTTCCTGCCGAGTTTAATCCGGCATTGTTTCACAAAAAAGGTGTGTTGGCTGCTGCACGTGATAATAATCCTCAAAAGGCAAGTAGTGGATGTCAGTTTTATATTGTGCAGGGTAAGGTTTGCACCGATGCCGAACTAGATGGAATGGAAAAACGACTAGGAATAAAATATACTCCTGAACAACGAAACACTTATAAAACTATTGGCGGTGTTCCCCATCTTGATCAAAATTACACCGTCTATGGCGAAGTAATAAAAGGTTTGGATGTAGTTGATAAAATTGCTGCCGTAAAAACCGGCGCTGCCGATAGACCATTAGAAGATGTACGGATGAAAATTAAAATGACGCGTAGGTAAGTTCTTTCCCAAATTAAAAAAGGCTCGTTAGCGTTGCTAACGAGCCTTTTTAGTTTTAGTAAAAAGTTATTCTTTCAATATTTTAATCACCTGCTTATGTTCGGATGCGTCGGTTATTTCGGCTAAATAAATTCCGGACGTACAGCTTTCGGGTAGTGTTATAATTTCACTCACAGTCACATTCTTACTTAAAACCATTCTACCCATATTATTA
>DAIMNW010000240.1:0-3345 GCA_036719905.1 Chitinophagales bacterium
CATCAAATGGATTTAGGGCATATTGTGGCACGGGAAGATAGTTGCTGGGGCACAACGGCCATTGAAGAAGAGTTTGGCAACAGCGACACCTTCCATTACACTAACTGCACACCCCAGCACGAAAAATTTAACCGTGCCGCTAAAGAGAATGGTTTGTGGGGCAATCTGGAAAATTTATTACAAGACCAGCTAAAAGCCACCACACAGAAAGGCTGCATTTTTGCAGGGCCTGTCTTAGATAATAAAAACGACCCAAAGAAAAAATTTAATGATAAAGATGAGGTGCAGTATCCGCTAAAATTTTGGAAAGTGGCTGTGGTATGTGACAAGACAGATGGGTTGCAGGCATATGGCTTTGTACTCAATCAAGGAAAAGTGGTAAAAGAATTTGGCATAGAGCGGCTAGATGTAAGTGAATTTAAAACCGAAGCCACTAGCTTAAAAGATATAACCGCCATGAGTGGGGTAAAGTTTGATGCACAACTTTACACTGCCGATATGATTAAAAAGAAGTAGACAATAAGACTACTTGCTAATGTAATTTTCAAAAACAAAAATCCCCGAAGCGGTTAACCACTTCGGGGATTTTTATGCTATAAATACTTAAGACTTACTACTCACTACTCACCACCTACTCCACCCCTTCTACCATCACATTCACCTTATCGCCTAGCACTTCTACAAAACCACTTTTCACTTTCACAATGGTGTCTTTTCCGGCTTTGCGAATACGAATTTCGCCGGCACGTAGCGAAGAAATTAAAGGAGCATGCCCTTTCAGTATTTCAAATTTTCCATCCGTTCCGGGCATCAATACCGAGTCGGCATCGCCACTAAAGAATTTTTTTTCGGGTGTTAGAATTTCTAAAGTCATCTTAGTAATGTGCTGATGTGCTAATATGATAATGTGCTAATGTCGTGAGTCAGTTAGCAAATCAGCATATCAGCTAATTATCAAATTAGTTTTTAGCGCTAGTCAGTAATTTCTTCCCTTTCTCAATCGCATCGTCAATAGTGCCTACCAGGTTAAAGGCTGCTTCCGGATATTCATCTACCTCACCATCCATAATCATATTAAAGCCACGAATAGTTTCTTCAATTGGCACCAATACTCCTTTTAAGCCGGTAAACTGCTCGGCAACGTGGAATGGCTGACTTAAGAAACGCTGAACCCTACGAGCACGACTTACCACCAATTTATCCTCCTCACTCAATTCATCCATACCCAAGATGGCAATTATATCTTGCAATTCTTTATAACGTTGTAAAATGCCCTTCACTCGTTGAGCGGTGTTGTAATGCAAATCGCCCACTACATCAGGCGAAAGAATACGGGAAGTAGAATCCAATGGATCTACCGCCGGATAAATACCCAACTCAGCAATCTTACGACTTAATACCGTAGTAGCATCTAAGTGCGCAAAAGTGGTAGCCGGAGCCGGATCGGTCAAGTCATCTGCAGGTACATAAACCGCCTGCACCGAAGTAATAGAACCTCTCTTAGTAGAAGTAATACGCTCTTGCATCAAGCCCATTTCAGTAGCCAGCGTAGGCTGATAACCCACCGCCGATGGCATACGACCTAACAAAGCCGACACCTCAGAACCTGCCTGCGTAAATCGGAATATATTATCAACGAAGAACAAAATGTCCTTACCCTTTGCTTCATTTTTATCTCCATCACGGAAATACTCGGCCATTGTCAATCCGCTCAAAGCCACACGAGCACGAGCTCCTGGCGGCTCATTCATTTGCCCAAACACCAAGGTAGCTTTCGAATCTTCCATTTCTTTCAAATCCACTTTGCTCAGGTCCCAACCGCCGGCTTCCATGCTGTGCTTAAATTCGGCACCATACTTAATTACATCACTCTCCAAAAATTCACGTAACAAATCGTTACCCTCACGAGTACGCTCACCCACCCCGGCAAATACCGACAAACCGGCATACGCCTTGGCAATATTGTTTACCAACTCCATAATCAAAACCGTTTTGCCCACACCGGCACCACCAAACAAACCAATCTTACCACCCTTAGCATAAGGCTCTAGCAAGTCAATTACCTTAATACCGGTAAATAATACCTCGGCTTCGGTAGTCAAATCTTCAAATATTGGCGGCTTAGCATGAATCGGATATCCACCCTCGTTGCTCACCGGTCCAATACCGTCAATAGCTTCGCCTATTACGTTAAACAAACGACCCTTCACCTTATCGCCAATTGGCATAGTAATGTTGCGGCCTGTATCCACCACAGCAGTACCCCGTTGCAAACCATCGGTACTATCCATGCTAATGCAGCGCACACTATCCTCACCCAAATGCTGCTGACACTCCAGCACCAGCGTAGAACCATCCGGTCGTTTAATTTCTAAACAGTTTAATATTTCAGGTAAAGTGCTCCCTTCAAAACTCACATCCACCACGGCACCAATAATTTGTTTTACTTTTCCAGTGTTAGCCATTGATTTTTAAGTAATTAGATAAAATAATAATTTTTTTTGAGCCGCAAATGTAACGCAAGCCCTCGGCATATCAAAGCCAAAGCAACATATATTATAGACAAAATGTTGAAAAACCCCAACCTGTTTAATCCAATAGGGGCGGCTGCCGGCCTATGCCATACTCAGCACCCCTGCACAAAGGCCGTCACCGGGCTGTCCGCTTGTAGTGCCCTTCCGAAGCAATGCGCTTGGAAGGGCAGCTACCGCTTCCATCCCTGCCGCAGGCCACCCACCTCACCACCCAAAAGCCAAAAAATGAGATCGGCATCAATTTATTCTTCAACCGCCAAACTTATACATTTGGATATTCGTCGAGCGACATCTTAATTTGCTCAAATTAAATTCATCATCATGATTTGGCAAGCCAAACTAATCAATCATAAAGGCATTAACAGAATTGCAGTATATTTTGAACATACACCCCAGCTCAATGAACGAATAAAAAAACTACCCGATGCCAAATGGAGCCAAACCCACAAAGCTTGGCATCTGCCCGATACCGCCGAAAACAGAGCTAAGTTCAAAATTGAAATAAGTAAATTGAAATCGGAGAAGTCGCCAGCCAAAAGCCATCAACCAACAATCAATACATCTTTATCGCAACAAGTCAACCACTCATCAACCGTTTCGAACAGTCAGGCTGTTGAGCCATCGGGCAATACTTGGCAACAGCTCGTACGTTTTAAACAATGGTTACGGAGCAAACGTTATAGCGAATCAACCATTGCCACCTACACCGAAGCACTCAGAGTATTCTTGAATTATTATAAGGAAAAACCCATTACCCCCCCCCCCCCCCCCCCCCCCCCCCCCCCCCCCCCCCCCCCCCTCCCCCCCCCCC
>DAIMNW010000241.1:0-3337 GCA_036719905.1 Chitinophagales bacterium
TTTTTATGCACTCCACTATCAATTAAAGCAGATGCAACTTGAATGGCCGAGGTAACACTGTTGCATGCATTTTTAATGTCCATCACGGGGCAGTGCAAGCCAAGCTTAGCTTGCACAATATTGGCAGTTGCAGGTTCTATCAAATCAGACGAGGCTGCTGCAAAAATCAACAGGTCTATAGCACTATTAGGGTGCTTGTTGATTATTTTTTGGGCAGCATAAGCGGCCATGTCGCTCACTTGTGTTTCACTCTCGGCAAACCTCCGTTGGCCAGTGCCCAGTAATCTTTCAAGCACTCCTTTGTTCATGGTGTGCCCATTGAACACAATGCGACTTTCCATTTCGCTATTGTCAACTATTTGGTTGGGTAGATAAACCGCTACATCTTTAATTCCGGCCATGATTATACATTCACATTTAAAATGTTGCGCCAAAGTGGCTTTGTTAAATAATTAAATCCATTGAAAGATTTTACAAACTCAACGGTGGCTTCGAGCGCAAATTCGGCAAATTTTATTTTATAGTTTTTTTGGGCTGTTTTATAATATTTCTCTGCATCAGGCAGTCCGAGGTTTATAAAAAATTGTTTTTGTACATAGAGCGTTCTCATAAAATGTATATTGCTAAGCACCATCAAACTAAAGAAAGTTTGTTTAAAAAATCCTGCTTTATTCGTAAATCTTTTTAGCCAATGTTCGGTATACCAGATGTGGCGGCCTTCTTCTATGTGGTGCAATTCGGAACATTTTCGCAAAACCGAAAATACTCGTTCATCTTTTCGTGTGTGCTTAGCGTAAATATCCGCCATTAGCTCCACCGATAGCAATGACATAAACACATAGGAGTCTGGAAAAAAACGAAGAGTAATTTTTCCTAACCATCGGTGAGCCAAATTGGGTTCAATGGGTTGGCGTTCCAGTTTTTGGATAGCCATGCCGAACATCTCCTGATGGCGCATTTCCTCAATTATTTCTCTTATCAAAAATCGGTATTCAACAGAATCGGGGTTTAATTTCAATTGATGCCGGAGCATAAAATAACAAGCCATGGTTTCGGACCAAGCATAAGAATACATAACCTGTACCATTTCTAAACGGCCCAGCTCAAGTTGCTGTTTAGGGGTAAGGGTGTTCCACAGTTCTGTGCCCTCGAGTGAAACCAATCGCTCGGGCATAAATAGGGTGCTTTCACTAATCTCGTCGCTCCATGGCACAAATGTTTCAGGAAGCAAGGGCTTGTCCTTGCTTATCTGAATCATTCTTTCAACCACTTTTTCAAAATCGCTTTCATTTTCCATGTGAAACCAGAGGGGGGTGATTTTCCTGTAAGATACATACTCTTAAAATAATTTTAATTGGCTTAACCTAAATATTAAATCAGCTTGAAAAACTATTAATAGATTTGTTTCTAAAAGTACTTTTTCGCTGTTGCCAAATGTCAAAATCAGTTATCCTTTTGTTGGAAGAATTAAAATTGGCTGCCTATCATTTTGATAGTGATAGTTCGTTAAAAAAAATTCAGCTTCTTCAAAAGTTACAAAAAGCACCTTTGCCTGGCAATAGTTTTTTGGTCAAGCTTGCAGATGTCTTGTTGTTTATTAATGCTCATGCCGATAATAGAGAAATCCTGGTTGCCGCAGAAAAGATTCTTGGGCGGATTGCCGCTTTGCTAATAAAAGAAGGTCGAAATCCTGTTTTTGATAAAAGCGGTTTGCCATATACAATTATTACTTCCACCTACTCTCACGATTGTTTAAGGTGGTTTCTGAAACACCCTCACTGCAAACTTACATTTGAGCATTTTCAAAATGAAAAAAAACTTAACGATACCCTGATTCACACATTACCCCGTTTAACACGAAGCGAAACAACTATTGGCTACTCGAACGAAGAACTCCTTTTGGCTTTGGGTGTAAAAAAGAGTAGCTATTTATCGTTTATTGTCGATGAGTTACAAAAATTTGATTCGAATCCTACTGTAAAAGATCAGCTTTTTGAACAATTTGGTCTGTACTTTAAGATAGTTCCACATAATAAGTCGTTCTCAAAATTTTATAACAAAATTCATTTCGATGATTATTGTTTCCAATCTGAGATTATTAAAAAATTCGATTCTTCGGCATTGCTCAACAAGCCTGTGACCAAACCAAGAACTCTAACAGAGAAAAACAAAGAGCAATTAATTCTTGTTATTAAAAATTCGCTGGCCTTGTTAGATAGAGAAACTGACCCTGTGACTTATTTGGATCCGGCATCGTTGCAATATTATAAGCTCGACAAAGGAATAAGCATTGCCTTGTTTACCGCTACACCCGATAGGCAGCTTCCGCTTGAATCCTACGTGGGTTATTCTTTATTTAAAAATGGATTTCCTGCAGCTTATGGGGGCGCCTGGGTGTTTGGGCCTTATGCACTTTTTGGAATTAATATTTTTGAATCCTTCAGGGGCGCTGAGTCGGGTTATATGCTTTGTCAGTTGCTTCGTATTTATAGGCAGGTTTTTCAAGTCAATTATTTTGAAGTTGAGGCTTACCAGTATGGCCTTGATAATCCGGAAGGAATTAGCTCGGGAGCTTTTTGGTTCTACTATCGTTATGGATTTAGGCCATTTGACAAAAAACTTATGCGCCTTGCTGCCGATGAAAGAAAAAAGATTGAACAAAAACCGGGCTATAGAACAAGCCAAAAAATTCTGGAGCGCTTTACCGAAAGTTCTATTGTTTTGAACATAGATTCTATTAAACAGCCAACTACCGTTGCCGATATTTCTTCGGCTATAAACAAGATGGTTGCCCGGCAATTTGGAAACAGCAATGAAGAGGCTATTCGGAAGTCAAAAAGCTGGTTCATCTCTCAAACCGGTTTCAAGCCTTCGGGTGTTGAATCAGAAAAAACAGTTTTTGAAGATGTTGCTCTTTGGGCCGCCGCCATGAACATTCGTGACAAGGGGCAATTAGAAATTTTGGTACAAATGATTAAAACAAAGCCTTATGACTTATATGGCTACCAGCAATTGTTGTTAAAATTGTTCTTGTTAATGAAATAAAACAGCCCCTGTTGTTTTATCTGTTCATGATAAAAACGGGGGCTGCAACTAAATGCAAGGTAATGGTACTACTTTTTTATGGGAGCGCCTGTAGACACCTTGGTGCCGGCTGCCTTAGATGGCGGTATGGCGTATATACTATCCTGTCGCACATAATATGACCATCCTCCTTTAACAGTGATAACCTTATCGCCTTTTACAATTTGGGTCACATTGGGCTTACGGGTAATTTCTTCCTGAACCTTGGGTCCGGCATCTTGAGTTGACGCTTTTTCTTTTGTTGGTTTAGTAG
>DAIMNW010000061.1:0-11774 GCA_036719905.1 Chitinophagales bacterium
TAATTCTTTTTCTTGAGTTCGTTGCCAAGCTGAATTTGAAAGTAACGGTTGGGTTTATCGGGGTTCACCTTAGCATGAAACTTTCTATCCTCGGGTTTTATGTTGGAAAGCTGTGTATCAAATTCATCGTTAGAAGAAACAATGCTTAAGATATTGCCTTTATATGAAAAATAATACCAATCTACTTCACTTGTTTCAAAATAGAAGTTAAAATAATCAGCATCTCGTTTTTCAACCATTTCTATATAGCAGGTAACAGTTTTTCCTAGTTGGGTTTCGTAGAATGATGAAAGTCCCATTTGGCCGACAGCTTTATACGATCCACTATACGGATCATAGGACAACTTCACATTGGTAAGCAAAAATGCAGGAGATAAATCTTTCGGTTTTATGTATTTACCATCTTCCTGATCTAGGTTTTTAATAGCCTTTCCCATCTCTTTTTCACCAACCAATTCGGCCAATGATTTTTGAAATGGTTCTTGTGAATAATCCACATCATTTTTTTCAGTTGTGCCATCGATTAGGTCCTTAACAATAATGGCTTTAAGCTCTTTATTCATTTCAAAATCGAGCACCATCGTTAAATTAAAAAACGTTTTATTCTTATTTAAATCGATGGTGGCATTGCCAACAGCTTGCTCTTTAATCATTCCAAAATCAAGTCCTAAATTATACTTCCCTTCCGTATACATCTTATTGGTAATATCGTTCAAGGTTAGGTAATCGCCCACTTTGCTAACCCCCCTGATTTTTTCAAGATCACCTACTACAATTTCATTAGTATTTTGATTGTATTCAATTATTCCTTGTGGATTAAAAACAGGAATATCAAATGGAGAACTTCTGCCCGAAAAAATAGTTGGATAGAGTGCTGGTGTGTCCGTTTGAGACAAGTTTAACCCGATAAACAACGGTTCTCCAGTTTCAGATTTCGGATTTTTAAGCTGGTAAGTGGCCGAATCGCTTCTAATAATGGATTTCATACTAAACCACTTTGGCTGGATACTAGGTGTAGTAATTTTCAACCTGGCAAAGCCATCCAGCTCAGGGTCTTTAATATCGGCCACAAAGTTAAAATGCCCTTTGAATGCCAACTTTTTGTTGAGGTTAAAGTTTTGATTCTCTTGAATATCAGCCACTCCGGTAGTTTTCCAATTACCTCGAATATCTTGCTTCATAAACATGGTATCTACTTTTATTAACTGTCTTCCGGTGGCAGCACTATAAAAGTCATAATCGCCATAGGTACATACGTATTTATTTCTGCCAAGTATATCAACCGTAGCATTCGAGATTTTATGATACTGATGGGTGGTATCGCAAAGTATGTTGGCTTTGTAGAGTGTGCGCATGATTGCCAAAGGTTCTATATAAGCCCTTCCACTATCTGGCACTATCTTAGAATCTCCGGCAAAAATATCAGGAATTCCATCGATAGTGAGTAGATAATCGGATAAGGAATAGCTGGCCGAACTGGCTTTAAACTTTAAACCATTTTGGGTTGGCGACTGACTCATAAAGTAAGCCGTTTTACCTGGAGGATTAATAAAGTTAAGTTTCTTGGCTTCCATGTCCCAATGAAATTCGTTCATAGAAGTATTGTATTGGTTATAAACAAAATCAGTATTTATATCCTGTGTATTAGCAACAAAATCCCCCTGGTGGGTTTTGAAATCTATTTGGGATTTTACATTGGGCGTTCTAAAAGCAACCTTGGTTTTATCCAGTGTTTTGATCTCAAGTGAAGATGTATCTGCAAAAAGGGTGCTAGTACCAAAAGCCATAGAATCTGAGTGCAAAGTAGCTTGTGCCCAGTCCATAGCCCCCTTTCCATACATACCCTTAGTGGTAAGCACCGCAGTTCCTTTTAGCATTGCTTCTCCTTTGAAAAAAGTAAATGGAGTGGTATCCATTTTAAGATACATCTTATCATGTTTTGGTTCCCAATGAACTGTAATATCTTTGTTGCTAACCTCAGGAAATTCAAGCCCTTCTTCACTTGACTCTGTTTGATTAAATTTTTGTGCATTGGCATTCATGGAATCAGGAAAAAACATGATTTTGTTAGCTTCTGTCTTTGAAGTAAGAAAATCATAATGCCCTCTACCCAGCAGGCCAGAATTACTAAGATCTATATCATCATAGTAGGTCCCCATGCCATATAAAGCTATTCCCTCCGATGGGGTCTTTGATTTAAATCCTAAAGAAAAGTCAGGTCTTAGTATAAGTTTTTCGGGATAAACCGGAAAAATATCAGCGGATACAAGTTTGCCATCGAAATTCATAGCTTTTACATCAAATGAGTTTAAACTGTCCATAGTAAAGGGCGCCAATTCAAAGTAGAATTTCTTTCGGTCGTACACTCCGCCATTATTAGCTTTCATATCGTAGTAAGTAAACGACGGTTCATTGGTGATAAGTTGCGGATATTGCTTCAGCCTTTCACGTCCGGATTTGTTACCCGGTTTGTCAATTACTAAGCTACCCTTTACATTTTCAATAAAACTATTTATGGGTTCGCAGATGTCTTTTCCATCAGCATTAGTTTTACCTGTAGGAGTACTAATCAGCACTGAATCGGCCCGGGTAAGACCTATGCTAAATGATTTATAATCAAAATCATATTCGCGGCCTTGCATTTCTAATCGAGCTGCTTGTATTCCACCACCAAAGCTCATATTCCGATTGTCTTTTAGCACCAACTTGTAGCGTTTGGGATAAATTTTAACATCATTACTATCACTAAGAGTTACAGTTTTAACGCCCTTTAGTTCTAGCTCATTGTTGTTTAAATTAAGAACTCCATTAGCTGCAGCAGGGGCTAGTGACTTTATTTTTATGCAATCGTAATCAATCAATTTTCTATTGGCCTTTACATACGTCAAAGATTTGGGAAGCATGTAAACCTTATTTCTTGATTCATCATAGTATATGAATCCATCCTCAGTTAAATTGTACAGCAGACGTTTAATAGTTTCTGCGGTGTATTTCGGATTCATTGCAGCGGCAATAACATCGGCATCTACTTCTGTTACTTTAAACTTTTCGCAATATTGTTTAATAACAGACACAGGATTGAAATCTCCAATATTGGTATACTTTTCCAATTCATTGGGTTCAAAATAGTTTTCAGAGGTAAGCGTAGCAGCCGTTTTACCTGCGCCAGCGACTTGCTTCATGGCAATCCTGGAACTATCAATATTCCAAATGATAGCATCTGCATCAATTTCTACTTTGTGATATCCATCTTTAAATTTTGTTTTTGATACGCCAGATTCGCCACGAAACAGTGACAATTCCCTTGATCCAATATTGAATCGAAGTTCAACGCTGTGATGTGTAAGTGAATCTTTGTTAAAATAAAGTGCCACATCTGCACCAAGACTTAGAATCTGCTCCCCTTTTTTAATGGTAAACTGATTAGCTTTAGCCTTCACGGCCAGTTTACCTTCTTTTGTATAAAACCCGAATTGAGTTGGCTCTCCATTAACTGCTGATCCTACAAGTTTATTACCCACCAGCGAAAATCCACCTGAATAACTTACATTTTTTGAAAACTGAGGCAACACAAACCGTTGTGTTGATTCGAATTTTGGAGCCGAGGAACTAGGACTTCCCTTTTGGCGTACACTTAATTTATCTATTAATTTTCCGTAAACCGGAACATCAAAAAATTGCTTGTAATACAATTTAGCCGAATCAATGACCACCTCAGCTTTAGAAATATCAACTATGTAGTGCTTAAATTTACAAAAGGCAGCTGCACTATCTAATCCTGCCTTTGTCCAATCAATGGTACCAATATTTCCTTTCCATATTCTTTTAAAAGGATAATAAATGCCGGACGTATTTTTAATAATTACCGAATCCCCTTCACCAATTTCCATAAAGGTACATGACGCAAATGTGAGTATCGGCTCTTTATCAAACACCATCGAAAAATCTAGGTTGTTGGTCTGAAATCTTTTTGCGCCAGTATCATGCAATGAGTTTTTAAGAAACAGGGCTTCGGAAAAATCTATATATGCCTGAAACTCTTTTGTAGAACCTGCTTGTGTGGCATCCATCACCTGCTGAAAAACCGTTAGCCATTCACCGTAATAATTTTTCAGTGAAGGATTGTTAGCGTACGCTATCATCACCTTAACCAAATCATTATAGTGAGGGAATATTCTTAATCGTTTAGCAGCCAGGGTATTACACAGTTTGCTCATGGACAACAGTTGTGCGTCGGATAGTAAACCTTCTTTTTCGTACAGTGAATTGAAAGTTTTTATATTTTTTTCCAAATCCTCCATTTTGGTTTCCTTGAATTTATCATTGAGCTGGCTCATAAATTCTTTGGCATCGGTAGTGGAGTATAAAATCTCCTTCTTAACAATAGGTTTTGCGGTTTGAGCGTTAGCAATCCATGTCACCAGTAGAAAAAAGAAACTTATGATAATTCTTTGCATAGGAACAAAAATTAATTAGAATAAAAGAATAGAATACGATAAAAGAGTAGAAGCTGTTCTAGCATTAACACTTATTTATCGGTTTACGAATTCAATGCCTTTACTATTTGAATAAATGATTCGGCATTGAGTGAAGCTCCGCCTACCAGGGCGCCATCAATATCGGGTTGACTAAAAAGTTCCTTAGCATTTTGAGCAGTTACACTTCCACCGTAAAGTATACTTGTATCATTTGCTGCTTGAATGGAATATTTTTCCATTACTAATTTTCGAATAAATTGATGCATTTCTTGTGCTTGATCTGGGGTGGCTGTTTTGCCAGTGCCTATTGCCCATATAGGTTCATATGCAATTACAATCTTCTCCAAAGCCAACTCAGGCAGGTGCAATAAACTTTCGGTCAGCTGTTGAGCCACCCATTCAGTTGCTTTTCCGGTTTCTCGTATTGAATTTGATTCGCCACAACAAAGTACAATTCGTAATCCGGCACTTAACGCGATGTTTACCTTGGTTTTAATTTGAGCATTGCTTTCTAAAAAATATTGTCTCCGTTCAGAATGACCTAATAGAACGTATGGAACATGCAAGGAATGTAACATAGCCGCAGAAACTTCACCGGTATATGCACCCGAAATATTCTCATGACAATTTTGGGCTCCAATATTTACCAAATCATTATTACCTAAAGTTCTTTTCAAGTCTGATAGATGAGTAAATGGAGCAAAGAGAATGATTTCTTTTCCGTTAATGGTTTCCGAATTTGAAATAGATTCTGCCAGCTGAATTCCTTCAGGAACGGTAGTATTCATTTTCCAATTACCGGCAATAATTTTTTTTCGCATGCTTAGGATTTTTATGTACTACAACCAGTCTTCAATTAGCTAAAATTATTCTGCCACTTCTGTTATTTTACTACTCCCATTTGGTTTTGACTTGGCATTTTTTTGCAATACTTCTCTAGCTAAATTGAGATAATTAATGGCTCCTGTACTTTCAGCATCATACATAATTACGCTCTTACCCATGGTTGGCGCTTCGCCTAATTTTGTATTGCGATGGATAATGGTTTCAAATACTAAATCTTCGAAGTGGGGTTTTATTTCATTGACCATTTGATTGCTCAATCGTAAGCGTTGATCATACATGGTGAGTAATATACCTTCTATATCAAGGGCCTGATTTAATCGTGTTCGAACGATTTTAATAGTATTTAATAATTTGCCTAATCCTTCTAGAGCGAAGTATTCGCACTGAACGGGTATAAGAACACTGTCGGCGGCACATAATGCGTTTACAGTGATTAAGCCTAGCGATGGGGAACAGTCTATGATGATATAATCATAATCATTTTTCACCTCATCAATCACTTTCTTCATTATTTTTTCTCTATTGGTGTGATTGATTAATTCAATTTCGGCGCCTACCAAATCCATGTGTGATGGCAGCAAAAATAGATTGGGGGTGGTAGTAGCCACTATAGATTTTTGGGCAGTAACTTCACCTATCAAACACTGGTAAAGATTTGATTTTACCATTTTGGCATCCACTCCAATTCCGCTGCTGGCATTCGCCTGCGGATCTGCATCCACCAATAAAGTTTTATGTTCGAGCACAGCAAAACTGGCAGCCAGATTGATGGCTGTGGTGGTTTTGCCTACCCCTCCCTTTTGATTTGCAATAGCAATAACTTTTCCCATTATTTATAATTTTAGATAGTGGTAAAGATATGCTTATTAATACTAGCCTGAATATGCCCTCTTAGGCTTATCAACAAGTCATTAACCTTTTGATTACACGGACAATTAGGTCGCATAGAATCAAAGTCTCATATTTGCAATCTATGAATAATAAAATACTGATTATTGCCGGTACCAATCGTAAAGGAAGCATGAGTGCCAAGGTGGCTGAGTACTATCTGCAGGTTCTACAATCCAAATCGATTGATGTAGCACTTTATCGTTTTGACGATTTGGCGCTAGAGTGGTTAAACGTTAATCACCCAAATGCTGAATTTACAAATATTCAAGAACAGTTAATTATACCGGCTACCAAATTTATTTTTGTGGCACCGGAGTATAATGGAAGTGTTCCAGGTATTTTAAAATTGTTTATTGACAGTTGTAACATTGGAAAATGTTTCAACAATAAAAAAGCTGCATTGGTGGGAGTGAGTGAAGGTCGCTCAGGAAATTTAAGAGGGCTTGATCACCTGACAAGCATCTTAAATTATGTAAAAGTGAATGTGTTGCACTATAAGGTAAACATCCCTCATATTAGCAGCCAAGTGAAGGATGCCGCATTCCTTCCAACGGATCAAGTGGTGGCTACTATCCACAAGCAGCTTGACGAATTACTGACGTTTTAATATAAATCAAGCTATCAATATGATTAAGAAAGCACGAAGTTTCTTTGGACACCAAAAGGGATTAATCTGCTTGGCTGTGATAGTAGGTCTATCCTGTTTCAATTCGCTTGCTCAAGTAAAAAAATCATCAGTTGAAAACAAGCCTAAACTTATAGTAGGAATAGTAATAGACCAAATGCGGTATGACTTTCTTTATCGTTATTGGGATAAATATTCTAATGATGGATTTAAACGTTTGCTGGCCGAAGGAGCAAGTTTAGAAAATGCACACTATAACTATATCCCCACTTATACAGGCCCAGGCCACTCAAGCATCTACACAGGCACCACTCCTTCGATACATGGCATAGTGGGTAATGAGTGGTGGAGCCGAGATAAGAATAAAATAATCTATTGCGTTGCTGATAGCACAGTAAAAACAGTTGGAAGTTTGACTAAGGCAGCCGGAGCCATGTCGCCACGAAATTTATTAACCACTACCATTGGTGATGAATTACGATTATCAAACAATTTTTATTCAAGAGTGTATGGTGTCGCTCTCAAAGATAGAGGAGCTATTTTGCCAGCAGGCCACTCGGCTAATGGCGCTTTCTGGTTTGATGGATACAGCGGCAACTGGGTTACCAGTAGCTACTATACTCAACAATCGCCATCATGGCTGAAATTTTTTAACAATCAGAATTTTGCCGCCTCCTTTTTGCAGGAATCATGGAATACCCTTTTACCAATTGAATCGTACAAAGAATCGACTGCAGACAATGTGAGTTGGGAAGGGCTTTTTAGAACTGAGATGGCTCCTGTTTTTCCACATAATCTAAGAGCGATATTTACAACTGACACTCTGCTGCGATATACACTGCTTAATTCCACTCCTTTTGGCAATACCCTTACCCGTATGATGGCGCAAACTCTAATTGACAGTGAGCAACTTGGTACCACCGCCTTTACTGATATGTTAACAGTAAGCTTTTCATCCACCGATTATGCCGGTCATAAGTATGGTCCGAATAGTGTCGAAGTGGAAGATGTATATCTACGGTTAGACAGAGACCTTGGTGTATTTCTGAATTATTTAGATACAAAATTCGGCAAAAAAAATGTTTTGGTTTTTCTTACAGCCGATCACGGTGTTGCCCATGTGCCAGCCTTTCTGAGCAGTCATAGCATTCCTGCAGGTGTTCTTTCTTCAGCCAAACTAATTGACTCCTTGAAGCTCCAGTGCAACCGGTGGTGGGGGGCAGGCAGTTATATACTGGCATTCGAAAATCAACAAATTTATTTGAACCGTGTTTTGCTATCTCAAAATCATATTGATTTGGAAGTAGCTTCTAACCAGATTGTACAATGGCTGAAAAATCAAAAAAATATAGCCAATGCTATTAGTGCCAGTACAGGAGAATCGGCGTTATTGAAAGTTCCACATGCCGAAGAACTCCAAAATGGATTTAATGAAAAACGTGGCGGTGACGTTTGCGTTATATTTGAGCCGGGCTATTTTGAGGATCTCGTAAAAGGAACCACTCATGGTACTTTTTATTCTTACGACACCCATGTTCCGCTTCTATTTTGGGGTTGGCAAATTGCACATCAAGAAATTAGAGAACCTGTTTCAATAACGGATATTGCTCCTACCCTTGCCAGTTGGCTTCATATTCAAGAACCAAGTGGCTGCACAGGAAAAGTGATGAACCAAATCAAAACTCACTGAGACACCATAAGCAGAATTAAGCTAGTTCTACTTTATTCGTCCTGCGTCAAAAAAGTACTTTTTGTAATACACTTCGTCGAGACTACTAATCATTACGCCAGAGCTTGTGCTAGAATGGATGAAGCGATTATTAGCAAGATATACGCCTACGTGCGAAATGTTTTTAGAACCAATTTTAAAAAAAACTAAATCGCCGGCTTTTAAATTTTCTTTACGGATAATATCACATTGATCGTGCTGTGATCTGCCATCGCGGCCAATTGTCTTACCATAAACGGTTTTGAAAAGCTGCCCGGCTAAACCTGAACAATCAGTGCCAGCTTTGCTAGTCCCACCATATTGGTATGGCGTTCCTATCCAATCATCTACAAATTCGAATAGCTGTCGATTGGCTCTTATTTGAGAAGTGCTTACATCTAACAGATTGGCATATTTCTCTTCCAACTTCTTGTAGCCAGAGGAATTTTCGACTGGAACAATGGATTGATTAATATCGTTTCTTTTAAGGTGGTTTGGCTTCCGTTTATTCAAGCTGGCCACATTGGAAGCCGGTGGGCGCTTTACCACAGCAGGTGGAGCAGGCGACACTTTCGCCTTTTTAGAGCTGGCACATGATGAAGCGATTGAAGACAATAAAACAAATGCCAATGCCAATTTAAAATACTTTGAACTTGTTTTTAGCAATCTCATGGTGTTGGCAAAATTCTTTGGATATGAGATAGACTGTGTGTTGTTTGACTTGTCTCGTGGTTATATATGCCGTTCTCATTCAAAGTGTCTATTCTTACTTTGCCGCTGGCATGTATTATCCGATTTGAATCAAGCATAATTCCTACATGGGTAATGTTTCCTTTCTCATTGTGAAAAAACGCCAAATCTCCTTTCATTTTAGTATCCCCTTTGTCTAATCGAATGCCTTTAGTGGCTTGCTGCGATGCATCCCGGGGTAGTTTATAATTGCAGAATTTATAAGCCATTTGAACAAACCCACTACAGTCTATCCCAAACGGAGTACGTCCGCCCCATAGGTAAGGAGCCTGCAGGTATTTAAGGGCATACATAATCAATGTATCGTGTGCAGGTACTGAATGTGCTGCATTTACATCACCTTCATATTGAAAAATCTGACCGCTAAACATAAATTTGCCTGCACTATACTGCGGCAAAGTACACCCCATAACTAAGTTTAGCATGGATTCGGTGGCCCTAGCTTTTCCTAAGGTTGAAGCAACTAAAAGCAATGGCTCTTTGTCATTAGACTGTGATGAATTATCTGGAACTAGCATTTTTAGCTCTGCAAAGCCGAGATATTGGTCGTATTCGGTTTCAACTTTGAGCCACTGGTTATATTCTTCCACCAGAAATACCTTTTCGGCAAAAAGTAGCTGAGAAACCTGTTCACTTTTGTGGTTAGGCTCGGCTCTAAGTGGAACAATTATTTCAGAAACAACAAATGATTGCATAATATTGTAAACAAAGATACCTTGAATAGCCAAAAGTTAGTTGGGAATATACCCACAGTAGAGTCTTAAAAGTTTATTTTTGGTTCAATTAATTTACGGCTAATTTGCCAACCAAGTTTTAATTACATGATGAAAAAAATATTTTTAGTTGTTGCCAGCCTTTACTGCTGGATATTTTTTACAACCGAACTGCAAGCGCAGGACATCCATTTTACGCAGTTTGCCGAACCGCAGCTACTTCTCAACCCGGCTAATACCGGTGCTCCAAAAGGTCAGTATCGCTTTATACTCAATTCACGTGGTCAGTGGTATAGCTCTTGGGTAAATGCCAATAAATATGCGGTTCAAAATTCGGGGTACCTCACCTTTGCCGCATCGGCCGATATGAGTGTAAAAGCAGGTAAAAAATCGATGGACATGGTTGGGTTTGGAATGCAAATCACTAATGACAGAGCTGGTGAAGTAAGTCTAACAAGTTCATCTGGCTTGTTCTCGTTTGCCTATTGGAAAGCTCTAGATAATTTGAAAAAACGTTTTATTGTGGCAGGAACCTCCGGAGGCTTTGGGCAACGAAGTATTAACTACAGCAATCTGTTAATGCCCGATCAATACAATCCACTCGACCCTTTTAAACCGTTGGAAGTGACCAGTTATCCGGTAAAAACTAATTATATCTACGCCGACCTCAACCTTGGAGCAAAGTATTATGTGGCACTAACCAAGAGAAAATTTTGGCAAGCCGGTATTTCCTACAATCATATTAACCGGCCAGCCAGCTCCTTTCTTTTTAGCAATGAACCAGATCGAATTTTCAGAAAATTGGTATTACATACCGGTGGAAAATTTCCTATTAAAGGAACAAAGGTTGATCTTATTCCATCTGGCATGTTGGCCTTCCAGAGCCAATCCTATGAATTTAATGCCGGAAGTTTTGTACGATTTCTAGTGTCAAATCCATTAATGACTAATGAACTTACTGCTTTCAGTATGGGTGTTTGGATGCGCCAAACCCGAGCTGCAAAAAGCATAGCTTACGTTGATGCCGTTAATTTTGTAATGAAACTGGAATATAATCAAATGGCATTAGGACTGAGCTATGATATCAATCTATCGGGCGCAAGAACCACTACACAACTAAAAGGCGGTCCTGAATTATCGCTTAACTATACAGGTGCTATGGGTGGTACACTCGGAAAAGAGAAGTTGCCTCCATGTCCGGTTTTCTAATACTTATTGTCTGGATTCAGTCATAATTGAAATGAGTGGACTTTAACAATGCCTTCAGTATCTTTTAGCTTGGCTTTTCTAACTGAATGTGCATCTTTGAATAACCCCAACCATCAACCTTCATGCTTTTTTTTATCAAGGAGAATATTATCAGACACATCCGAAATTTTATTGATTTCTTCTATCCTCCATTTGAGAAGTACATGACGTTGCAATTTTTTCGTTATGGTTTTACAGGCTCCATCAATCTGTTATTCGATTGGGTATTATATTACTTCATTTACACCTTTGTTCTTCGCCATCAGATGCTACATATTGGTCATTTAGCCATAGGCTCTCATATTGGCACCCTACTGATTAAAATGCCAATTATTTTGCTGATTGGTTTTTTGCTACAGAAGTACATCACCTTTTCTTATTCTTCCCTTCAAGGGAGAATTCAGCTTTTTCGTTATGCAGTAGTTTTTGGCATTAATGTATTGATAAATTACGCAGGCCTTAAACTACTGGTAGAGTATTTTAAATTTTACCCTACAATTTCTAATATGTTAGTT
>DAIMNW010000242.1:0-3322 GCA_036719905.1 Chitinophagales bacterium
CTCTCGGCAGTATCACCAGCACCACCAGATTTGCCACTTCACAGCTAGGCGAAACAGCACCCTTGGCACACTGCAGTCGTAGTACTGCTACACCCAAACTTTTGTGGCATAAATTCTATCCTTAACAACGCGGTGGAACCGGCGGTGTAACAGTTAAGCTCACTACCAATAATGTTGTAACTAATTTCAATACTATTCTTAGTGCTTATACAAATACCGCAGGCGATTGCACTCAGCCACTAACCTTGGTTGCTTGTAACGATAATGCTACTGGAGCTACCAATGGACAATCAACTCTTGTTATTCCAACCGGTACTCTCACTGCCAACCAAGTATATTGGTGCCAAGTGACAGGTGTAGGTGCTTTATCTGGCAACTTCCAGCTGGATATTGATGCCGATCTACCTCCAATTTCTATTGGCACTGCTGTTGGTGATACCACCTATGGTACCATAAAAGTGAATCTACCATCTCCCACCACGGTGTTAACCAACCAGTTTGCCACACGACTTCGAGCACGGCCGCAAGGTTATGCAGGTTACACCGATCAGTATGTAACCGGGCTTACTTCAAAGACCGTAACCAACTTGGTGTCAGGAACCACTTACGATTTCTGGAGTATGTATGAGTGCGGTGCCCCTACCTCTAATGAGCGTTACTTCTCTGCCAAAGTATCGGGTGCAACTAAGTCAGGCTGTACCAATGCTAATATTGCAAGCGGTCCAACCATCACTCCGGTACCAGGTCACTGCTCATTAGTAACAATTAGCTGGCCGGCTCTGCCTGCAGCGCAAAGCACACCAGCAGCCTACCGTGTTTACTGGCGTCAAACAGCACCAACCTTGCAGGCAGGATACTGCTTAGCTACTGTAAATGGAACCAGCCATACGCTCACCTTTAGCAACAATCTAACACCAGGAGCTACTTATGATTTCTGGTATACCGTAATTTGCACCGGTCGAGCCATGGCTACTTCTCCAATTACACCTTACACAGCATGCAATGGTACTCCTAAGCCACAAGGTGATGATAACAATCAGGCAAATCAGGTGTACGAGAAAGATGGTATTTATTATGTAAACATGCCATTCAACTACTTGAATATACCTGCGCCACAGGATATGGAGCCAGGTATGGTTTATACCGTTAAACTAAACGAGGTGAACAATACTGAGTACTTTGAAATACCAAGAGAATCAGAAACTCCCATGACTGAAACCGGAATTCTTAATCTGTTGCCAAATCCGGCCAGCAGTTCAGTAGTGGTTAGATATGTATTGCCAACTACCAGTGATAAAATGGAAATCAGAATTACTGATTTGCAAGGACGTGAAGTGAGTAAGTACGAGGCAGGCTATCCTGCGCAGGTTGGCGATGTTAATCTTGATTTATCGCAGTTTGTATCCGGTATTTACTTCGTCAACATGAAAGCCAATGGCTTTAATGAAACCAAGAAATTGGTGGTTACTAAGTAAGCATAATCAATTTTAGCTTTTCTTGAAGAGCCGACCAGTATTGGTCGGCTCTTCTTTTTTGTATTCAAGTTGAAAGGTTACAACTGCACTTGATTTTGGCATTCTGTGAAAATAGGGGAATTACTACTTCTTCATTACCTGTGCAAGAATGTAAGCAGCTCACATCGAATTGTCTTCTACCCAACATTTGCTCAGGCTAAGCATTTGAGCTCTTAATTTTTTGGCAAACTTTCTCAAACTTTTCTCACGAACCGACTGATTCCTAATAGGGTAGTAAGGGCCCTAATAAATAATTAATGGGATTTTGATTCAGCCAATTATAGGCATACAAATTTGTTTGGCTGCCATAGGTGGGTAATTGAATTTTCAGATATTGATTTTCGGTTTTCCACTAATTATTGCATTAATAGAAGCAATTTCATGATGTATTTGGCCTTCCGACACCTTATGTCCGGGTGGTAATTGTGTATAGCTATTTAAAAGGCTACATTAAAAATTAGCTGCCGGAAAATGTACATGGTGTGCTAACAGCCTTATAGGGGCGATGAAGTTGAAAGTTGGCCATGGGATACAAATCCCATGAACCTGAACGATCGAACAAGGAACCTTCTGTTTGATTGTGTAGTACATTAAAAGGGATGCTAATTATTTTTTCATCAATAGAATCAGCGTTGAATATTTGGCCAAGCAGCTTGCCACGAATAATAAAATCCGTTTGCAGGTGCAGGGCTCGTTTTATACGACCACGATTTACGGCTGCCTTACATTCGAATAGCCGAGCTGCTCCAATGGTTCCACTCACTATTCCATCGGGCTCGATGGAGATATAAATGGCAATGCTATCCTTGGATGGGTGAAAAATGTAATGCCCATGCTCTTTGGTTCTTACTTGTAAGGGCACCTTCCCCATCCATCGCCCGGTTACCGTAGCAGGTAAAGTTTTTACAAGGGGGGTGCGGTTGAGCCAGGCAACGAGAGCCACAGTTAGTGCCAGTACTCCTAATAAGGTCAACCATTGGATTCGATTTGCCATGTAATAAAAATAGAAAGAAACGACAGAAATTAGAAGCTTTTCGAGTTGCGAAGCTGCATGTAAATTGTGACACTGGGGGCGAATTGGAAATATAGCTAGCCTGCCTCGGTGGTAACTTCATGAAAATTATGAGCAGTGCTTAAAGAATATGGTATGATTAATAATCTGACTCTTTCGAATGCTTGGGTTTCGACGAAAAAAAAGTCCCGACTTTTCAGCAGGGACTTTTTTCATGTAGTTTGTTGTTTGTGGTGGATTAATCTTTTCTGATTTTTTGAGTAAACTGTCCGTCATTGGTCACTACTTGTAAAATGTAATTGCCGCTGCTCAGCTGTATTGCTTCGTCTAGTGTAATTTTATTTGCTCCATTATTCAGCGTCATAGATTTATTCAATATCAAAGAACCTTTGGCATCAAATAGCTTAACGGTTACATTTTGACTTTGCTCCAAATTGATAGTGAGTGACAGGCTTTCGTTAAATGGATTAGGGTAAACAGGCGATACTGAAGTGCCCAATCCTGTGCTTGCCCACTGTGCAGATTGAACAGATGAGAAAGCCGAACTACCATCCTGATTAACCATTTTTAGACGATAATAAGCCAGGAAGTGATTCATTAAATCAGCGCTCATATCGGTAAACTGATATTTTAAGGTAGTGGAAGAATTGCCTGCGGCTGCTACTTCTCCTACTTTCTCAAATGATTTTAAATCGTAGCTACGTTCAATCTCGAAGTGCGAAGTGGCGCTTTCGCTAGCCGTTGACCACAATGTTTTTACCTCATTACCATTAACAGCTGCAGCTTGGAAACTGAG
>DAIMNW010000243.1:0-3288 GCA_036719905.1 Chitinophagales bacterium
GTATTTTTACAAAGCCGGAAATTTCTTTAGCCATTGTTATAAGTAATTGATAAATAAGTGTTTATATGCGCCTTTCAGGTAGTGGAAGCTATACTTTCCGGGCACCCTTTTATTTAGGGAGGGCAAAGGTAATAAACAATCTGATACTTAATAACTTTTTTTGGGGAATAATTGCGGCAAGTCAATTATTGGGTTAAATGCCAAATTCATTTGTCTGCCAAGCAGTAGTTGGCACTTTTAGCCCTTTATTGGTTCAATTTTTTACCCCTTTAAAATCATTGATTAATCTGCCACCCATACCCCCGGTGCTATGAAATCCGTTTACGCTATCCATTTTTAGAATAAAAGTGTGCGCCTTTAGATAGTGCTATCCAGTAGCGGTGCTGATTTGATAAATGCCTTGAATGGAGTCTTTAGTTCCTGAATTTTATCAATAATGAATATTTTGGACGGTAGATTGAAGGAGGGTTAGCCGCATCCGCTGCAAATAATAGCGAATCAGAGTTAAGTAGTATCTTGGGTACCAAAGCCAATTATCAATTGGTTGCTATGCTTGCCAAAATATTGGCCAACAAGAGCGTCTAACTCAGTGGAACGTAATATTTTCGTATTATTATAAGGTAGCCCACTTTGCTGTTTAATGCAAGTAGGGGTCTGAGTTTTCTTATCACTTAGTAAAATATCGACTGGGTGATTATAAATAGATTTCATAAAAAATTACGAAACCATTTCGTCGAAATTACCACTTCTAGGTTATGGGATAAGCAACCAATTACAGAGTTGCTCTTTTTATTGATAACCATCGTTATCTTGTTACTCCTTACAAACTTAAAGCATTGGCTAACCAGTCATACCCAGATTGAAAATAACTAGTAACCTTATCGACTGTATTATCTGCATTTTGTATTACAGCAGAAGTGATTTCCGAGGCTTCTTGGGCTACATTAATCCCCTTGTTTGCAATATCTGTAACATAATAGAACTTCATAGGCTCCAGTATGTTCCCTACTGTAGTCAGTTGAGAAGATACAGCTTGCAAGCCTGCATCAAAAACATGTTGAGCTGTAAAAATGACAAACTTTCTTGATGGGATTTTACTCATGACATCATTTCTTACTGAAGCTAGATAATTAGGATCGGTTAAGGCATTTCGAATAAAACCTTCTGCCCCATCTAGCAGCACTTTAATGTTTGGATCTTTTTTAAATCCTAAAGGATAATAGATTCTATAACCTGCTGTCACTTTGCTGTTAAAATATGTTCCTGAATTAAAAAAGAAAGCACCAATTTTATTGACTGAAATATTGCCACGTGCAGTAGCATAAGCAAGCTTTTTAAATTGATCTACATCTGCACAAAGTGGAATTAAATATGCAGCTAACTGGTCTTCTGTATAACCAATGGCTAAACTGAGTGCAATAAACATGTCCATCCGTTTATCTAAATCACCAATCGCATCCCGTTTGGTAATTCGATAAAAATCTTTTAAAGGTAGGTTGCCTAATGGAGCAGTCCATTTTACTTTAAAAGCTTGTGCAATTAAATTGGCCATAATTGCCTGATTGTTCAATACTTGAGAAGAAGTATAAGCGGCCATATATTATTATTTTGATATTGCAAAAATAGTTAGGAAAGTGGTTTATTTCATAGAACTAAAAATCAAATTACAGTTGTTAATAGCAAGTTCAATCTAAGCATTAAACTCCCTCCTAATCACATTCAGTGCACCGCCTTCCTTAAACCAACCAATTTGGGGTTCGTTGTAGGTGTGGTTCACTGTAATATTTTCAGTTGTTCCATCTTTATGGTGCAGAACCACCGTTAATGGGGTGTTTGGAGCGAATGAAGTAAGGCCAACAATATCTATTTTATCATCTTCCTGAATTTTGTTGTAATCTTCTTTATTGGCAAATGTTAAGGCCAACATGCCCTGCTTTTTCAAATTGGTTTCATGAATACGAGCGAATGATTTTACCAAAATTGCACGAACACCTAAATGACGAGGCTCCATGGCTGCATGTTCACGGCTTGAACCTTCACCATAATTTTCATCACCTACAACAATAGCTCCAATGCCAGCCGCTTTGTAAGCACGTTGTGTATCAGGCACTCCCATGTATTCGCCAGTCAATTGATTTTTAACCGTGTTCGTTTTTTCATTGAAGAAATTCACTGCACCAATCAACATATTGTTGCTGATATTATCCAGATGACCACGGAATTTTAGCCACGGGCCAGCCATTGAAATATGGTCGGTGGTACATTTTCCTTTTGCTTTTATCAACAAATTTAAGCCCATCAAATCTTTGCCTTCCCAAGCGGAAAATGGACTTAACAATTGTAATCGCTTAGAATCGGGAGCCACATTTACCTGCACTCCGCTTCCATCGGCCATAGGTGCCTGATAGCCGGCATCTTGTACAGCAAATCCACGGGTTGGCAATTCGTCGCCGCTTGGTACATCCAGTTGTACCTTTTCTCCTTTTTCATTGGTCAAGGTATCGGTCATGGGGTTAAAGCCTAAATCGCCGGCTATAGCTAGAGCTGTTACAATTTCGGGCGAAGCCACAAAAGCAAAAGTATTAGGGTTGCCATCTTGCCGGGCGGCAAAATTGCGGTTAAATGAGTGGATAATGCTGTTCTTTTCTTTTTTCTCGGCACCCATACGGCTCCACATGCCTATGCATGGGCCACATGCATTAGCAAATACCTTGGCTCCAATTTTATCAAACACGTCGATAAATCCATCGCGTTCTATTGTATAGCGTATTTGCTCTGAACCCGGATTGATATCAAATTCGGCCTTTGCTTTTAAGCCTTTTTCAGAAACCTGTTTGGCCAAACTAACGGCACGTGATAAATCTTCGTACGATGAATTGGTGCAGCTGCCTATCAAACCTACTTCAATTTTTGAAGGCCAACCATTAGCTACCATAGCTTCTTTCATTTTTGAAATAGGAGTAGCCAAATCAGGAGTGAAAGGCCCGTTGATATGAGGCTCTAATTCGCTCAAGTTTATTTCAATTACTTCATCAAAATACTGCGAAGGATTAGCATAACATTCGGCATCGCCTGTTAAGTGTTGGGCTATTCCATCGGCTAAGGCGGCCACATCGGCACGACCGGTAGCCTTTAAATAGCGACTCATGCTTTCGTCATATCCAAAAGTTGATGTGGTAGCGCCAATCTCGGCACCCATGTTGCAAATGGTTCCTTTACCGGTACAACTCATAGCCACGGCACCATCTCCAAAATATTCAACCACAGCGCCTGTGCCACCTTTAACAG
>DAIMNW010000244.1:0-3272 GCA_036719905.1 Chitinophagales bacterium
GGTTTTGTGCCTGCTTATATTCGACCGCTTTTTTGCGAAGGCAAAGGACCTTTCCGTTGGGTGGCGTTGAGTGGAGACCCCGAAGATATTTACACCACCGACCAAGCCATGAAAGAATTATTTCCTGACGACAAAGGGTTGCACCGCTGGCTAAACATGGCTCGTGAGAAAATTGCGTTTCAAGGTTTGCCGGCTCGAATTTGCTGGATTGGAATGGGCGATAGAGAAAAAGCGGCATTAAAATTTAATGAATTAGTGAGAGAAGGAAAAGTAAAAGCACCGATTGTGATTGGCCGTGACCATTTAGATACAGGCTCGGTGGCTTCGCCAAATAGAGAAACCGAAGCCATGATGGATGGCAGCGATGCCGTTGCCGATTGGCCAATTTTAAATGCATTAATAAACACCGCTGGTGGTGCAAGTTGGGTTTCATTGCATCATGGTGGTGGTGTGGGTATGGGCTATAGCATACATGCAGGCATGGTGATAGTGGCTGATGGAACCGAAGATGCTGAACGCCGCTTACGCCGTGTATTATTCAACGACCCAGCCATGGGTGTGATTCGTCATGCTGATGCAGGTTATGAAATTGCAAAAGCAACAAGCAGGAAGTTTGGGCTCGACCTTTAAGAAGGAAAGGGTTGGATGTTTAAAGAATGGCTTTCTTGGTGTTCAAGACTTGTTAATCTTTGCTTAGCACCGCATAAGGAGCTTACGCCATAAATTACTCAACAAAAACAAAGCGGCCATTTTCAAACTGATAGGTTCCTTTGCGCAAAGGATGATTTATGCCGGTTAAAATATCTTTATTAACCAACGGTGCTCTCTCTGTATATCCATTTACCATAAACTTGGTAGCAGAAAACATTTTTATATTTTGCTGACCATACGATGTATCGGGTGTTAAATAAATTACTTCGCCATATTTTTTTCTTGGGCCTTGCTGCGTTGTTTTATTTACTATAATGTCAGCGCAACACGTAAGAGTGTTCAGATTCCAAACCTGACGATGGGTGTCAATATGTAATACCCCTCGACCGTAGCTTCTTTCTATGTCAACCACTACCCACTTTTCCGTAGAACTAATATCACAAAACTTGGGTAGAAACTCATAAGAATAAACCAAGCTATTATCCGAGCTACCATTTAGAATACACCAGTAACGATATTGAGTGCCTTTTTTCAAAGCAAGGAACAATTTACCCTGCTCACTGCCAATTCCCATAAACATCATGATGGTGTCGTTTAAATTCTCAAAGCAAAAAAAGGAAGTTGGTAATTGATTAAACTGTTTAGCAGTTAGCACTTTATCTGCTTTAAAATGATGCACGGTATCAACTTGTTGAGCAAATGAGCTCATTGATTGAACTACTAACAATATTGAAAAGACGTGTTTGATCATGAATAACCTTACTATCTTAAATAAAAACGATTGAGTTCTACTCAAATTTATATCGAACCAGTTGAAGTTTTTCTTGTTCAGTAGTCAAGAAGTATACCCCGTCAAAGTTACAACTTGCTATGCTCCTATTGTTAAGCGATTGAGGAAAAGTATATTCAAAAAGCAGTTCGGGCTCATCAAACCTATTAATGATATTTAAGGTCACCTTGCCATCCTTCATCATTAATAACGCAATAAATAAATTTTGACGTATCATTTTAACTCCAAGAAAATTGAAATAAGAGGCCGGGTGCTTCAACTCATCTAACGCTGTTTGGGTGTTGAAATAATTTTTATAAGTAGTATCCGTTATTGAATAAACAACTTTATTCGTATTTAAATCACTGATTACTGGGCAATAATCAAAATAAACGTATCGATTGTAGTTGATAGTCGAAATATGCGACACGTAAGAACCACTCGATAATGACTTGTCAGAAATTATTTCCGGAAGAAAGTATGGATGCAACCCGTCAAATGAACAAATCGATTTGTTTAAGTAGTTGTATAAAGCAAATACCGGGATATTTTTCCCATGTTGCTCCTCATTATTTTTAAGCAGAATAGGAACAAGAAATTGACCGGATGTAAGCTGATATAGGGGACTCGAAACATTAATGGCATATGAATTAAATTTTGCATCTGAATAATTGATCGGAAAAACTTCACAGGAATTTAAGTCGCATGGTATTTTTAAAGCAAAAACATCCCACATAATTCCTTTTGCCGTGTCACCGTGAATCACTTTGGGTAGTACATATCTAAAAGATACATAAGTAAATAATGTGTCTTTTATAATATTGCCTTTTTCGATCGTGAATTCTCGTTCTCCAATATTCTTTAATTCTTTTCTATATGAAATATATGTTTTGAGATCATCGTCGTTTGGATGGTAGTATTTCTTGTAAAAATCTACAGGGTTCGGCTCAAATTCAAATTTTTTTAATGTTTTGCCACTTAAGCCAGAAACAAGCATTATATTATTATATCGTTGATTAAAAAAGATAAAATTTCCTGTGGAGGTAGCAAAAAAATCAGATCTTTCACCAATAGGTCCTTCATTTTCGGAAAGCGTTAAAGTATCGGGGCTTGATAGATAATTATTATCTGTTTCTTTGAGTATATCAATAGCCTTAAAAATAGTTTCAATCCACTTTATCTCTCCCTTTTCAACGTAACTTACGGTCGTACAATAATTCTCTGGAGCATATTTTTCTACCACTGATTGCTCGGTAATTACTTCTGATACACTAACATTAATTGCAAAATCCGTCAATATGCTTTTTACTTCGCTAGCACGGGTATTTTGCATGAGCAAATAATATTTACTCTTTTTTAGTTTCAATTCATTTATACAATAATTCACTGAAGGGATTATTTTTCTGCAATCACTTTGATTTAGATTAATGGTGTAGAATGTGCCTGTTGTATCTAATGTAATAGAATATGTATCCAAGACACAGATTATTAAAATTAAGATTGGAAGGATGATCTTTTTCAATATTATTATTATTTTTTTTGTGAAAACAGCCCCTTTCAGTTAGGGGCTGTTTTATTATCGTATAGATTATTGTCCTGATTCCTCTATAAAAATGATACCTTCATTTTCAAGTAGATTGCCCTCTTCATCAAATCCATCAGTGTATGTCGGAAATCCAGGGCCAACCATCCATTCACCACCCCCTCCAGGGCAAGTACTTTTAATACGATGACCATCTGATTGAGCGCACCACCCTGAACCTGCTTGGCAAGTAATTGTTCTCTGGTTACCTGAGGTAACATCTGTTTTGCAACAACCCCCCAATCAGTTAGGTGGTTTTTTTATATTTAA
>DAIMNW010000245.1:0-3262 GCA_036719905.1 Chitinophagales bacterium
ATTGTGGACTCAACTGGAACAGGGGTTTGTTTAAGTGGTATTCCTGATAATTTTGATTTCAAATCATTTGAAATATTTGAAATTCAACCCAATCCAACCAATTCTTCATTTCTGATAAACTGGTATTCGCCAAGAGCCTGTAGCGGCAACCTGAGCATTACTGATATGGTAGGCCGTCGAGTTTATTCCGAAGCTGTTGTTCAGCGCAATGGAGTAAACAACAAAAAGGTGGATGCATCGGGTTGGAGTAACGGGGTATACTTACTCAATCTGGAGTGTAATGGAAAAACTCAAACGCGTAAGATAATAGTGAGTAAATAATGAATTTGCTTGCAAAAGAAAAAGCCGCTTACATAGCAGTAAGCGGCTTTTTTATTTAAATCAAATACGATTACTTATGTAGGTACTTGTCGAAAAACTTTTCCATTGCACCATAAAATTCAAATCGATTTTCCTCATTATGGAAACCGTGCCCTTCATTTTCTTTCAGAATATATTCATAAGGAATATTCTTGGTTTTCAAGGCAGCCACTATCTGTTCGCTCTCATTCACATTTACCCTAGGATCCATTTTTCCTTGTGCTATAAGCATAGGGCATTTAATTTTATCGACATGAAATACCGGTGATGCATTGTGCAGCATTACACTATCGGTTTCAGGATTGCCTACCATGGCATACATCATCTCTAAGTAGGGTTTCCAGTAGGGCGGTATGGTTTTTAAAAAGGTGAAAAGATTACTTACACCTACATAATCGACTGCACAGCAATACAAATCAGGAGTAAGTGTAACTCCGGCTAGGGTGCAATAACCGCCGTAACTTCCCCCATAAATTGCCACCCGTTGGCTATCGGCTATGCCTTCTTTTATCAAATATTGAACACCGTCGGTTACATCGTTTTGCATGTTTTGGCCCCATTGCTTAAATGATGATTCCCAGAATGATCGGCCATAACCGGTTGATCCTCTAAAATTCATTTGTAAAACAGCATAACCACGATTGGCTAAAAATTGCACCTCCGGATTAAACCCCCAATTGTCTCTTGTCCATGGACCTCCGTGAGGATTTATTACCACAGGTAGGTTCCTCCCATTGCTGCCTTTTGGAATGGTGATATAAGCATGAATAGTAAGACCGTCGCGGCTGGTATATTTTATTGGCTTCATTTCGGCCATTTGGTTTTCATCTATCCATGGGCTTACATCGGTAAGTTTAGTGAGCTTTCCACTAGTTTCATCATAAAGATAATATGCGCCAAGAGAGCGGTCGCTGTAAGTACGGGCAATAAATTTATCTTCATTCTTAGATACGCTTGTGAAAACAACTTCGTAGCCGGGCAATTGTGCAGCCACCTTTTCGTATCGTTTTTGTGCTATCTCATCCAAAAATTTAAATTCTCGTTTGGCCGTGGTATACCGAATGCTGGTGAGCACTTTACGCTTTTTAGAAAAGGTGAGTTGATCAACGTCTACTTCCGGATGTTCAAATAAAACTTTTATTTCTTTACCGGTAGTAGGATCAATTTGAGCTATCACACTTTTGTCTCTGCCAATGTTAGTTGATGCGTAAATTGTTTTATTGTCAAAATCGAAGAAAAGCGGTGATAAGCTCTCTTTAAAATTGGTAGTCACTATTTTCTTAAATTCAGCTTTATCATCTGCACGGTAGATAAAACTATTGTTGACACCATCTGTAGTAATGGCAGCTCTAATCACTCCTGCCTGATCAGTAATATAACTGCTAATATTTCCTGGATTGCTATGCAGGAGAGTGAGTTCTCCTGTGTATACATTGATTTTGTAGGGGTCGAAAAACTCTGCATGCCGTTTGTTTAAGAGTACAATCATATTGGTATCGTCATCTTCCAAATCGTCTAGCACACTTGCTCTCACTTTATCAAATGGGGTAATGTCTTTTTCCACTCCGCCATTAATTCCAATAGTGAATAGATGAAAATTTTCGTCACCTTCAAAGTCACGACTAAAAACCAGCATTTCATTATTTGCCCAAAAGAATCCTGCCAAATCGCGGTCTTTTACTGCTGTAATTCTTTTTCCTTCCGGCTCACCGACTTTTTGCACAAAAATATTAAGCCGGTTTTCCCAAGAAGCTAGATAGGCAATATGATTACCATAAGGTGAAATTTCGTAGGAGGTTCGTTCAGGGTTTTTGAAAAAGTCTTTTAAAGGGATTTGTGGATTCATTGTAGGTTTATTGTTGCATGAGAAAAATAGTGTATTCAAAAAAAGAAAAGCGAATGTAATGAGTGGTTTTGTCATTTTTTTCATAAGAATAAATATTTGGATTTAAAGGGAACCTTTGAAATAATAAGCTGAAAAAATGAGAATGTAATAGATGGGTAGTGTTACATTTTTGTTTTTTTAAGAGCGTCCAGATTCACCTGATGTTTTGAAAATTTGTGATTTTCATAGTCGTTATATTCAACAGGAATTCCATTCACATAGTTGATTTGTTTCTTCAGAGTACCGTCTTTAGCAAATTCTTTCAAGACACCATTTTCTACCCCTTCAGAATAAGTGCCGATCTCGAATAACTCACCTGTCTCATAGTAGAATTTCCACAAAGAGTCCTCCTTTTCATTCTTATAAAAGCCAGTGCTTTTAATTTTCCCATTTTTATACAGTGATTGGTAAGGACCATTTTCACTCCCATCTATATATACTACCAATTCTTTCAGTTCTCCGGTCTCGTAATAATATTTCCAGGTACCTTGCATCTTGTTATTGATGTATTGCCCATCTTCTTTCAAAACCCCATTTTCATAAAACGATTTGTAAGGTCCGTTGAAATTATCCTGAGAGTGGTACTCTGTGGAAAGCACTTTACCACTCTTGTAAAATAATTTTCTTTCCCCATCCAGTTTACCATTTACATAATTGGCCGATTCCTTTATCTGTTTTCCGCCTTCGAAATAAGTGTTCATCAGCCCTTCTTCCAGCCCATTTTTATATTGCATTTCAGTTTGAAGACTGCCATCTTCATAAAAGGACTTATATTCGCCTTCACGAATGTTTTTTTTATCTTTTCTAACTGTAAATTGTTCCTTAATTTTTTGTTTTCCGGAATCATAGTAATGTGTAACTTCCTGTTTATTGAATAGAAAATTACACGAACTGCTCAATAGAAGAACACAGCAAATAAAAGAGTGTCGAAGCATCTTTAACTTTATAGTTGGTTAAAAATAGGGGTAGCGTTTGGTGTTTCAAAAGTATTAATTAATAATTTTATAAAAACAGAAG
>DAIMNW010000246.1:0-3258 GCA_036719905.1 Chitinophagales bacterium
TACGTACTCCTCTAATTACTAAGCTGTTAATGAGCATAGTAGGCGTTTTTTTTATGGTGAATCAAGGTCGCTCACAGGACATACATTTTTCTCAATTTTATCATAGTCCGTTACTGCTCAATCCTGCTCAAACTGGCCTTATTTGTAGCGGTCGTGTAGGTATAAATTACAGAAATCAGTGGAGAAGCATTAATGTAGCTTCACCCTACAGAACGTTTGCCGGTTTTGGCGATATGCGATGGCAGTTGGCTAAAAAGTTTGGTATTGGTTTAGGCATTGATTTGTTTCAGGATGTTCAAGGCGACGGACAGCTAACCACCTTAGAAATTAATCCGTCGGTTGCATTTCATTTTGGCGGCGACAAGTTTAAATTTTCTTTGGGTTTTCAACCGGCTATGCGTCAGCGTAAATTTGATCAAACCCGTGTCCTTTTCGAAGAGCAATATGACCCCACCACAGGTCAGCTTAACCCACTATTGTCCAATAATGAAACCAACTTGGTAGGCACCTTCTCCAGCTTTGATTTAAATACAGGCTTACAAGTGTCTGTGGCTCCAAGCGAAAAAGCTTCCTTTTGGGTTGGCTTGGCAGACTACCACGTTTTGCAACCAGCCGAAACTTTTTTGAAAGATGCCAGCAATAAATTGAACTCACGGTATGTGTTTAATACCGGTGGCAAATTTACAACGAGTGAAAAAATGTATGTTGCTCCCGGTATTAATTTTATGATGCAATCTGCAGCTACCGAACTTAATCTAGGAACTGAAATTGGCTACAGAATGGGTCAGGCTCCTGGTGATCTTACTTTGTTATTTGGTCCTTTTATTCGCAGTGGTACCAAGCCAGCCACACGAGATATTGTGTTATTGGTGGGTGGCGAAATCAAAGGAGTTCGCTTAGGCTTCACTTACGATTTCAATATTTCAGCTCTGCAAAAAGCACCTAAAATTCAAGGAGGTTACGAGTTGGCCCTTATTTATCGTGGTCCTTGCCCTGTTCCACAACCTAAGTTGATTCAATCATTGGTGGCACCATGGTTTTAACAGTGGGTTAGTGCATGTATGAAAAATTAAAATTTTGAGCATCCTAGAATAACATTCCAAACAAAGAAAACAAAACGACATACTCTCTGATGAAAGTTTCAAAAATTGTATTATTAGCTGTTGGTTTATGTGTTACAAGTTTATCGCTTATGGCTCAGGATGGTCTTGACCCTAAGGCTACCGGTAAGAAAAAAGTGAAGCTAGGCGATCAGGCTAATTCGTTAGGGGCCTATTATGAAGCTGCCACTTATTACAGTTCTTATATGGAGGAAGATCCGAATGATGCCGATGTAGCTTATAAAACAGGTACAGCTTACAAAAATTCAAGAGATTATGTCGAAGCTGAAAAATGGTTTAAAAAAACCTTCGAATTGAATAAAAATAACACCATGGCACTCTTTGATGAAGCTATGATGATGAAGTACAATGGAAAATATGAAGAGGCGAAGAATACATTTTCTACGTTCCTGAAAAATTACAAGGGAAGTGCTGCCGATATAAAAAAGAAAGTGAGCATTGAGCAACGTGGTTGCGATGCCATGGCCGATTTAGAAAAGGAATCAATGGCTAAGATAGGCACTGTGTATACCGATATAGAACACCTGGGTCCCAATATCAATAAAGCATATTCTGATTTTGCTCCGGTGCCTTTAAATGACAGTACACTCATTTTCACTTCCATCCGTTCCGATTCAGTTATCTGGATTAACGAAACTGATCGTAATCGTCGGCTAACCAAACTTTATATTTCCAAGTTTGTGAACGGCGCTTGGTCAAAAGCTAAAGAATTTAACAGTAACATTAACAGCGACGATGAATTTACAGGAAATGGAAGTTTTACTCCAGATAGAAAAACTTTCTATTTCACACGTTGTAACGAAGAATCAAATAAGAGTCAGGTATTGCGTTGTGCCATTTACCGAAGCAAAATGGAAAACAATAAATGGGGTGATCCGGAAAAAATGGGAGCTGATGTAAATGCTCCTAATAGCTCTAACACTCAACCTTGGATAACCACCGGAACCAAAGGTAATCAAGTACTATACTTTAGCAGTAACCGTGAAGACGGAAGCAACGGTGGTTATGACTTATGGTATGTAACTATTGGCAAAGATGGAACCACAGGTGTGGCGGCTAACCTAGGCAAAAAAATAAATACAGCAGGCGACGAAAGTTCCCCCTTCTATGATATCAAAAATGAAACCTTGTACTTTTCATCTAATGGTAAGCTAAGTCTTGGCGGCTATGATATTTACAGCTCTAAAGGAGCGATGAAAAAATGGGAAGAACCGATGAACATTGGCCCACCGTTCAACTCATCTTATGATGATTACAACTTCGTTATATCCCCAACTAATTTAAAGGGATTCTTTGCTAGTAATCGTAAAGGAGTATTCGAATTAAATAGCGCCACCGCAGCTCCAGATATTTATAGCTTTAATTATATCTATGAGCCGCATTGGTTTGTTATTGGTTCGGTTTACGACGAGAAAGATGTTAAGAAACAAAATCCTCTTGATTTCTCTTTGGTAAGCATTAAAGGAGGTGGTGAAATCAGATACGATACTACTTTTAAAAACGACTTAGTTTATTTTTTCCCCTTGAAGGCCAACACGAAGTACGATTTAAAGGCCCAACGTGAAGGTTATTATGTTGGAAAGGTTAGTACCACCACTATTGGTCTCACCAAAAGTGATACAATTAAGCTTGATATAATGATGAAGAAGATTGAAAAGAAGACTTATAAGATTCAAGGTATTTTCTACGATTTTGATAAGGCTACCATCAAAGAAGAATCAGAGCCGGCCTTAAAGCAATTGCTTGCTATGATGAATGATAATCCAGGGATCTCGATACAAATAAATTCGCATACCGATAATAAAGGTAATGATGCTTATAACTTAAGGCTATCACAAGCACGAGCACAGAGTGTAGTGAACTACCTGATTGAAAACGGGATAGATAAGAAACGACTAAAAGCTAAAGGATATGGTGAAACTCGACCTGATACCACTAACACCAATATTGACGGTTCGGACAATGAAGAAGGACGTGCAAAAAATCGTAGAACAGAGTTTGAAGTTATTGGCTCAGCTGCTAATACTACTTTTGTATATGAACAGGCCGATGTTCAATCTGCCAATACCATTGGTAGCGATAAGAAAAAAGATGATGGAAAGGCACTTGATAATAGTTCAAAAGGGGATGAAATGCC
>DAIMNW010000062.1:0-11446 GCA_036719905.1 Chitinophagales bacterium
TTTTTAGCCAAGTCTAGCGCTTGCGAATTATAAGGATACCAATTAACTGGATTGTTGGCATGTTGCAACAGATATGGACTACTTTCAAGTTGAAGTTGGTTGGCCATCCTTTTTTTAATGAAGGTTTAAAAAGCAATTGAAGACTATTATAAAATATTGACCTCCCGTTGGAGCGTAATGCTAAACTTGCTTTCTACTGAATTAATTATCTGGGATGATAATTCATAGATTTCAGCCCCTGTGGCTTGACCATAATTAACTAACACGAGCGCTTGATCTTTATGAACACCACAATTTCCGACTACTCGGCCTTTCCACCCACAAGCTTCTATTAGCCAACCGGCCGCCACTTTTACAGTTTTTGATTTTGAAGCATAGCCAACGATATTCGGAAATTCGGTTTTCAAAGCCATAAACTTTTGTTCATCAATGATTGGGTTCTTAAAAAAACTGCCTGCATTGCCCAGTTTTGTCGGGTCAGGTAACTTCGAACTCCGTATTCGGATAACGGCGTCTGAAACCGATTTTATAGTAGGGGTCGCAATTTTCATTTTTTCCAACTCTTGTTCAATCGCACCGTAATCAGTATGCAGAACTGCCTTTTTGTGCACCCTAAAAGTTACGGATGTAATTATGAACTGATTTTTTAAACGCTGCTTAAAGACACTTTCTCTGTATCCAAATTCACAATCATTTAAATTGAATGTATAAATCTTTTGATCCTTTATATGAAATGCTTCTAACTGATGAAAAACATCTTTAATTTCAACTCCATAGGCTCCAATATTTTGCATTGGGCTGGCACCTACGCAGCCAGGAATGAGAGACAAATTCTCTACGCCTGCCCAGCCATTTTCTACACAATGCATTACAAACGAATGCCAGTTTTCGCCGGCAGCGACCTTTATATAAATGTGCTGGTCATCCTCTGCTATTTTTTCTATACCATTAATCTCGTTTTTTACAACCAACCCTTCAAAATTTTTTGTAAAAAGAATATTGCTCCCACCACCTAGAATAAGAATTGGGTTTTTTTTCCATTTTGTATTGTCAAGCAATTCAAACAATTGCTGGTAGGATGAGATTGCGGTAAAGTAGTTGGCAGTAACAGCCACCCCAAAGGTATTGTATGCTCTAAGCGATTGGTTTTCCAAAACTGATGGGAAAGACATGGTTTACTACTTCTAAATTGGTGACAACAAAATGCCAAGCTATTTCATTTCCAAAAGTATAGCTTCCGCTTTCTTTTTATATGAGCTTCCTTCGGCTATTAATTCATTGAGAATTCGCTTAGCTGTAACAGGGTCATCAATACGAACATGAGCCAATGCCTTATAGTATCGGGCATCATCAAAGTAGGTATCTGATTCACCAATGATAATAGCGTCAAATTGTCGGATGGCTTCAATGTATAGTTCACTGGCAAAATAGCTTTGGCCAAGAAAGTATCTTGCTGTATAATTATTGGGTTGAGTACTTATAGCTGCCTCCAATACTTTAATTGCCTTAGCATAATTACGAGCCCCATACTGTTGTATACCTTCATTCGTTAATACGGTATTTTTATCCTCATTGGTTTTGCTCTCAGTCTTAACCTTTTCAAACTCGTTGGCTGATGCACTCATTATAGTCGCTGTAGCTTTTTTTTCAGTTTCCGTATTCTTTAAGGTGCTTCTTTGTGGCATTACGGGAGCACTAGTGGCATCTAGTAAATTCGGTTCTGTTTCTGACCGGGGCAATTTTTCTGCAAAAGTTTTTGATTCCTCTTGGTTTATTGTTTTTTCTTTGCTGGGTTCGTCGCCTTTGAGCTCCTGCTTGGCCGATTGCTCTTGTGCAATAAGAGTGGAAAGGATGGAATCCATATCTGAGCTTTCATTGGCCTCAGACGGGATAGCATCTGATTCGCTGGTCGTTTCTTTTAATCTCTGAATGGCAGGCTTGGGTGGTGTCGCTGAAACCTTTATAGAATCACTACTAACTTGTTTTCTTGAAAAAATGTTCACCTCCCCTAGCTGTTTCTTTATCCCATCCATTTTGTCGGCTACAAATTTTAAATCTTTATAGAGAAAAAAATTAACCAGAACACTGGCACTAAACAAAAGCAGTAAAATAGCTGCGGCAATGGCTGATAGCTTCAGTGGTGAGAAGAAAATGGTATGCTTACGAATGTATTTCCTTTTCAGACTTTGATTAATGGCCTTTACATCCTCTTGTAAATTTATTTTCTGTATTTGCTCTACAATTCCTTCCAAGGCATCGCTGCATAATTCACAATCAAGCAAGTGTTTTTCAACCGCTTGCTGCTCCGTTGCAGTCAAGGTACCACGGGCGTAGCTTTCCAATTGAGCCGGGCTCAGGCACTTGGATGAAGAAAAAATATTTGGCAACTTCTCACTCATTATACTTGGCAGCGGTTTGATTTTGTTCCAGGTAGATTCTCAGGTTTCGTTTTCCGTTTTGAATATACGATTTCACTTTATTAAGGTCGTAGCCTGTTTGCACAGCTATTTGCTGATAACTTTGTTCTTTGAGATAGAACAGTTCAATACACTTTCGTTGTTCGGCGTTTAATTGTCCCATGGCTGCATAAAGGTTATTGTCGGTGAAATTCTGGTTGCTGATAAGATGCTCATCTGCCCGTGATTCCACATCTGCCCGTGTTTCTATTTTAACTTCATCGAGTGGAACTACCTGATTGCCTTTTTTTCGGAGTTTCATCAAGCAATGATTTTTGGCCACCATATATAGCCACGATTTGAAATACTCAACTTTGTGTCGATGCAGATCAGTCATTAGCTTTTCAAAAATCTCCATCACTGCATCTTTACTGCTTTCCTGATCTTTCAAATATTTTAAACAACAGCCATACACCAGATGAGTGTAGCGATGATAGAGCACCACAAAAATTTCTTTATCATCGGTTGCCTGATATTGCTTTACCAGCTCGGTATCACTCAGTTGATCAATATGTATTTTGGCTGTAATCAAATCTTGGCCAAAGATAGTTAATTTGAATAAGCTAGAAATTTTAACACCATCTGCTTATCGAGCTCGATAGATAGTTTATTGTCTAAAACAATTAATTGCCATTTTGATAAAAAAAACAAATGGTCAATAGTTATGTTTATTTAGCTTTGGATTCTAAAAATTAAGTTTTATGAAATATACTTTTTCTGTAATACTTGCCACCGCAGTGCTGGTTGGCGCTATGTTCACAATTCCAACTCATAGCGTAAAACCGTCTCAGCCTGCAGAAGTACCAAGCAATTTTAATGAGCTGAAACCTGATGAAGAAATGGAGGCACAATTTAACAGTGCTCGTACTGTTTGGGAAACAAAAATGCTTGCCGATCCTGCAACTGGTAAAATTCCGAATGGTATAGCAATGAGAGAGATGGCATTTTTGAAAGAAATGAATAAAATGCAAATGGGTATGCGTATTCAGAGCAATCCGCTCACTTGGACTCAAAGAGGACCTTGGAATGTAGGCGGACGAACACGTGCTTTAGCTGTTGATGTAAGTAACGAAAACAATATTCTGGCAGGAGGGGTAAGTGGAGGTATGTGGCGTAGCACAAATGGGGGCAGCACCTGGACCAAAGTGACAGCCTTAGGCGATCATCCAGGGGTAGATGCCATTACTCAAGACACCCGGCCAGGTCATAACAATGTATGGTACTATCTGAGTGGCGAAGCCTATGGAACTTCGGCAAGTGGAGGCAGTGCTTTCTATCTTGGCGATGGGGCTTTTAAATCAATTGATAGCGGCGCCACCTGGATTCCGCTTGGAGCTACCGACAATGGCACTCAGAATAGTTTTACCACTGCTTGGCAGGTAAACTGGAATCTAGTTACCGACCCAAGTGATATGGTTAATGATGCATTATATATGTGTGGATATGGAGTGTTGGCTAAAAGTTTGGATGGCGGCACCACTTGGAGTGCTATTAAAGGATCATTTACTTCAAGTGGTAGTTATTTTACTGATGTGGCTGTAGCTTCCAATGGTGTGCTGTTTGCCACCTTTAGTAGCGATGGGGGAAGCACCAAGGGAATTTGGCGGAGTGACGATGGAGGGGCCACTTTTACAAATATCACACCTGCCAATTTTGCGGTTAATTACGATTTAATAAAAATAGGGATTGATCCTAACGATGAAAATCGAGTTTACTTTTTGGCATCAGGAACCGATACTATGGGATTGCTTACCGTTAACAATTGGGGCGATAAAGAGTGGAATATGCTATGGAAGTATAACTACATAAGTGGAAATGGTACCGGAAGCGGAGGAATGTGGACTGATTTAACCATGAGTTTGCCTCATTCTAGCCCTACCCTATTTGATAATTTTCATGCACAAGGCGGTTACAATTTGGTTGTGAAAGTGCTGCCGGGTGATAGCAACATTGTTTTTATTGGTGCTACCAACATTTACCGAAGTACCGATGCTTTTAAATCAGATACCAACACCATACAGATTGGAGGTTATAAGCCCGGTACGCAGCTTGGTAATTTTCAGGTTTATCCCAATCATCATCCTGACCAACATGAGTTTCTCTTCATGCCGTCAAACCCCAATATCATGTTATGTGGAAATGATGGGGGCGTTTATAAAACCATGAACGATACTGCAGCCAGCTTAGTTTGGCAACCCCTTAATCATGGTTACATGACTACCCAGTTTTATACCTGTGCCATACATCCCGATGTGAGCAAGGATATTATAATGGGCGGATTGCAGGATAATGGAAATTACTGGACCAATACAACCAATCCACAATCGCCTTGGGTGATGCCACTGAACGGTGACGGCTCACACATGCAAATAACCAGCGATGGCTCGGTTTATTATCTGTCTGTTCAACAAGGAAAAATTATTAAGTGTCAGGTTGACCCACTTACAGGTGCTCGTACACAGTGGGGAAGAATAGACCCCATCTACGCCAGCCGCGGCGATTATCAATTTATCAATCCATTTGTGATTGACCCTAATGATGAAAAGATAATGTATGTGCCAGCCGGTCGAAAGTTGTTTAGAAATAATAATTTAACCGCCATTCCATACGCTCAAAACTTTGATTCCATAGCCCTCAACTGGCAGCAGTTCAATGATACTACCACGGTACCCATCTCGGCAATTGCCATAAGCAAAACCAACCCAACCAACCGATTGTATTACGGAACCGAAGCACAAAGTACTCCTACAGTGATTCGTAGCCGTCTTTACAGAATTGATAATGCTAATACTGGTACACCGTCATCCATAGATATTACAGCAACCAATGCCGGATTGCAAGGTGCCGCTTTTCCATCCAATGGATACATTAGCTGCATTGCTATCGACCCCCGAAATGCTGACAAGGTGTTAGTAGTTTTTTCAAATTACAATGTGTACAGCTTGTTTTATTCTGAAAATGCTGGAACTACATGGAAAAAAGTAGGCGGTAATATTGAACTTACTACCATAGGCAGTGGCGATGCCCCAAGCTGCCGTTGGGCAACCATAATGCCTTATAATGAAGGCACCAAATATTTGCTTGGGACGAGTGTTGGGTTGTTTAGTGCCGATTCATTGGTTTTGCATAGTACTTCTTCGCCTGGCACACATTGGACTCAAGAAGGGGCTTCCGATTTTGGCAACATGGTGGTGCCCATGATTCAGTACCGTGATGCCGATGGTCTAATTGCCATCGCCACTCATGGCAATGGTATGTGGACCAGCACATCGCTGAAGACCGGTTTGGCTTCAAAAACCATACTTAAAACAACCGCTCCATTTGCTTTCCCAAATCCTACGAAGAATAATACCACGGTAAGCTTTACAGCTAAGAATTCCGGACCTGCCATGGTGGAAGTATATAACCTAAGTGGAGAAAAAATCTGGCAACAAGTTTTTGCTGCACACGATGGAGAGAATACGTTTCCGCTTAACACTAATTCGTGGTCAGTTGGGGTCTACTTGTGCACTATTACTCATCACAATGAAAAGCAGGTAATTAAATTGGCAGTTCAGTAAATTCAACTCCTGCCAACAAGAACTCTTTTCTCCAAAACTGATGAATTCTAAGCCAAACCGCGTAGCTAAGACCCCTATTAATTTATTATTGACAGGCAGTAAGTTTTATACAAAACAATTGTCTGAAGTGGTATTTAATAATAGTAAATGGAAAGTGAGCCTCTTTCCTTATTCACAACCAGGCAACCAAGGGCTTAAATTTATCAAGCTTTCATGCCTTGTTTGGAAATGCACGATTTGGTACAATTCTTTTGTCACCGTGGATTGGAGAATTATTCCGTTTTATCAACTTTGCATATTATTGAAAAAACCTTTAGTTTTTCACTGGGTTGGATCAGATGTGGTAAGGCTCTCTCATACTAGATTTAAAAGTCGAACTCTTCGATTTGTTTTTTCCAAAGCAACGCATTTTGCAACAGCCCCTTGGCTTGTAGATGAATTAAAAGAATTGGGCATAAAGGCTACGTTTCTTCCATTTGGAGGAGCGCACAAAGAGAAATTTTCACTCTTAGCTATCCCACCATTCGGAAACAACTTTACTGTGTTATCTACTATAACCAATCAAAATTATGAATTATATGGATGGCAGCACTTAAAACAACTGGCACTCGACTTTCCAAATATTTCAATTAAAATACTCGGCACGTCGCATGGCTTAAAAGAGCCTATTCCTAAAAATATATTCTTTACCGGCTGGGTTGAAAGCACATTAGAACATTATTCCGAAGCATCATGCATTGTACGAATGGTGAAACACGATGGTCTATCAAGTTTCATTCAAGAAGGCATGTTGCTTGGCAGGTCCTGTATATGGACCTATTAATTTCCGCATGTTCTGCATGCGCCCGATTACGCCAATCTAAAAACGCACATGACCAAACTACTAGATGAACACCATAAAGGAATTCTTCAATACAATACTGAGGGACGCCAATACATTCTAGACCAATTCAATCCGAAAAACTTATCGTCCAATATCGAACGAACCCTATTAGGCATTTATACCCAGGATGACATTGTCAATTAATTCTCTGAAATTTGGGCAATCGGTTTTGAATACCCTGCTCACCCAAATGTTTAGTGCTGTGTTAAATGCACTTGCATTTATTACTCTTGCCCGAGTTCTTGGCCCTTCGAATAACGGCATTTACCATTTAGCGGTATTACTTCCTGAATTATTAATACTGGTATTTACATCGGGTGTGCCTGCATCAAGCACCTTCTTTCTTTCTTCTGAAAAATATGATTCTTCCACAGTCTTTACGGCTAATGTTCTTTTTACTTTACTTTTTTCTGCATTAGCCATTGGGGCTGGTTTGGTAATTTTTGGATTGTTCAGTGGTGTTCTTTTTGTTGGCGTTCCCAATTCGTTACTCTATATAGCACTTATTCTTATTCCTCTCAGATTAGGATCTTTTAACTTAAGTGGTATTCTAATTGGCTTAAAAAAGTTTAAAGTCAACAACTTCTTTCGATTGATTCAACCCCTATTGTTTCTGTCTACCATACTGGTATTAATGAAAGCAAAATCTCTTTCTGCTCACTCAGCCGTGATAGCCCTTGCCATTTCTCTTCTGCTTACTGATCTAATGATGTTTGTATACTGTTTCAGATTGGTTGGTAAAATTTCAGTCGGCAAACTCAGAAATTACCTGAAAATTGCCGGATGGTTTGGCATGAAGGCGCAGGTGGGTAGTCTATTTAGTTATATCCATCTTCGAGGAGATTTGCTGCTCATAAACTATTTTGGTAAAAAGTCTGAAGTGGGAAATTATTCGGTGGCCAGCGATATTGGTGAGCAACTTTGGATGATATCCTCTGCAAGCAGTACCATCCTGTTACCAACAGTCTCATCGGCAGCTTCCGGTTCGAACAACTCTTTAGTCACAGCCAAGTTGTGCCGAGTGATAACACTGGTTTTGGGCTTTGCTGCTATACTCATTGGTCTAGGTGCTGGATTTCTGTTGCCGTTTTTTTTTACCGCCAAATACAACTCTGCAATAATTCCTCTTGGCTTGCTTTTGCCAGGAATAATAGCGATGGGTATTTCACAATTACTAAGCACTGATTTAACAGCAAGAGGAAAATTAAATTTGAGCATTAAAATAGGAGTTACGTTTGCTTGTTTAAATATGGCTTTAAACTTTTTTGTGATTCCAGTATGGGGAATTACTGGGGCAGCAATTGTTTCATCAATTACGTATATTATGACCTGTCTTGTTAGAATGCATTACTATTGTAGAATTACATCCCAATCCTTACATGTATTCTTGCCACGAAGAAGCGATTTGGAAATTAGCTGGCAGGCCCTCCAATTCAGATTGACAAACTTATTTAACCTATAAAGTATGATCGTAATTATTCCATCTTGCTTTTCCGTTCATCTTGATTATTTGACTCCTCTTATTGATGCAGGCGCTCGGTTTTTTGTTATTGATGATACAGAAGGAAGTATAAAAATTAATCATCCACAATTTGAAGTAGTAAACTGGGGGCACCGAACAACTTTGTTAGGTAAAAATCATTTGGCCATTCCAAAAGGAAATGGGGCATGTAGAAACCTCGGCTTTCTTCTAGCCTGGAAAGAATCTAATAGTAACGAAACCATCATAGCCCTGGATGATGATTGTATGATCACAGAGCCTAACTTTGTAGAGACGGTTAAATCTAATTTAAGTGTTGGAATTAAACCTCTATTATCGGGCAATTCTGATTTCTATAATTTGTTCGAACTTTATAAAGAAATCGATCTTCAGCAGATTTTTCCCAGAGGATTTCCATACCCGTCGCGAATGAACTACGCCGCTTTCAATTATTCGCAAAGGATAGAAACCGAGGTTCATTTTAATCTTGGGTTGTGGACAGGTGTGCTCGATATTAATGCCGTTGATCGGCTGGGACTCGAATCTAATAAGTTTGAATCGCTCGAGCTAAAATATCCCCAGGTGGTGCTTCCCAAAGGTGTTAAGGCTTCCTTATGTGCTGCCAACATGCACTTCCGAAAAGAACTGATACCAGCCATATTTCAACCGCCCATGAATATTCAATTATTTAGCAATGGTGTTGTAAACCGAATGGGTGACATATGGGGTGGGTACTGTTTAAAAAATCTAATGGACATTAATAATCATTATCTATCTATTGGAGAACCGTTGGTTTGGCATCGAAGAGAAGGTAATTATCTAAAAAATGTTGGCAAAGAAATTATTGCCCATCAGCTCAATAACGAGATGATAGATTTATATGATGCATGTTGCTCTGCAATTGTTGCTGATACATATTTAAACATGATGCTGCAATTGAAGGAGCAACTTAGGCGATATCAGCCTAATAGTTCATTGCTAATGAAGGCATACTTAACACATTATATAGATAGTTTGACAGCCTGGAACAATTTGTTAAGTTAATTCTACCAAGATGAAGCCAGGCTTTTTGTAATTTGCCTTCATGTTACGCTACCTAATTAAGCGCATTTTGTTGTTTATTCCTGCACTGGTGATAATATCCTTGTTGGCCTTTATCATTAGTGCCAATGCACCGGGCGATCCAATAGAAAGAATGATATCGGCAGCCAGTAATAACCAAAGCGAAATAGGGGAGCAAAGCACTGCATTGCTTGACCAGCGAAAACTTTGGAAACACAAATTAGGACTTGACTTACCGCTTTTTTATTGTAGTATAAATTCATTGGCAGATTGTGATACAATTGATCAATTACCTGATCCTGCTAGACAAGAAATCGCTCGGCGACTTATTCGCAAATATGGCAATTGGCCGCAGATTCAAAACTACTTCCAGGCTTTAGATGCCTGCAAGTTTAAAATAACATCACCCACTTCATTACAAGTTTTAGATAGCACTAACCACCCACAACAAAAAGATTCAATAGACCATCAAATCGAGATTAAAACAGAAGCTTTGGCAACTGCATGGCAATCAGTTAAAATTCGTTTGTTAATCTCAAGCATAAGAAGCAATGTGATTCGCCATCCATCTTTGAATCAGATAGCTGCATCCTATAGTACGCTTGATTCTTGTTTTAAACAAATTGAACTTCAATCTACTATTTGGAAAAATTATATTCCAGTATTGCATTTTCATCGTCATAATCAATACCATCGTTGGATATTTGGTGATGGCAATTCATTAACGGGTGATGGGGCGGTTTTTACTAAAGGAATTGTTAGAGGCGACTTTGGCATTTCATATGATTCAAAAGAAAAAATAGGATCCATTATCTTAAAGCGGCTTCCATGGTCGATATTTTTTTCATTGGTATCGATACTTATAGCTTATTTGATAAGCATTCCTTTGGGAATTTTTTCTGCCACTCACCGTGGCAAAAAATCTGAGCAGATAATATCTATTTTAATATTCATGTTACCTGCCCTTCCTACCTTCTGGATAGCCACGGTCCTTCTTATGGCATTTTCAAATCCGGATGTTCTTGCTTGGTTTCCCACTTCCGGTGTAAAACCCATTGGTGGATATCCTGAAGGAAGTGGTTTTTGGCAACAAGCTCTGCTAAGTTTGCCATATATTATTTTACCCCTCATTTGTTACACGTATGGTTCCATTGCTTTTCTATCAAGAACCATGAGGGTAGGCATGGTCGAAAGTCTTGGCCAAGATTATATACGTACAGCTAGAGCTAAGGGATTGCCTGAGAAACTGGTAATAGGAAGGCATGCCCTAAGAAATTCATTACTCCCATTAATCACAGTATTTGCAAATGTCTTTCCCTTAACCCTGGGTGGATCGGTGATTATTGAAAATATTTTTACCATCCCTGGAATGGGTTCTACTATTTTTAGTGCCCTTGGATCTCACGATTACCCAATGATTATTGCTGTTTTCACTTTGTCGGGCTTTCTTACTATGTTTGGTTATCTGGTAAGCGATATTCTCTATGCCTTGGCCGATCCTAGAATAATTCTTGAAAAATAAATTCTGCATGCACCTTCTAAAAGCATTTCTAGCTCTTTCGCTATCTGTATGTTTTTTCAGTTGTGAAAACGATATGAAGACAGTAAACAAGATAGCTTCGCTAAAAGAAGTGGGGGTAGAAACAGCCACCAATGTTGAAACTTTTTATAGTAATGCCGGCATCGTAAAGGCCAAACTCAATGCACCTCTGCTAAAAAGATTTAACAACTCAGCACCTTATACTGAATTAGCCAAAGGCCTCTCCCTTGTATTTTATGATGAACATATGCAAGAAAATGGAAGAATGACTGCCCGGTATGGTATAAATTACGAGCAAGAGCAAAAAATGATTGTGAGGAACAATGTTGTGGTAGTAAATGTAAAAGGAGAAATACTTAATACTGAAGAATTAACTTGGAACCAAGCAACCCGAAAAATCTTTACTGACAAGTTTGTGAAGATTACCACCGCCGATGAAGTACTGTACGGCGATGGAATGGAAGC
>DAIMNW010000247.1:0-3228 GCA_036719905.1 Chitinophagales bacterium
TAGTCACTTTCATGGGTATCAGCTTGTCACATTCATGTTTATGCCTGGCAGCTTCGAACACGTTTTTATGAATATGTTTTCGTCTTGGATGTTTGGCAGCGTATTGGAAAACACCTGGGGCGGTCAGCGATTTTTATTCTTTTATCTATCTGCTGGTGTAGGGGCAGCACTCTGTCATATGGGTGTAGAATATTATCAACTTCATCAACTACAGGCAGCGGCCAGCGATTTCTTAAATCATCCTACTCCTGCTGCTTTCACCTCATTTTTAAATGACCATGGAAATGGCATTAACCCCAATATTTGGAAAGATTTTGTTTCCCCTTGGCAGCAATCGCCTGAAAATATCTCTTATGTAAGCAGTGCAAAAGATATGGTTCGTCAGGTGGTAAGCAGTCGAATAGATGTGCCTACTGTAGGAGCTTCGGGAGCGGTGTATGGTATTCTGTTAGCCTTTGGAATGATGTTTCCAAATACGCTGGTATTTGTAGGCTTTTTCATTCCTATGAAGGCAAAATATTTTGTTGCCATTTTTGGATTGATAGAATTATACTCCGGTTGGCGAAATGCCAGCGGTGACAACGTAGCCCACTTTGCACACTTAGGCGGAATGTTATTTGGCTTTATACTTATATGGTATTGGAGAAAAAGCCGCCGCGACGAATTATTCTAGGCTATCAGGTTAATCAGGTATTGACCATACCCACTTTTCATCAAAGGTTGAGCCAGTTTCGTTAGCTGCTCTTTATCGATATAGCCCTTGCGAAAAGCAATTTCTTCAATACATCCTATTCTTAGTCCTTGCCTTTGTTCAATTACCTGAACAAATTGAGAAGCTTGCATTAACGAGTCAAATGTACCTGTATCTAACCATGCGGTGCCGCGGTTCAGAATAGCCACTTTCAGTTTTCCGCGTTTCAAGTATTCTTTATTTACATCAGTAATTTCATATTCGCCACGTGCCGAAGGACTAAGCTCAGCAGCTATTTTTACTACCTCATTATCATAAAAGTAAAGACCCGGCACAGCGTAATTTGATTTTGGATTTTTAGGTTTTTCCTCAATGCTTAGAACATTATTGTTCTCGTCAAATTCAACTACTCCATAGCGCTCAGGATCACTTACATGATAGGCAAATACGTAACCTCCTTCCGGGTTATTGCAACTCTCCAGCAAGGTACCCATACCACTCCCGAAGAAAATATTATCACCCAGTACCAAAGCCACCTTATCAGTGCCAATAAATTCTTTGCCTATTACAAAAGCTTGTGCCAGTCCGTTAGGAACGGCTTGTTCGGCATACTGAAAATTGCAACCCAGCGAACGTCCATCGCCTAGTAATTTTTCAAAATGAGGCAAATCGTGAGGCGTCGAGATGATCAGAATGTCGCGTATGCCGGCCATCATCAATACGCTCAAGGGATAATAAATCATGGGTTTGTCATACACCGGCATGAGTTGTTTGCTAATGCCTAAAGTTAGCGGATGAAGCCTAGTGCCACTGCCACCTGCAAGTATTATTCCTTTCATTTTTTTTGATGCTGTAATTGAGTGTACGAATGTAATTTAGTGCGCCTAACTTAGAGAGTAAATTTCGGAAAACTTTTCTTTCGCATAATTTATGAAGTGCTTTACGTTCAGCTTTTCACCGGTCACTTTTTCGCAAATCTCTTTGGCGGTATAGAATTTTCCATGTTGATGAATATTTTCCTTCAACCAATTTCTGATGGGTAATAAATCGCCTGCAGCTATTTTCTTTTCTAAATCTGGCATCTGTTTTTTTACTTCATTAAAATATTGTGCTGCGTAAAAACTGCCAATGCTGTAGGTTGGAAAATAGCCTATGCTACCATGACACCAATGAATATCTTGCAAGCAACCCTGTTTATCATCGGGAACCGTAACGCCTAGATAATCGAAATATTTTTGATTCCAGGCTTTAGGCAAATCCTTCACCAGCAAACTCTTATCCATCAATGCTTTTTCTATTTCGAATCGAATAATGATATGAAAATGGTAGGTAAGTTCATCGGCCTCAATTCGAATGAGCGATGGGGCCACTATATTGGCTGCCATATAGAAATCATAAGCGTTCACCTGAGCCATTTGAGCCGGAAAATGCTCCTTCACTAATGTAAAATATTTGCTCCAGAATAACTTACTTCGGCCTACACAATTTTCCCAGAATCGGCTTTGACTTTCGTGAACACCCAGCGAAATGGCTGTACCGCAGGGCAAGCCAAATTGTTCCGGATTTAACCCCTGTTCATAAAGCCCATGGCCACCTTCGTGCAGGCAGCTCCAAATCATACTATATAGGTTTTGCTCGTTAACATGCGTTGTCAGGCGCACATCTAAGGGATTGAAACTGGTGGTAAATGGATGTACCGAAAGGTCTTGCCTGCCGGCTTCAAAATCGAAACCTATTTCTTGGAGCAGTTGAATTCCTAATGCCCATTGTTTATCCTTCTCAAAGGATTGAAACATGAATCTATTCTCTATCTGTTTTTTAGAGGCAATGGCTTTCACCAAACCTTGCAATTCACTTTTTACGCTTTCAAACAACAATTCCACTTCGGCACTTGTGAGTTCAGGCTCGTACAAATCCAGCAAAGCATCGTAAGGATGGGCATTATAACCAAGTGCTTCGGCTTCTTCATGCTTTAGGTCAATCATTTTCTGCAACACTGGCGCATAAATACTGAAATCGTTTTTTTCACGGGCTTGCACCCATGCATGATAGGCTTCAGATGAAACCTGAGAAAGCGCCTCCACTAGTCGACGGCTGTACTTTTTTTGTTGCAGGTAATCTTTTCTACTATGAAATAGGTTTTTACGGCTAGTTTCGTCTAACGATTTTTCTTCCTTAACCAAATCGTCTAAAAGGGAGCCTAATTTTGGTTCAACGGCCATATCGTGGCTCATTCCGCTCAGGGTTGCTAACATTTTCCCTCTAAAATCGGCTCCTTTTGGGGGCAAATAGGTTTCTTGGTCCCAGCCGAGTACTGCACAGGCATTGTTCATCTGGGCAATATCCTGCATTTGTTTAACATACTCTAAGTACTTAATGGTAGCGGTTTCCATATGATTTTTCAATTAAAAAATAAAATTATAGGGGCTTACAAGTAGCAGAAATTATTTATCCATTATTGGCCGCTGTCTACTAGATAAGTCTGTAACCATCGGTATTGAAAAAAAAACGAAGTTTTAAGATAATGGATGCTGAAC
>DAIMNW010000248.1:0-3223 GCA_036719905.1 Chitinophagales bacterium
AATGCGGGGAGGGGTGTTGGGTTTTTTTTTAAAATGAATTGTTTCAAAAATTTAATTATGAAAAGACAAACAATAAAAAAAACAAACCTAATAAATAAAGCCGGAAAAGTATCTCCCACCGCCATTATCATCCAACCCAATCATTAAGGCGGCGTTAAATTCTTCGGGCGATAGTGTTGTAGTTTCTGTAGCGCCAATTCCGTTTAAATAAATAGTTCCGGATGTTGGTGTAATAACCAAAGCCACATGATTCCATTCGTCTGCATTTACAAACAAACCACTCGACCAACCCCAATGATTCCCATTCCAATGATATCGGAGTTCGCCATTCGACTTAACACTAATACCCGAAGTGGTTGTGCCACCACGACAAAAAACAATCCCACTCCAATCGTTTTGCGAAGCAGTTGGTTTTATCCATGCAGTAATAGTGATGGTGTTCGAGTTTAAATTCAGTGGATTACAACTTGCCGAGGCATCTTGACCGTTAAGTGATAAAGCCAAGCCGGGAATAGTATCTGTTTCACAATTGTTGCTTACGGTGATAAAATTGTTTAAGGTTTGAGAAGAAGTTCCATTTACATCAGTTACGGTTAATGAAACATTATAAACGCCGGGTGAGTTGTATGTAACCTTCGGACTATGAATGGTTGATGAAGAGGGGGTGCCGCCCGGAAAACTCCAAGCCCATGTAACATTTTGATTAAACACAGAAGAGTGATCAGCAAAGTAGAAAGTATCGCGTATACAACTGCTTATCGTTTTGTCAACGGAAATTTGTGCCTTGGGAGCAATATTGTTTTCATAAAAATCGCATTCATAAGCAGAGCGGTTGGTTCCGGCAATAATTTTTCCGCGTTTATAATCCATCATCAAATTTGTGATATAGGTAAGAGCCGGCAAGTTGTTGTTGAATAATGCCCAATCACTCATTGTATTGTTTCTATAATACACAGCCCTCTTTGTTCCAATATAAACACCACCATTGCTTCCGCGATGATACTCTACACATGTAATGTATTCACCATTAAGTGTTGGTGTGGTAATATTTGTCCAAGTGGCACCACCATCGGTCGTGTGATAAACTTTATAACCATCAATGTTGGCAAACCAGGAATATGGCGGCATTCTTACCAACCACAATTCGTTCTCGTTGTCGGGGTTTACAGCAATGTCGTAGGGCACATCTAAATCGGTGCTATTCATTAATGATGATGGTGGAGTAATTTGGGTCCACGATGTTCCGCCATTAGTTGATTTGTAAACTTTTTTAGTAGAATAAAATCCGGGATAGTGGCAAGTATAAATCACATTCGGGTTTGAATATGGAATTTCGATGGCGGTAAACCTGCCATTTCCAAATCCTTTTATATTGGTATAACTAGCACCATTGTCAGTGCTCTTCCATAGCGAAGTGTCAGCAGCTAAATAATTGGTTGAATAACATGAGCCGTCAAAATCTAGATCACCATCTTCACCCAAAACATACGAAGCGCCCGTGGTAAGACCACATGGCAATTGGGTGAACGAGGTGGTGCGGCTGCCCGGCAACTGATGAATACCATAATCAGAATAAATTAATCTATCGTTTCCGTAATTCACCCGGCCATTAATATTATCACCGCCCATAGCACATATCCAACCGTTGGTGTAAACATTTTTATCCTTTATTAATGTACCGTTGTGATAGCATCCACCCACCATCACTTCGGCACCATCCCAATGTCCAATTCCAAAACCCCAGAAATCGGTGCCGGCAATTCCCAACTGACGCTTATTAATAGTGTCGCCCCCATCCGACGAATAAAAAATACCACCATCGCAAGCAAACCACAAATCGGCACCGTTGTTATAATAATGTATATCATGAATATCGGCATGTACATAGGCCGGTTTGTTGGGTGTGCTCCATTTACTCGGGCAGGTAAATGTTACGCCCCCATCGTGGGATATCCAATGGTTAACTCCGGCTACATTTACTTCCATGGAATCAACGGGAGAAATTTCTAACGACAAATCATAATATTGTTGACCACCATCATCGCTTCCATCATCGGCCCAGCCCAATAGGTTTTGATTAGTAGTAGCATTGGGTACACCGCCCGGCGTAGGGCCGCAGCAGGTAAAAGCCCAGGTGTTTCCACTATCGTGACTCACATAAGTACCATACAACCCACTGCCGCCGTTAGCTGCCCCACCGGCAAGCATATAAATTATGTTGGGTGCAGCCGGTGTTACCGCAATTTCACATCGTTTGTTTTCATCGGGCGAAGTGGGGTTGGGCCAACCCGTTCCACTTACAATATTAAAAGTAGCTCCACCATCAGTTGATTTAAAAAATTCGGTTCTGTTCGAAATTTGTTTTACTGCATACACAGTAGATGTATCACTCGGCTTAAATTCTATTTCTTGCCAAATGCCGCCCATCACGGCCACCCAGGTACCACCGGCATCATTGCTTCTGTACAGGCCTGTGCTTGAGGCAAAAAACACCACCTGATTATTAAGCGGATTCATAATTAAATCATTCACAGCTCCTACGCTTTGTCCTCCGGGCGCAGCTCCCGTGGCTGTCCAGGTTAAACCTCCATCAATGGTTTTCCAAAGTTTGTCTACCGCTCCGGCGTAAACTGTATTGGGGTTGGTGAAATCAATTTCTATAGCTCTAACCTCGTCTATCATCATGCCAATAGTGCTAGTGGCTGTCCAGTTCAAACCATGATCAATGCTTTTCCAAACACCGGCGTTGGCGGTGCCGGCATATACTATTTGTGAGTTGCTCAGCGATTGCTCCACCGTATAAACGTGTGCCGCACCCGGAGCATAGCTTCGGCTATTGGCATCTTTATCAAAATCAAAAGGGCCAATGCATTGCCATTGGCTGCTTGCGCTTTTTTGTTGCTTAAGAAAATTGGTTTTTTGCAGATAAGCTTGCTCGTTTTGCAACCCAGCTAAATCTTTATGGCCAAACAAATTACCATTGCTGTTATGCTTCAGCTGCATGGTATAGCGCTTGTAAAATTGTGTGTGGCTATTTTTTTTATAAGAATGAGTTTTATAAAATTCGTCGTGCGCTGCAATCACATCGCCAGGCTTGGCGCCAGAAGTGTACATCAACTTTACCCAATCGGGGGTTGATGCATCCGTAGAATAAGGTTGTTCGTTCTGTGCAAATAAATTAACGGCAAAGAGCAGCACAATTGCGCTTAAGCAAAGTTTTTTC
>DAIMNW010000063.1:0-11381 GCA_036719905.1 Chitinophagales bacterium
TTGGACAAGACTCACGAACAGACCGTAAAGACACTTGAAAAAGTGGCAGGTATGAGCGCCGTTGATGCCAAAGCACAATTGGTAGAGTCGCTCAAGGATGAAGCCAATACACAAGCATCGGCACTTATAAAAAACACCATGGACGAGGCCAAGTTAACGGCCAACAAAGAAGCCAAGAAAATCATTATCCAAACCATACAGCGTACTGCACAGGAGCATGCTATTGAAAACAGTGTGAGCAGTTTTCAGTTAGAAGGCGACGATATGAAGGGGCAGATTATTGGTAGAGAGGGGCGTAATATTAGAGCCCTTGAATCGGCTACCGGTGTTGAATTGATAGTAGATGATACGCCCGATACTATTTTGATTTCATGCTTTGACCCGGTGCGCCGCGAATTGGCCCGTATTGCCTTGCAGCGATTGGTAACCGATGGGCGTATTCATCCGGCTCGTATTGAAGAAATAGTTGAAAAAACAAAGAAACAACTGGAGGAGCAGATAGTAGAAATAGGCGAACGTACCTGTATTGAATTGGGTATTCATGGCCTTCACCCTGAATTGATTCGTATGGTAGGTCGTATGCGCTACCGTTCATCGTATGGGCAAAACTTATTGCACCACAGTAAAGAGGTGGCCAATATGTGTGCAGTAATGGCAAGCGAACTAGGCATGCCGCCAAAGCTGGCTAAACGTGCCGGCTTGCTGCATGATATAGGCAAGGTGCCCGATATTGAGCAAGAATTATCACACGCCTTGCTAGGCGCTAAACTGGCCGAACAGTATAACGAGCATCCCAGTGTGGTAAATGCCATTGGCGCTCACCACGATGAAATGGAAATGAAATTTGTGATATCGCTATTGATTCAAATTTGCGATGCCATAAGCGGTGCTCGTCCGGGTGCCCGACGTGATACTTTCTAACAATAAAACCAACGAATTAAAGATTTGGAAAACCTGGCGCTAGGATTTGATGGGGTGGAGAAAGCCTTTGCCATACAAGCCGGCCGCGAACTACGTGTAATAGTGGAAGCTGATAAAGTAGCCGATAAAGACGCCGAAATGATAAGCCATAATATTTCACAAAAAATAATGAATGAAATGCAGTACCCGGGTCAAATTAAAGTAACTGTAATTCGTGAAGTACGGGCCGTAAGCGTAGCTCGATAAAGGCAATTTATTTAATGGATAATTTTATTACGTACTCGAGGCAACCCATGCAAATGCTGGATGCAGGCAATAAAAAAATTGCCTCTTTCGACATTGGTCAAGCGAATTTAGATGCCAAAACGGTGGCCTCGTTTGGCGAAGAGTGGGGCAAGTTTGCCTCTTTTACCGATGAAGAAATAACCAATGCCGGCAATCAGTATTTTGATATTGTAGATGGTAGGCATATCAATGCCGCTTCGAGGGTGCTGGATGTAGGCTGTGGTACTGGCCGATGGAGTAAGTATATTAGTTCCAAAGTGCAATGGGTAGAAGCCATAGACCCCAGCGATGCTGTTTTTTCGGCAGCCAAATTATTAAGCAGCACCCCCAATGTGAGAATCACGAAGGCATCGGCCGATAATATTCCGTTTCCGGATAATAGTTTCGATTTGGTTTTTAGCTTAGGTGTATTACACCACATTCCCGATACGCAACTGGCCATGCAGCATTGTGTATCCAAGGTGAAACCGGGTGGATTTTTTCTAGTGTATTTATATTATGCCTTGGACAATCGCACCGTGCTTTACAAATTTTTATTTTGGATGAGTAATCTGCTGCGCATGCTCATCTCCAATTTTCCTTCGGCTTTAAAAAAGTTTATTTGCGATGCGATGGCTGTGCTGGTTTACTTGCCGTTAGTATTGCTTTCCCGTTTGTTCCTAACCATAGGGGCCAAGGGATTGGCGCATGCAGTACCCTTAAGTTATTACGCCGATAAGTCATTCAACATTATTCGCAACGATTCATTGGATAGATTTGGTACTCCGCTCGAACAGCGTTTTACTAAAGATGAAATAGTGACCATGATGAAAAACAGCGGTCTGTCAGAAATAAATTTTTCAAATGGTGCTCCCTATTGGCATGCCATAGGCCGCAAAGCATAAGCTCATAAACGTGCATGGCTAATAAAAAGCTTTTAGTTGTATGTCCTCATCCACAAGCCATGGTTCCTGGTCAGCGGCTAAAGTACGAGCAGTACTTTGACCATTGGCGAAGCAACGGCTACGATGTGGAAGTGAGTGAATTTATCATCCGACCGTTTCAAAATATTATTTATAAAGAAGGAATGCTGGCGCAGAAAGTGCTCTACACTTTTTACGGGTATTGGCGCCGCCTGATAGGTTTGTTTTCTTTAAGGCAATATGACGTAGTTTATATTTTTTTGTGGGTAACTCCTTTTGGCTCTACCTTTTTTGAATGGCTCTATACTGCAATTGCCAAGGCTGTTGTGTATGATATAGATGATTTGGTATTTCACCATAAACATAAAAGTGTGGCCAACAATTTTATTGGCTTTTTAAAAGGCAGAAACAAACCTAAGTTTCTGATGAGCAGAGCCAATCATGTCATTACCTGCACACCTTATCTGGATGAGTATGCTCGAAAATTTAACCCTCACACTACCGATATTTCGTCAACTATAAACACGGTAAGTTATCAGCCGGTGAATGCTTATAATAATACCCATCCACTTACCTTGGGCTGGAGCGGAAGCCATAGCACGAGCAAGTACATGCTTTTGTTACAACCCGTTTTGGCTGCTGTTCAAAAGGAATATGGCATTAAAGTATTGGTGATGGGCGATGAGTCCTTTACCATGGAAGGCGTTGAGGTTGAAACTGTAAAATGGAGCGAAGAAGCTGAGATTAGCACCCTGCAACGCATAGACATTGGCCTATATCCCTTGCCACTGGATGATGATTGGGTAATGGGAAAAAGTGGCCTCAAAGCATTGCAATACATGGCGCTTGGCATACCCACCGTGGCTACTGCCATAGGTGCCAATTATAGAGTGATGGAAGATGGGGTGAGCGGTTTTCTGGTAAAAACGCAAGCAGAGTGGTTGAGTAAATTGACTTTGCTTATCAATCATCCGGAAGAACGAAAAAGAATTGGTCTGGCTGCAAGAACTCGGGTAGAAAATATTTACTCCATCAAAGCCAATCAAAAAACATATCTTGAAATCTTAAATTCCGTTACGGCTCATTGATTATTGACAATGAACAGATATTATAGCGACCGGCAGATTACCTACACGTTTAAATACATTGCTGCTTGCAACATGTGTGGCAGTGATGTGGCTACTCATAAAGTGTTGGGCAAACGCCTGAATGATTCACAAGGTCGTAAGCCAAAATCAAAAGCAGGAATTTCTACTTCGATTCTAAAGTGCAGCAACTGCGGACTGATTTATAGCCAACCACAACCTATACCAGCCAACATACAGGACCACTATGGTGTGCCACCCGAAAGTTATTGGCATGAAGACTTTTTTGAAGTTGAACCCGGTGCATACAAAGCACTTTCGGATAAGGCAATATCACTTCTATTAAATTTTGAAAAAGGTATGAAGGCACTGGATATTGGAGCCGGATTAGGTAAGTGCATGATTTCATTACAAGAAGAAGGATTTGACACCTGGGGTTTTGAACCATCGGAACCCTTTTATCAACGAGCCATTGAAAAAATGAAGCTGAGCCCTGACAGATTGAAGCTGGGCATGATTGAAGAAATGAATTACCCGGCCAATGAGTTTAATTTTATCACCTTTGGCGCTGTGCTGGAGCATGTTTACAATCCGGCTGAATGTTTAGAAAAAGCTTATGGGTGGCTGAAACCAGGTGGCGTTATTCATATCGAAGTACCTTCTGCCGACTGGTTTATTGCTAAAATTTATAACCTATATTATAAACTCATTGGCTCAGATTATGTCACTAATCTAAGTCCCATGCACTCACCCTTTCACCTATACGAATTTACAATAACTGCCTTTCAGAAATACTGCGAACAACATCAAATGGAAATAGCCAACCATCGTTACATGGTTTGTAAAACTTATATGCCCAAATTTATTGATACCCTCATTCGTCCTTATATGGATGTGACCAATCAGGGACTACAATTGGAGGTTTGGTTGCGGAAAAAGTGATTTTGATGGGCTCAAAAAAACAGGTTGCCCATCCCTTATCTGTTTTTATCTTAGCAAACATAAAAAAAGCAGATGATAGCCTACATTAAAGGAAAAATTTCGTTTCGTTGCCCCACCTATGTGCTCATTGAAACCGCAGGCATTGGTTATCAAGTACATATAAGCCTCAATACCTATGGCAAGCTGCCGGTAGATGGCGAATGTCTCCTACATACTTACCTGCATATTACCGAAGACGCCCATGCGCTTTTTGGCTTTGCTACCGAAGAAGAAAAACAGGTTTTTCTACAACTAATTAGTGTGAGCGGAGTAGGTACAAGCACTGCCCGAATGATATTGAGCAGTATGCTTCCGGCCGATATTCGGCAGGCAATAATTACCGAGCAGGTGGCGTTGTTAGAAAGCATTAAAGGCATTGGTCCTAAAACAGCAAAACGAATGATTCTTGACCTAAAAGATAAAATGAGTAAAGGTGTGGCACTTTCTCCTTCTACAGGGGGGGCTTCTTTTGTATCGGCATCGCAAAATAATTTCCGCGATGAGGCGTTAATAGCCCTAGGTGCATTAGGTTTTAACCGCTCTCAGTCCGAGGCAGCGGTCAATAAAGTTTTGCGTCAAAATCCGGAAACCAAAACAGTGGAAGAATTATTAAAGCTTTCCCTAAAAGCTATCTAATAATTTTACTTCCAACTTTTACCATTGAACTAAAGCATACGGCCAATATTTTGTTTAAGAAAATACTCATAGCATCCATTACCACCGCTGCAGCCAGCTTGCTCTTAGCTGCGCCACATCGGGTGAAGGTGCCATTTACCGAGGAGTTTTCAACACCAGCCGGCGATACGAATAATCTTCCTTATCCTATTAAAGATCATCAAAACATAACCGACCCAGGGCACGGCAGTAATCTGGATTTGGATGATCCATCCAACATTAAGAAGGAAGTAACCTACGACCCCAGCACCAACAAATACATATTGACCGAAACCTTGGGAGACCGGTTTTACCGCAATCCCACTTACATGAGTTTTGAAGAATATCTGAAATATCAGTTTGCTCAAGATGAGCATGACTACTGGATGCAGCGAAGCAATGCCAATGCATTAATTGAGAATAAAGGCGCCGTTCCAAAACTTTATGTTGGCAACAAAAACTTTGACCGAATCTTTGGTGGCAGTCAGGTAGATATTAAACCTAGCGGAAACGTGGAGCTCACCTTTGGCTATGGAAGGCAAATAGTTAATAATCCTACGCTACCTAAAATAGCTAAGAACACCGGCGGATTTGATTTTGATATGAATATCAATTTGAATGTGGTGGGAAAAATTGGTGATAAAATGAAACTGACCACCAGCTTTAATACCCAAGCCACCTTCGATTATGAAAATCAGATTAAACTAGAATATACCGGGCAGGAAGATGAGATAATAAAAAAGATAGCAGCCGGCAACGTGAGTTTGCCGCTGAGTAGCTCACTCATTCAGGGCAATCAATCATTATTTGGTATTAAAACGCAGCTGCAGTTTGGCAGGCTCACGGTTACCTCGGTGGCTTCACAGCAAAAATCAAAGTCGGAAGAAATTAATATTCAGGGAGGTGCCCAAACTCAAACCTATAACATAACGGCCGATCAGTATGAAGACAATAAACACTTCTTTTTAGGTACATTTTTTAGAAACAATTATAATAAATGGCTCAAAAAACTTCCACTCATCAATTCAGGAGTGAATGTAACCCGTGTCGAAATTTGGGTAACTAATAAGACCGGTACTGCCGAAAATGTACGTGACATTGTTGGCTTTATGGATTTAGGTGAATACAGACCTTATCAGAGTCAATGGAAAGCAGCTTCGTCCGATACCTTTCCTCAAAATTCTGCCAATAAACTTTATCGTCAGCTAACGCTGGACTCTTTGTACACAAGAAACACCACGGCTGTAACCAACTACATTACATCCGGTGCTTATCAAGGAACCACCCCTCTTATTTTTGAAAAAACCTACGCACGAAAACTAACCGCTTCAGAATTTACACTGTATCCACAACTCGGTTTTATATCGGTTAACCAAACCATGAACCCAAGCGATATACTGGCGGTTGCCTATGAATATACTTACAAAGGTAAAACGTACCGAGTGGGCGAATTTACTCAGGATGTGGCCACCGTAAGCGGTGCAGCCACCAGCACCACTCAGCGCCAGAATGTGCTTTTCCTAAAATTATTAAAAGGGCAAACCACCAATACTGCCCTGCCTATGTGGAAATTGATGATGAAAAATATTTATTCGCTTGGTGCTTATCAAGTGAATAATGAAGATTTTAAACTGGATGTAACCTACTCCTATCCAACAGGTGGCGAAAAGCGTTTTATAAATGAAGGAAGTGTGGAAGGTCAGCCGCTTATTCGCCTTTTGAACCTCGACCATCTTAATTCACAGAACGATCCTATTCCGGATGGAATATTTGATTTTGTTCCCGGCGTAACCATTGTACCTGCCAACGGAAGAATCATTTTTCCGGTACTCGAACCTTTTGGTAGTGATTTAATAGCCAAGTTTAAATCGGACCCAACGGACCAATACATTGCCGGCAAATATGTTTATCAGGAATTATATGATAAAACAAAAACCGAAGCCGCTCAGGTGCCTGAAAAAAACCGATTTAATATAAAAGGAAGTTACAAAAGCAGCAATGCTAGCGATATTTACTTAGGAGCATTTAATCTGCCACAAGGTTCAGTAAAAGTAAGTAGCGGTGGTCAGGATTTGAAAGAGGGAATGGATTATACCGTAGATTATAATTTAGGGAGAGTGAAAATAATTAATGATGGAATTTTGAACTCAGGGCAGCCTATTAAAATTCGATTTGAAAATAATGCCTTTGCCGGTTTAGGGCAGGTAAAAACTTTCCTTGGCCATAGGTTCGACTTTTTTGTAAACGACAATCTCACCTTGGGTGGCACCTGGCTTCATCTGAGCGAACGACCATTTACCCAAAAAGTGAACATTGGCGACGACCCTATTTCCAATTCTATTTATGGATTGGATGCTCATTACAATCAAACATCGGGTCTTATAAGTAAAATAATTGATAAACTTCCTTTCTATTCTACTAAAGAAAAATCGACACTCACACTGACCGGCGAAGTAGCTAAATTAGATCCCGGTCACAGCAAAAGCATTGGTAAAACCGGAACCGTTTATATTGACGACTTTGAAGGTTCGCAGAGTAATTATGATTTAAAATTTCCGGCCAATAGCTGGTCGCTTGCCAGCACACCACGTGATGCCACTCGAGGTGCCGGAGGACCGGAGCTTTTTCCTGAATCAAAATCGAACAAGCTGGATTACAACTACAACCGGGCTAAACTAAGTTGGTATAGCATCAACCCTTATTTTACTAGAGCCAATGGCGGCTTTTCATCAACCCTCACGTCTGACGATGAGCAGAGCAACCACTTTGTTAGAGAAATTACTGAGAAAGAAATTTTCCCTGACAAACAATTGGATGTAGGCCAAGCCCTTACACTTACTACGCTGGATTTGGCTTTTCACCCTACCGAACGTGGTCCTTATAACTATACCATAGCCGGCCTAGACCAGGAACTTAATCTCAAATACCCATCAAAGGCTTGGGGCGGCATTATGCGAAGCATTGATAATAATGATTTTGAGGCTAGCAATATTGAATTTATCCAGTTTTGGGTGCTTGATCCATTTATTTATGACCCTACGAATACGGGTGGTGAATTGTATTTTAATTTAGGTAATGTAAGCGAAGACGTATTGAAAGATAGTCGAATAACATTTGAAAACGGATTGCCAAGAGAAGGAAACGATACCACCTTGTTAAAGAAACGAACTGTTTGGGGCTATTCACCTAGCAATCAGCAAGCTACCACCCGTTCGTTTGATAACGACCCGGCAGTAAGAAAAATTCAGGACGTAGGATATGATGGCGCTTCGGATGCTCAAGAAGCTTTTGTACAAAAGGCGTATGTAGATGCCCTTAGCTTATTACCTCCTCCTACCACTCCTGAAGGCCAAGCTCGATTAGACCGTTATAAAAATACTGACCCGGCAGCCGACAATTTTCACTTTGATAGAGGCACTGATTATGATAATGCAAAAGTGCCAATTCTAAAACGTTACGATCGATATAACAACCCGGATGGCAATTCGCCAACCGATGAACAATCGCCGGAAGCCTATCCAACCGCTGCTACCAACATTCCGGAATCAGAAGATATTAATAAGGATAATGCTCTAAATGAGAAGGAAGATTATTTTCAATACCGCGTAGAACTGAAGCCAAGCCGAATGGTGATTGGCCAAAATTTTATCAATGATATACGAGAAGCCGAAGTAAAACTGAAAAACGGCAATACGGAAAAAGTAAAGTGGTATCAGTTTAAAATTCCGATTAATGATTATGAAAAAAAGGTGGGCGACATTGTCGATTTTAAATCCATACGATTTATGCGTATGTACCTTACTAACTTTAACACCGATGTGAATCTTCGGTTTGCAAAGCTGGAATTGGTACGTAACCAATGGCGTCGATATGCTTATTCATTAGGTGCCAATGGCGAACAGCTGGGCACCGATATTAATGACCAAACTTATTTCAATGTGGGTTCGGTTAACTTGGAAGAAAACTCATCCAAGAAACCAGTAGGCTATGTATTGCCTCCGGGTATAGTGCGATCGCAGCGCCTGAGCACCCAATCCAATATTCAGGAAAACGAACACACCTTACCGGTATCGGTGTGTAATTTAAACGATAGGGATGTAAAGGCGGTTTATAAAACTATTAATCTGGACCTACGACAGTTTAAAGAACTCAAACTCTTTACCCACGCCGAAGCAGTTGACCCTGAAGTACTCCACGATCATGACCTTTATGCATTCATCCGCTTAGGTTCTGATTTTGTGGGTAACTACTACGAATACGCTGTACCACTCATGGTAACAGCTAATGGCTCCACCGATCCGGCAGCCGTTTGGCCGCTTGAAAACGAAATCAATATTGCCTTCGCCGATATTACTGCTGTAAAAAAAGAAAGAAACTATCAGCAAAAACCTGCCTATACGCCTTTCATCAAAAAATTTCCGAATGGTAGTTACATAACCGTAGTGGGCAACCCAGACCTGGGATTAGTAAAAACCTGCATGCTTGGTGTCAGGAACCCAAAAGTGGGAACCACCGGTGACACAGATGATGGTATGCCAAAATGCGCTGAGGTATGGTTTAATGAATTACGCATGGATGGTTTAGATGAAAAAGGAGGCTATGCCGCCATGGCACGTGCCGATGTAACGCTGGCCGATCTGGCAGCCATCACTTTCTCGGGCAATTTGCATACCATTGGCTATGGATCATTGGAACAAAAAGTAGCTGATCGCTACCGCGATAATTTTTACCAGTATACCACCTCTATCAATTCCGATTTGGGGAAACTGTTGCCCAAACAAATTGGTTTAAAACTGCCGGTTTTTGCCGGCATATCGGAACAATACTCTACACCTAAGTACGACCCCTATCAATTGGATGTGGAACTTAAACCGGAGCTGGCTGCTGCTAAAGCGGTGAGCCGTCAGTACGCCGATTCGCTGCGCAAAGCCACTCAGGATTTTGTTCAAATAAAAAGTTTGAACGTAACCAATATTAGAATTCAGAAGGAGAAAAAAGAAGGTAAAAAGCCGCTCAACCTGCCTACTAATATTGAAAATTTTAATGTAAGCTATGCCTATACCGAAACCTATAAACGAAACCCCACCTATGAAAGTGATGATGTAAAAAACCACAAAGCCGGACTGGGTTACAATTATTCCATCAAACAAAAATTTATTAAACCCTTTGGTTGGTTGCCAACCAAGAGCAAATATTTTGCGCTTATAAAAGATTTTAATTTCAACCTGTTGCCAACCAATATGTCGTTCAAAGCCGATATTGATAGACGTTTTGGCGAAAGCAATCTTCGTAGATTGAGCAGCGACGAACTGGCGGTAGCCCCTCTGTTTGATAAGTATTTAAAAATGACCCGTACGTATGGCTTAAAATTTGACCCGGCAAAAAGTATAAGCATTGATTTTAATGCTGTGAACAATTCGCGAATTGATGAACCTTATGGCAAAATAGACACCCGTGCCGAACGCGATACCATTATCAATCGTATTGTTCAATTGAAGCGTACCATTCAATACCACCATGATGTTACGGCCACGTATACCGTTCCGTTTTCAAAGTTCCCTTTAACCGATTGGATAAGCAGCCGAGCTAGCTACGGAGCAGGATACACCTGGACCACTGCCCCACTCACCTACGAATCGCTGGGCAACGTGATGGGTAATACACAAACTATACAGGTAAACGGAGATATGAATTTTAATAATCTGTACAACAAGGTGAAGTTTTTGAAACGTTACAATACCAAAACTCTCCGTCAGCAGACCGAAGAGAAAAAGAAAGAAAGGGAACGGGCTAAGGAAGAAGCCAAGAAAACAGCCGGATCAAAAACGCCTACCATGACCCTGAAGGATACAACCAATCCCAAAGACAAAAGTTTGAACAAGAAAGGAGGTGCTAAGGCAGATGAAAAAAAGAAAGAGCCGCCGCTCAATCCTGAGCTATATACCATCCTAAAACCACTTATGGGGCTAAAGCGAATTAATGCTACCTATAGCGACGATAGAATGACAACCCTTCCGGGCTATTTTCCTCGAACACGTTTTTTAGGTATGGATTCTGCTTTTAAATCGCCAGGATACGACTTAATTGCCGGCCAACAGCCATCGTTAGGAACGCTTGATAAATTTGCCGTACTTAATCGCATGAGTGGCGACCCGGAGATGAATGCCCAATTTGTACAAAATCGAACTCGTTCAATAAATGTGACTTCTAATATTGAACCCATGACCGATTTTAAATTTGATCTTACATTTAATGCCAACCAAAGTAGAAACCTAAGTGAGAACTACAAGCGTTTGGATAGCCTTAGCGGATACGGTCATTATAATAAGCTGGTAAATGGCAGTTACACCACCTCGTTTATTGCACTGAACACCTTCTTCGATAAGCCGGATAAGGATGGAGTATCGCCTTTGTTCCAAACTTTTGAACAAGCTCGATCGGCCATCTCAAAGGAACTTGGCAGCACCAATCCAGCTTCAGGCGGTGCCAGCTACCACGGCAACCCCGATTATGCCTATGGTTATGGCCCCTATTCTCAATATGTATTGATACC
>DAIMNW010000249.1:0-3192 GCA_036719905.1 Chitinophagales bacterium
CAATAATGGGTTACATCATACTTCTTAAATGTTGGATTTTTATGAGATGTTACTTCACTGGTTTCAAAGCATCCTCCTTGATCGATACTCACGTCTATAATCACCGAACCGGCTTTCATATTCTGTACCATATCTTCGGGCACTATCATCACCGATCGGGCACTTTCACTATGAATACTGCCAATGGCTATGTCAGCGGTTTTTAATTCGTTTTTTAAAATCTCGGGATGAATAATGCTAGTATAAATACGGCTGCCAATGTTATTCTGCAATCGCATCAGTTTGTATATCGAATTGTCGAATACTTTCACTTCGGCGCCCAATCCCATGGCCGTTCGACTGGCAAATTCGCCTACCACACCGGCACCTAGAATTACGACCTTAGCCGGTGGTACACCTGTTATACCTCCCAATAAAATCCCTTTTCCATTTTTGGAATCGCTGAGTAATTCAGCGGCTATCAGTATGGCGGCATTTCCTGCAATTTCACTCATACTGCGCACTATTGGAAATGTATTTGCACTATCCTTAATGTACTCAAAGGCAAGGGCGGTGATACGTTTACGCATGAGCTCATCAATAAACTCCTTGCGCAGTGTAGGCAAATGAATAGGTGAGATAATTATCTGCTCAGGGCGAAGTAAGCTCATTTCGCTCATGTCAATGGGCGCCACCTTAATGATAATATCGGCCTTATAAACTTCCTCGGCACTTTGTGCTATTTCGGCTCCAGCTTCTGAATAGTCGGTGTCATAAAAATGCCCACCATCGCCTGCTTTTGATTCTATGATTACTCGATGGCCATTATTAACCAAAATAGAAACCGATTCGGGAGTAAGTGCCACCCGGTTTTCCTGAAAGGTACGTTCACGAGGTATTCCAATAAATAATGCTGATTTTTTGTGACCTAATTCTACTAACTGTTCCTTAGGACTATAAATTAGCTGCGATGATATAATGGGCTTTTTTTCTTGCATAGTTTACAATCCCAATATTAGTAATTTTTTTACAAATAAACGGGCTTTTACCGACCACTCATCCAAGATAAATCATTGACCTAAGAACGGTCGAGATTAATCAGTGACTTGTTTTTATCTTTATCACAAAGAGGCTACATTTGAGCCCCTTGTGAAATTTGAAGGAGACTATACAACAACCAATGAGCAACACGAAAGAAACACCCTTAATGAAACAATACTATGGTATCAAGGCCAAATACCCTGATGCTATTTTGCTATTTCGGGTGGGCGATTTTTATGAAACTTTTCTTCAAGATGCAATAATAGCTTCTAAGGTTTTGGGCATTGTGCTTACGCGACGAAGCAACGGTTCTGCCAGTGAAATGGAGTTGGCCGGTTTCCCTTATCACTCATTAGATAATTATTTACCAAAACTGGTGAAAGCCGGTCACCGGGTGGCCATTTGTGACCAGTTAGAAGATCCTAAACTGGCCAAGACAATTGTAAAACGCGGAGTTACTGAATTGGTAACGCCCGGTGTAACTACTAATGATAAAATTCTGAATCATCAGACCAATAATTTTTTATGCAGTATCCATTTCAATCAATCTAGTAGCAATAACCAGATTGACTTAAGTGGCATGACTGCAGGCATTGCTTTCACCGATATTTCTACCGGTGAATTTATGGTTGCAGAAGGCAATATGGCGCAAATTGATAAGTTACTCCAATCTTTTCAGCCGGCTGAAATTGTTCTTTCAAAATCGTTTATTAAATTTTTTCAACAACAATTCGGAAGCAAATACTACACCTTTACTTTAGATGATTGGGTTTTTAAAACGGACTATGCCAGGGAAGAATTACTTCGTCATTTTGAAACCTTATCGTTAAAAGGCTTTGGAATAGAAGAAATGCCCCATGCTATAACGGCGGCAGGCGCCACCCTTCACTATTTAAAAGAAACCGAGCATAATCAGCTCAAGCATTTATCATCCATAACCCGAATAGCTGAAGAGAAACACGTGTGGCTAGATAAGTTTACCATACGCAATTTAGAGCTTCTGGATTCACCTTTTCACGATGGGGTGCCTCTAATCAGAATAATTGATAATACTGCCTCACCAATGGGTGCTCGTATGCTCCGACGTTGGTTATTGCTTCCATTAAAAGATAAAGACGCAATAGAGGAACGACAGCAGGTCATTACCCATTTGATAGAAGCCAGTGACTTAAGAGAAGTTTTATTCCACCAAATAAAAATTATTGGTGATTTAGAGCGCCTGATTTCAAAGGTACCGCTGGGCAGGGTTAATCCACGTGAATTGCTGCAACTTAAACGCGGCTTAACGTGCATTGAACAATTAAAAATGGCTTGTGAAACGGCCAAAAATTCTTCGCTAAATAAAATTGCAGAGCAGTTAAATGCTTGCACTCTCATACGCAATCGAATCGAAAAAGAACTCTTGCCAGAAGTACCAATGCTCTTGAGCAAAGGCGGCATCATTGCCACAGGCATCAATAGTGAGTTGGATGAGCTTCGTGAAATTTCGTCCTCATCCAAAGACTATGTGCTGAAGATGCAGCAAAAGGCCATAGAGTATACGGGCATAAGCTCATTAAAGGTGGGATTCAATAATGTGTATGGCTACTACCTTGAAGTTACTCATGCACATAAAGAGAAAGTGCCGGCTGAGTGGGTTCGAAAACAAACCTTGACCAACGCTGAGCGATACATTACCGAGGAGTTGAAAATTTTTGAAGATAAAATATTAGGGGCCGAAGAAAAGATAGTGGCTCTCGAAGCTAAGTTGTTCGAATCATTAGTAAAAGAATTAAGCGACTATGTTCAGCCCATTCAACTAAATGCTACTCTGGTGGCTCAGTTAGACTGTTTGGTTTCACTGGCCCATTTGGCCGTGCAAAACAATTACACCAAACCGCAGCTTACTGCTGACGGAATTCTGAATATTAAAGACGGCCGGCACCCGGTAATTGAAAAGCAATTGCCTATAGGCGAAAGTTATGTGCCCAACGATATTTATCTGGATGGCGATTCACAGCAAATAATCATTATTACCGGCCCAAACATGGCCGGAAAAAGTGCTCTGCTAAGGCAGACTGCCCTTATAGTATTAATGGCACAAATGGGTAGTTACGTGCCTGCCACCCATGCTTCCATTAGTTTGGTCGATAAAATATTTACCCGAGTTGGCGCTAGCGACAACATTAGCAG
>DAIMNW010000250.1:0-3182 GCA_036719905.1 Chitinophagales bacterium
TCCTTCGGCATTATCAAAAAAATTAACCCCTGCCTCATAGGCAATACTCATTAAGTTCTCCGCTGTTTCATCCGTGATTTGTTTGGCAAATGTGAGCCATGAGCCCAATGAAAATTCACTGACCATTAATCCTGAGTTTCCCAGTTGTCTGTATTTCATTTTCTCTCAATTAAAATTTTGTTGCTATATAAGGATAACGTTCCTCATACAATACCTTCACTTTGTTTAAAATTGTATTTCTAAACTCATCCATGTTTTCCTTATTCAAGGCACTAATAAATACACAATTATTTTCGAGCCTCGTTTGCCATCCAGCCTTTAATTCCTTAATAATATCTTCTTTTACTTCCAAAGGAACATACTCATCAAAGTGATTTTTTATATATAAATCCATTTTATTGAAAACCACAATCACAGGTTTATGCTCGGCACCTATCTCTTGCAAGGTTTCTTTCACGGTCTTCATCTGCTCTTCAAATTGGGGGTGGGCAATGTCTACCACATGCAATAGAATATCACTCTCTCGTGTTTCATCCAGTGTGCTTTTAAAACTTTCAATTAAATCATGGGGCAGTTTTCGAATAAATCCTACGGTATCACTTAACAGAAACGGAATACGATCAATCACCACTTTTCTAACCGTGGTATCAAGTGTTGCAAATAATTTATTTTCGGCAAAAACTTCACTCTTGCTTAATACATTCATGATGGTACTTTTGCCCACGTTCGTATAACCCACCAACGCCACACGAATTACATCGCCTCGGCTTTTACGTTGAGTGAAAAATTGTTTATCAATGGTTGCCAATTCTTCTTTTAATTGTGAAATTTTATATTTCACTATGCGGCGATCGGTTTCAATTTCTTTTTCGCCCGGCCCCCTCATGCCAATTCCGCCTTTCTGTCTTTCAAGGTGCGTCCATAAACCCTTTAACCTTGGAAGTAGATATTGCATTTGGGCTAACTCGACTTGCGCTTTAGCATGAGCCGTTCTAGCTCGTGAAGCGAAAATGTCAAGGATTAAACCCGTACGATCCATCACTTTACATTTAACCACCTTTTCAATATTAGTTTGTTGTCGGCCACTTAGTTCATCATCAAAAATCACTAAGGCTACACCATGACTTTCAACATAAGTTGCTATTTCTTCCAGTTTGCCGCTACCTATATAAGTATTAGAATCAAGTTTATTCAGGCGTTGGGTAAAGCGTTTTATGGTTTCAGCGCCTGCAGTCTCAGCAAGAAATGACAATTCTTCTAAAAACTCGAGCGCTTGCTCTTCTGTCTGATGTTGATGAATGACGCTAATGAGAACAGCCTTTTCTCGGGGTGGTGGGATAATTGTAGTGGTCAATTTTGTGGCAATTATTAAAACTCAACGTAAAAGTTTGAGAGCTAGCACAAAATACAAAATCTATTAGTATAAATTTGTAACGAAATCCATTCAATGTATGCGAACAGTTATTCAAAGGGTAAGCGAAGCATCCGTAACAGTTAATGGCAATAAGGTTGCTTCTATAAATGGTGGCCTAATGATTCTGCTAGGGATAGAAGCATCTGATTCAGCATCCGATATCAAATGGCTTGCTTCCAAAATTTGCAGTCTTCGAATTTTCAATGATGATAAGGGTGTAATGAATTTATCTGTAAGAGAGATTGGCGGCGAAATATTGCTGGTTAGTCAATTTACTCTTCAAGCACTCACTCAGAAAGGCAATCGCCCTTCCTTCATTAGAGCAGCTAAGCCTGATTTGGCCATACCCATATACGAAGCCGTTATTAAACAGCTGGAATCAGAACTGGGTAAGAGAATCAGCACTGGTATTTTTGCTGCAGATATGCAAGTAAATTTGACGAACGATGGACCGGTAACCATTTGGATAGATACCAAAAACAAAGAGTAGCATTAGTTTTTTGCCAATTGTCTGCCTTGTATAATGGCTATTAGTTCCTTGAATATGCCGGTGATGGAAACCACATTCAAAGGAAATTCAAATAACACGTGCAGAAAACTTAAGAAGAAAAGCCACTCGAAACCCATGCTGTAATTATAGGCATAAAGAGCCAACGATATAACCCAAAGCACAATCACGAATATGAATCGAGCTTTAGGTACCTGATGCCAGCGAATTATTTCTGTTTTAGAAAACCAATTTAGGTAGTGGTACATGTAAGCAAAAGCAATGAATCGCATAATTAATATACCCGTAGAAGAGTGGTAAATAGATGATACCAATTCATCCATAGTCTTATATTTTTGATTAAAGAATGTTGTTAAGGTGTATTCATTTAATGCTTCAAACTTTTTGTAAGCCATCAGAGCATAATCGGTGGTAGCAACCGGAAGATATCCTTTTTGAAACAGTATAAGCGCCAAGGGACAAAGCAACATGACAAAGAAGGAAATGATACCGCTCACACTCCTACTCTTTAATGCACCGTATAAAACAAACAATGCTGTAAAAACAAAAACGTGAACGAGCGTCGGTAGAAAAACAGAAAAGAAAATAAAAAAGTTATCGGATAATTTGCTGGCCAGAATAATCAACAGCACCCCCAATATTTTCCATTGCCAATTTTTTACAAATACAAAAATTATGGCACTTATGAATGCCACATATACTGCTCGATTACTCACCGCGAAATCTAAATCAAGATATAAATTGTATTTACTGTCGAGTTGCGCTGCTAGCAAAAGCAGGCCAGCTCCTAATAAGACCAATACATCGTATCTAGAAGAAGTAAAATAATTGCGGTCGTGTAGCCAGCTTATTTCAGTAAGATAATGCAGTGGACCTAAAACGGCATAAGCAAACAGAAATACTTCGAAAGGAAGAATAAATGCGGCAATGGCGCTTACAACCATTAAGCCTATGTTGAGGTAATTTATTCTATCTGTTGAACTCAAGCTAATGGTCACTGCAGAAATTTTAGGTATCTATTGTTTAGCTAAACCTTCTTTAAAATTTCGAATACCTGTTTCCAAAAATTTAAGATATTCGTCAGCATTAAAGTTGGCTCCAGTCGAAGGTGCCATTTCCTTTTCATTGTAATCCAAAATGACATAATAAGGTTGGCTGTTTCGTTTGATACGGGTTATTTGCCAATCGCTCCACTTCTCTCCTACTGTCGTTATTTTTTCACCATTAAGTTTAGAGTGGAACTGGCCAGGCTCAGGCAGC
>DAIMNW010000064.1:0-11198 GCA_036719905.1 Chitinophagales bacterium
AGTATCGGCCATATTGCATGTGGCCGGATTGTAAGCATAAAGTGTGGCGGTAAAAGGGCCGGGATTATTATATGTGTGAACCGGATTTGGCAGAGTGGATTGAGGTGAACCATCGCCAAAATCCCACAAATAGCTAGTGGCATTGGTACTTAGATTAGTAAACGTGACCGTTAGCGGCAAGCACCCATGATCTTTATCAACTGTAAAAGAATCGAAGACCAAACTAAACCCGACTGTGATGGTGATAATTGTGCTATCCACCTTATTACACGTAAACGGATTGCTGCAGGTAAACACCACCTGATACACACCTGTAGATGTATAGGCATGAGAAGGATTAGCCATTTGCGATGTAGTTCCGTCACCAAAGTCCCATTGGTAAATGCTTGCATTAATTGCTTGGCTGCTGAATGGAATCACTTCACCCACACAGACCGATGTATCAGGCACGGAGCAGATAGCAAAAACAGAATCAACAGTGGTTTTAATAGTAAGGTACACGGTGTCTTTAATATTGCAGGTACTGGAATCAATCACAATAAAGCTTACGGTAAAGATACCGGTGGTAGTGAAAGTATGAGTTGGATTGGAGGTTGTGTCCTGTGGTGACCCATCGCCAAAATCCCAGAGATAATGCGGTGCTGTACCGCCGTGGGTAAACTGAACAGTAAAAGGTGTACACCCAAACGTGTCAGGTATAGCCGCTGCATTGGCAAAAATATTGGTGAGTTGAAGTTGCATTTTATAAGCAGCCAAATTGCAATTATTGCTATTGTTGGTTGCTGAGTAAGCGCCGGGTGTAGTTTGCAGTAAGGAGTTGGCGCCGCATCCTGCACAAATGGCACCATAGATATATCCATTTTTATCAAAGCGGCTGGTGCCACCATCCACATGTTCAATGCTTCCATTGCCTCCAAAATAACTTCCAAATTTTAATGTAGCGGCGTTGGGGCCCAAAACCATCAAATAAAAATCAGAAGCTGTAGCACCATCAGTGGTGGATTGAAATGCATTAGCCGTGAGCGGCATTCCGGTAATGCTGGTATGGTACGTAATAAAGGAAGTAAAAAATCCACCCCAGCCACACATGTAAATATTTTCGCAAACATCTACCAAAAAAGCTGTTGGTGAAATATTCGGTTGGTTGTTACCATTACCAAATCGAGTAGAGAAAATAGGTGTGGTAAGTGTTGGTGGAAACTTAATGACAAACTGTCCACTATTGGCATTGCTATAAACACCTGGCGAAATAGGAATGGTGGTTCCGGCTGTTTGACCAAATACATACACATCGCCAGCCGTATTGAGTTTTACAAAATAAGATTGATCGTAGGCCGCTGTGCCAATGTAGGTGGAGGCCATGAGCGCTGTTCCGGTTGAGTTCATGTGGGCCAAAAACCCATCTATTCCACCCGGGTGATTGGGTTGCCAAACCCCAGCTGTGGTTGGAAAATTAATACTTTCCGTACCTCCGGTAATGAATAATGAATTGTTGGCATCAAGATCAATTGAATAGCAAGCATCATTTTGCAAACCTCCTAGATAGGTACTCCATAGGAGAACGCTTAAACCTGGATTCAGTTTTAACACACAACCATCTTGCAACCCACCCCCAAAAGTATTTTGATAACAACCGGGTGTAACCGGAAAATCAGTTGATTTAGTTACAGAAGCAAGGTAAATATTGTTGGCCGCATCCAATACAACCTCTCCCCTTGCATCATCGCCATAATTATATTTAAGCGAACCTAACACTGTCTCCACACCACTATAATTGATAGCATCGTCGCCACTACCGCCAATATAGGTAGAGCCAATGAGCCCACTACCCGAAGCGTTAAACTGTGTTACAAAAATATCAGAACCACCTCCCAAAGTGATATCATAGCTGCCAAATACAATAGGAAAGTTAGGTGAGAAAGTGCGACCGTAAACAATCAACTCATTCAAAGAATTTACAATCAAACTGTGAGGGAATTCATTATCGCTGCCGCCTAGAAAGGTTGAATAAATAAGTGCAGTGCCTGTTGGGTTAAATTTTGAAATAGCCACATCGCCATACCATGGGTTCTGATTGGCCGTATTCTGGCCACCATAGGTGGTTTGAAATGCACCCAAAGTTACCGGGTAGCTATTGGCTGCAACCACATCAATGGATAGTCCACCGCAGTATAAATTTCCTGCTGCATCAAAGGTGGCGGTACTTCCCCAGTTATCAGAATGAGCACCGGTATAAGTGCAGAATATCAGAGTGGGGTCAATAATCAATGCCTTGCTTTTATCATATGCCTCCACCTGAAATGATACGACATTTTTAGTCAAAACAAATTGGCACGGAACCACTTCCGTGCGACCATCAATCACTTGGTAGGCATAAGGAGCCACGTCTACAAAATCTTTGATAGAAGTTTCCAAATGCAAGTCGCCATTTTTCAACTTTATGTGGTCCACACCCTCATACTGCATTTGAATAGCCGAGGCATCGGCTCCTGGTTTTACAATGAAATCATATTTAAGGCTAATTCCTCGGGAATAGGCCATTAAATCAATTCCGTTATAGATTTCAGGATAATTTACTTTTTCAAATAAGCTAACATCCGACGACCACTTGTCAGTATCATTTCCCAAAAAATAATTGTAGTGTTCAGGGAACTTTTGTTGCCCGATAGGTTTCACCAAATTGGTATTTAAAAAATGTTGCTTGAAAGCATGGCCGTGGACCGGGGTATGATTTTCGAAATTACCGGGATGTGTGTGCTGAGCCAAATCTGTTTCGCTGTAAAATTTATAAGTAAAGCTATTCGATTCCAGAAAAACCTGGCCACTTGGCACTTGCGCAGCATATTTGATATTAGCTTGCCATTGCTTTTTATTCTCAATAAATCTTAACTGATCGTATTTTTTAACCGAAGGAGCAACCAAACCCGGCTTGTCGGCAGACCGAGCCAAACTGCTAAGCAGAAGGCAAAAAACTACCAAAAAAGCCGTTCTGGCAAATATGGTCATGGGTGGGGTATTTCGGCTTTTAAAATTAAATAAAAAATATGGTGTAAGGATGACTATTTTTTACCCTCCAATGCTGCTTTTCAACTGACAGCAATACAATAATTCTATTGAGTCGATAGAAGGAAAATCCAGTATTGCCGTAAAAAATCAAAGCACCTTTCCTGGGTTTAAAATTCCTTTGGGGTCAAACAAATTTTTAATCCCCTGCATTAAGGCTAATTGGGTTGGGTTAAAGGCCAGTTTCATGTATGGTTTCTGGACCAGTCCAATACCATGCTCCCCACTCAAAGTACCCCCAAGCGATATAACCAATTCAAATATTTCGGTAATTCCCTTAGGCAACTCGGTATTCCAGATTTCATCTGACAAATCACCTTTGATAATATTCACATGTAGGTTGCCATCTCCGGCATGTCCGTAGCAAACTGATTTGAATCCATATTTTTGACCAATAGCTTTTACTCCGTTGAGTAATTGTGGCAAATGTGCACGAGGAACAACCGTATCTTCTTCTTTATAAATGGAGTGAGATTTTACCGCTTCTGCTACACTTCGGCGCAGCCGCCACAAATCATTTTTCTGTGCTTCGCTTTCGGCAAATAATATTTCATCACAACCTAAGCTGTTTAGTAGCTCTGAAATTTGTTCGCATTCGTGCATCAACACTTCTTTATTATTTCCGTCTACTTCAATCAGTAAGTGGGCTTCTACTCCTTCACCCACGGGCACGTTAACGGCATCGCTAAATTTTACAGCCCAATCTATGGCATCGCGTTCCATAAATTCTAAGCCCGATGGCGTAAAACCGGCTTGAAATATTTTGGCCACTGCTGCACAGGCTGCTTCGGCAGATTGAAATGGCACAAGCATTACCAAATTCTCAGTTGGATGAGGAAGTAAGCGCAAAACAATTTTTGTAACAATGCCCAACAATCCTTCGCTACCCACTACAAGCTGGGTTAAATTAAAACCAGTAGCATTTTTTAAAACATTGGCACCGGTCCAAATAATTTCACCATTGGCTAGCACCATTTCCAGATTAAGAACATAATCTTTTACCACACCATATTTCACTGCCTTTGGGCCACCGCTATTTTCGGCTATGTTGCCGCCAATAAAACAGCTGCCACGGCTAGCCGGATCGGGTGGGTAGAATAGTTTTTTTTCTTTTACGGCATCTTGCAACACTTGCGTTATCACACCTGGTTCGGTAATTACTTGGCCATTTTCTTCGTCAATTTTTAATATTGAATTAAAGCGCTCCATACTCAAAAGCACGCCGCCAAACAGAGGCAATGCGCCCCCACTAAGGCCGGTTCCGGCTCCTCGAGGGGTTACACAAATACTATGCTCGTTACAATACTTTAAGATGGCGCTAATTTCATTGGCGGTTCTTGGCTTTAGAACCACTTCGGGCAAATAACTTAAATCTTCAGTTTCATCGTGGCTGTACTTTTCAAGTATTGAGGTATGAGTGGTGACAAAATCATTGCCAACCACCGACTTAAAATATTGGAGATGGGTGGTGGTGATTTTTGTAAAGTTCATTTGCAAAATCGGTTAGTGAATTTTAGTCTTTAACCAAATCATTGTTACCAAAGAGGCCATCTACAAAATCTTTTGCATTGAAAACTTGAAGGTCTTCCATTTTTTCGCCAACGCCTATGTAGCGTAATGGAATATTGAACTGATGGGCAATAGCCATCACTACGCCACCTTTGGCGGTGCCATCTAATTTTGTAAGAGCAATGCCCGTAACATGGGTGGCTGCGCTAAAATGCTTGGCTTGTTCAATGGCATTTTGCCCGGTTGAACCATCTAATACGAGCAGCACTTCGTTCGGATAGCCAGCGTTTACCTTTTGCACAACCCGATGGATTTTAGAAAGTTCATTCATCAGTCCTACTTTATTATGTAGGCGCCCTGCCGTGTCTATGATTGCTACGTCAATTTTTTTTGCAACAGCCGATTGTACAGTATCAAAGGCTACGGCTGCTGGATCGGCGCCGGTGTGCTGCTTTACTATCTGCGATTGGGTACGCTGCGACCAAATGGTTAATTGCTCTACAGCAGCAGCTCTAAATGTATCGGCTGCTCCAAGTACTACGGTCTTACCGGCCGATTTAAACTTATTGGCCAATTTGCCAATAGTGGTGGTTTTGCCAACGCCATTTACGCCCACTACTAATATTACATAGGTGCCTTCAACTGCCTCCATTCCTTTTTCGATGCTGGCCTTCTCTGTAAAAATGGAATAAATTTCCTCTTTCAGAATTTTGTTGAGCTCACCGGCGTCCATGTATTTATCACGTGAGGCCCGTTTCTCAATTTTCTCAATAAGATATTGTGTGGTATCCATCCCCACATCTGCTCCAAGCAGAATTTCTTCAACTTGTTCAAGCACTTCATCATCAATCTTACTCTTGCCTGTTACGGCTCGTGATAATTTTTCCAGGAAGCTGCTACGTGTTTTCTCTAAGCCGGCATCTAAGCTTGCTTTGTCTTCTTTTTTATTTTTGAAGAAATCGAAAAATCCCATATCCAGAAAAATACTAAGTGATATTAATTTAAATCAATTGGCAAATCAGGAGTGCCATTTTCATCTGCAGTTGGAGGGGCTATGCCATCATCCGTTGGAAGATTTTCTCCTGTTCCGTCTTTTGGTTCATCATCCTTCACATCAATTTTTGCAACTGCTGCTATTTCATCACCCTCTTCCAAACGAATTAGTCTTACGCCTTGAGTAGCACGACCTGCCTCTCGTATTTCGCTTATTGGAGTACGAATGGTAATTCCTGATTTACACATAATCATTAAATCATCGTCTTCAGTTACACTTAAGAAACCAATCAGTTTGCCGGTTTTCTCGGTCACGTTAATCGTTTTAACTCCTTTACCTCCACGATTGGTAATTCGATATTCATCGAGTGCAGAACGCTTGCCCAAGCCCTTTTCTGATATGGCCAATATGCTCGATTTCTCATTTTCTTTATTGATACAAATCATGCCTATCAGTTCGTTGGCACTTCCCTCTTCCACTTCAATACCGTAAACACCGGCTGCACTTCGTCCTGTTGGGCGCACCTTGGTTTCAGGGAAACGGATAGCTCTTCCATCATACACAGCCAGCAAAATTTCGCTGTTGCCATCTGTTAGTTTCGCATCTATAAGTTGATCGCCATCATTAATGGTAATGGCTACAATTCCGTTTTGTCGTGGCCTACTGTAGGCTTCAAGAGTGGTTTTTTTAATGATGCCATCTTTGGTGGCAAAAACGACAAAATGATTATTAACAAAATCCTGATCTTCTAAATTTCTTACATTAATAAAGGCTCTAATTTTATCTCCATTCTCTAATTGCAATAAATTTTGAATGGCTCTGCCTTTAGTTGTTTTATTGCCTTCGGGTATTTGATAAACTTTCTGCCAGTAGCATTTTCCTTTCTCGGTAAAGAACAAAATAGTGTTGTGAGTGCTGGCAATAAATACGTGCTCAATGAAATCTTCCTCCCTTGTGCTGCTTCCTTGTGCACCACGTCCACCGCGTCCCTGACGACGATATTCGCTGGTAGCGGTACGCTTTATATATCCTAAGTGCGAAATGGAAACCACCACATCTTCTTCTTCAATCAAATCTTCAATGCGCATTTCTTCTGCCAGGTAAACTATTTCACTTCGTCTGGCATCGCCGTACTTTTTCTTCACCTCGGCCATTTCGTCTTTGATTATTTGCATACGCAAATCTTCATTGGCCAATATTTCTTTTAAGCGATTAATTAACTGCATGATGCTTTCATACTCTTCACGAATTTTATCAATTTCAAGGCCGGTAAGTGTGCGTAAACGTAATTCCAGAATAGCCTTGGCCTGTATTTCACTTAAATCAAATCCTTTCATCAGCTCTTCTCGAGCTATATCCGGTGTTTGGCTTTCACGAATTATTTTAATTGCACGATCCAAATCATCTTGAGTGCCAATTACTTTCATGTAACCTTCGAGTATATGTGCCCGTTTTTCGGCTTCTCGAAGTTCATACTGCGTTCTGCGTACAACCACTTCATGACGGAAAGCCACAAATTCGCGAACCATATCTACCAGATTCAACTGCACCGGACGACCATTTACCAGAGCTACATTGTTAATTCCATAACTGGTTTGCAATTCAGTAAACTGGAATAATTGATTGATAACCACATTGGCCATGGCATCATTTTTCAATTCGTAAACAATACGCATTCCATCACGGTCGCTCTCATCTCTGCAATCGCGTAAGCCCTCAATTTTTTTCTCTTGCATGAGGTAGTGCGTTTTTTCAATCAGCACCGATTTATTTACCTGATATGGAATCTCGGTAACAATGATTTTTTCTCGACCCTTTGCATCGGTTTCAATTTCATACTTAGCTCTTACTACCACCCTGCCACGGCCCGTTTCGGCACCTATTTTTACCCCTTCCATACCATATATAATGCCACCGGTAGGAAAGTCAGGAGCTAGAATATACTTCTGCATTTCGAGCGCGGTAATATTTCTATTATCAATGTAAGCGCAAATGCCATCCACCACTTCGCTCAAATTGTGGGGCATCATGTTGGTAGCCATACCTACGGCAATACCACTTGCGCCATTCACCAATAAATTAGGAATACGGGTAGGCATAACAGTTGGTTCTTCCAAAGTATCGTCGAAATTGAGCGAAAAATCAACCGTTTCCTTGTCCAAATCAGCCAATATATCCTCGGCTATTCGCGTCAATCGAGCTTCCGTATAACGCATGGCGGCCGGTGGATCGCCATCTACCGAGCCATAGTTTCCTTGCCCATCCACTAATGTGTAGCGCAAACTCCAGTGCTGCGCCATACGAACCATGGTGTCGTATACCGATGCATCACCATGTGGATGGTATTTACCCAATACCTCTCCCACAATACGAGCCGATTTTTTATATGGTTTATTGTGTTGCACTCCTAGTTCGTTCATACCAAAAAGCACACGGCGGTGAACCGGCTTCAATCCATCCCGAACATCGGGTAAGGCACGACCTACAATTACGCTCATAGAATAATCTATATAAGCGGTTTTCATTTGCTCCTCAATTAGAATTGGGATAATTCGTTCGTTTTCTGCGTTCATATAATTTTTATGCTAAAAAATGATTTGTTTGAAATTAAAATTTGGTTAGGCTAGGTTATTATTTTGGACATTCTTTCATCGAATACTCTAATTACTCTTAATAAGGTCTAAGCGGCTTATAATTTGTATAGAAAATGGTTTATGAATGAGATTTTTACCAACTGTTCAAAGATAGTAAAACGAGGCGAAAATTGCACGACTCATTTAGGCCTGAAACGTTGTTTTTATCAACATTTCAGGTATTTCCCTGTTAAAAAAATATTTAAAGCAAAAGACTTGTTTTTATGCACTTTTTCACTCCCATGGTTGAGCTCAAAATGAAAATTCAGGGCAGCGTTTTTAAAGACCTATTTTGCTGAAAATTTGAGCAATAATGGTTGACCACATTGCCTTATATTCGCCTTCTGAAAATCTTACATCCTAAACATGTTTAATAATTTACAAGAGCGACTTGACCGTGCCATTAAAAACCTCAAAGGTGAGGGGCGAATATCAGAAGTAAACGTATCGGCCACCATTAAAGAAATACGCCGTGCATTAATTGATGCCGACGTAAACTATAAGATAGCGAAAGAATTTACCGACACGGTAAAAGAGAAAGCTCTTGGTCAAAAGGTGCTCACTTCCGTATCGCCTGGCCAATTATTGACCAAAATTGTTCAAGACGAACTGACTCAGTTGATGGGATCGGCCGCAGCCGATCTTAATTTGAAAGGCAATCCATCGGTTATTTTAATAGCCGGATTGCAGGGAAGTGGTAAGACTACCTTCAGTGCCAAGTTGGCCAATTTTTTAAAAACCAAGAGAAACAGAAGTGTGCTGCTTACTGCTGCCGACGTTTACCGTCCGGCTGCCATGGAGCAACTGCGTCTTTTAGGAGAGCAGATAAATACCGAAGTGTACATTGAATTGGAGAATAAGTCACCGGTGTCAATAGCTCAGAATGCCTTAAAAGTTGCAAAGGACAAGGGTTATCAGGTAGTGATAATTGACACGGCCGGACGTATTGCCTTGGATGAACAAATGATGGCTGAAATAGCTGAGTTGAAAAAAGTAATTCAACCTGACGAAACATTATTTGTAGTAGACAGCATGACAGGGCAAGACGCTGTGAATACGGCCAAAGCCTTTAATGATGCTATTGATTTTAATGGTGTGGTGCTTACCAAACTGGATGGCGATACTCGTGGCGGTGCAGCACTCACCATTAGAAGTGTGGTTAACAAACCTATCAAATTTGTAAGCACAGGTGAAAAAGTTGATACGCTGGATATTTTCTACCCCGACAGGATGGCTCAGCGAATACTGGGCATGGGTGATATTGTAACCTTAGTAGAAAAAGCGCAGGAGCAATTTGATGAGAAGAAGGCGGCTGAATTGCAGAAAAAAATGCGAAAGAATCAATTTGATTTTGACGATTTTCTAACGCAACTGAGCCAAATAAAAAAGATGGGCAACATGAAAGACTTGATGGGTATGATTCCTGGTGTAGGCAAAGCCATTAAGGATATTGATTTTGATGATAAAACATTTGCCAAGTTTGAAGCCATAATTCATAGTATGAATCCTTCAGAACGCAGCAATCCTGATTTGATAGATGGTAGCCGACGCAAGCGATTGGCTGCCGGAAGTGGCAATTCGATTCAAGATGTAAATCAGTTTTTAAAACAATTTGACGAAATGCGCAAGATGATGAAGAATATGAATAAAATGCAAAGCGCCGGCAAAATGCTAAAAGGAATGCCGTTTATGGGTAAGTAATTGGTAATAATCATTAAAAAACAATAACTCGATAACTAAAAAAGAATGTTTAAAATTGGCTTCGGATATGATGTACACCAACTGGTAGAAGGACGCGAACTTTGGTTAGGCGGTGTTAAAATCGAACACAGCAAAGGCGCTCTTGGCCATAGTGATGCTGATGTAATAATACATGCTCTATGCGATGCCATCTTGGGAGCCATGAATGCCGGCGATATTGGCAAGCACTTTCCTGACACGGACAAATCATTTAAAAATATTGACAGTAAAATATTATTAGCTAGAGTATTTGAACTTATGACTTCTAAAGGTTACCGGTTGGGCAATGCCGACTGCACTTTAACATTGCAGAAACCGAAAATTGCACCATTCATACCAGCCATGATGCAAACCTTGGCCGAAGTGTTACAAACTAGTGAAGAAAATATCTCCATTAAAGCTACCACCTCCGAAAAACTTGGTTTTATAGGACGTGAAGAAGGGGTAAATGCTTATGCAGTGGTATTACTTGAAAAAGTGAGCTAGTCTTTAAGAAGGCTTGTTGCCTAAAATAATTTCGATCTTATTCATCACCTCTTCTGCTAGTTTGGGAAAATGATTTATGGTTCCCAGGTTTTCGATTAATTGTTCCGGCTTTGTAGCTCCTAGTATTACTGTGCTTACATTTTTATTTTTCAAACACCAGGCTAAAGCCAGTTGTGGCAAACTCATCTCTAAATCTTTAGCCACTTGTTTCAGCTTTTCAACCGCTGCTATGCGATCTTCATTTACACTTTTTTCTTTTAACCATTCCAAGCCCTTCATGGCTAACCGGGCACGGCTATCGGTGGCAGAATTATATTTACCTGTAAGCACACCAGCTGCTAAAGGACTCCAAATAGTGGTTCCCATTCCATACTGACTATAAATCGTGCAATACTCTTTTTCAAATCGTTCACGAGTAAACATGTTATACTGTGGCTGCTCCATAGAAGGGGCTATCATTAAATATTCTTCAGCAACATTATGAGCTTCCTCTATCTCCTCGGCACTCCATTCACTGGTGCCCCAATAGAGTACTTTACCTTGCTGAATGAGGTGATTCATAGCCCACACAGTTTCCACTATCGGTGTTTGGGGATCAGGTCGATGACAGAAATACATATCCAAATAATCCACCTGCAGACGTTTAAGTGCGGCATGGCAGGCTTCTATAACATGTTTTCTGCTTAACCCGGTTTGATTGGGTTTAGGTTCGCGTTCTACTCCAAAGAAAACTTTACTACTAACCAAATAGGTGGAACGGTCCCATTTTTTTT
>DAIMNW010000251.1:0-3159 GCA_036719905.1 Chitinophagales bacterium
ACGTACATATGTGGGTGAAAAATATTTAGGCGGCTATAGCGACCACCTGCCGGTGAATATTATTTTGAATGTGCGATAGGGCATTCAATTTATAATCATTCTAAAACCGGTAAGACAACTAACTTCAATCATAAAATAGATTACAAATTTCAAGTATTCACTTAATGAAACCAGCCACCAAATTTATCCATGCAGGCGCCGAGCCCGATGCCAGTACAGGCGCTATTATGACGCCCATTTTCCAAACATCAACGTATGTGCAGGAAGCACCGGGTGTAAACAAGGGCTACGAATATGCCCGAAGCCAAAACCCTACCCGTGCTGCTTTAGAAACTGCCTTGGCAGCTATAGAAAACGGCAAATTTGCCTTGGCTTTTAGCAGTGGTGTGGCCGCTACCGATGCCGTGATAAAACTTTTATCGCCTGGCGACGAAGTAATATGTGCCAATGATATGTATGGTGGTACGTACCGTTTGTTTACCAAGGTGTTCGAGCGTTTTGGTATAAAATTTCATTATACCAATACCCAACAAGCCGAGAATGTGGCTGCCTTAATCAATGACAACACCAAATTAATTTGGATTGAAACCCCGACCAATCCGCTAATGAACATAACGGATATTGCCGCTGTTGCTGCCATAGCCAAAGCCAAAAAGGTATTGCTTTGTGTAGATAATACATTTGCTTCCCCCTATTTACAAAATCCGTTAGACCTGGGTGCCGATATAGTGATGCACTCAGCCACCAAATATCTCGGCGGTCATAGCGATGTGATACAAGGTTGCCTAATGATGAACAGCCAGGAGTTAAAAGATCAATTATATTTTATTCAAAAAAGCTGTGGCGCAGTGCCCGGCCCATTTGATTGTTTCCTGGTGCTTCGTGGTATTAAAACTTTACATGTACGCATGCAGCGGCATTGTGAAAATGGGGCTAAGGTGGCCCGGTTTTTACGCCAGCACCCCAAGGTAAAAACGGTGTATTGGTGTGGTTTTGAGGACCATGCCGGTTACACAATTGCCAAAAAACAAATGAAAGATTTTGGCGGTATGATGTCGTTTGAACTTAAAGATGAAAGTGTTGAGAACACCAAACGAGTTTTGTCGAGCACCAAAGTTTTTTCGCTAGCCGAAAGCCTGGGCGGTGTAGAATCGCTCATTAATCATCCGGCTACTATGACTCATGCTTCTATTCCACGTGAAGAGCGCTTAAAAAATGGACTTACTGATTCGCTCATTCGATTAAGTGTAGGCATTGAAGATGCTGACGACTTAATAGAAGATTTGAAGCAAGCTATTGGCTAGTTAGCAAGCAACGGCTTTACTGATCCAATTGAAACCTGATAGGTAAGCTCATTCGCACCGGTACACTATGCCCTTGCTGATTGCCGGGTTTCCACTTTGGCATTTTGCCCACTATCTGCTCGGCTTCTTCAGTAATGCCACCGCCCACCCCTCTCAATACTTGCAGGTCGGTAAGTGAACCATCGGTTTCTACAATGAAGGAAAGTACCACCATACCTTCTATGTTCATATCCCGAGCCTTAGTTGGGTAGTGCAGTTTACGCGAAATAAACTTTACCATTTCTTCTTCCCCACCCGGAAACTCCGGCATCTGTTCTACAATAGAATATATTTTTGGTGGAGAAGGTGGCAATGGAGGTGTAGGCGGCATGGGTGGTATAGGAGGTGTAGGTGGACCAGAGAGGCTATCTGCCTTGCCATCGCCCGGGCGACCGCTTGGGCCGGTCAACTTTTTTGGGGGGTCAACTTCATTATCATGTTTGATTACATATTGATCACTTGGGCCGTGAGCCAGCAGCGCTTTGGTAGCTGCTAGGGGTTTGGGTTTTTCAAATTCTATTTTTTTAAAAGGTTCAACCTCGAAAAGTTTTAATGAATCAATAATGGGAACCAAGGCACTCATCACAGGATTGGGCTTGGGATTTAGAAACATACCTAAGCCAAGTGAACCCAATAACAAAAGTGGAAAACCAGTGGCAAGGAGTAGGCGCTTAGTATAGCTTTGGCGCAGTTCAAAGGCACCGTAGTGTTGGTTTCTACCGTTGAACACAAGTTGGTTAAATCGGGCTGACAAAAAGAGATTAGTTAGCATAGCATGAATTTTTAAGGGTGAATAAATGGATTCATTTCTGCAATTAGGATGTACTGCACACACAATTTCCATAAGTGGAAATCTAAGTTTTCAAATTCCTGTGAATTTGGCTTTCCCAATTACCTTTGCACCACATGAGTACAGTAATTCCCTATAAAACCTCCGAAGAGCCAAAGAAGGCACAGGTGAGGTTGATGTTTGACAATATTGCCTGGCGCTACGATTTTTTGAATAATCTGCTGTCTTTTGGATTAGATAAATATTGGTTGAAGAAAGCTGTACAACAACTTGGCAAAACACAGCCAAAATTGATTTTAGATATGGCTACCGGTACAGCCGATTTAGCTTTAGCCAGTTTGAAAACCAACCCTGATAAAATTGTGGGTATAGATATTTCAGAAGGCATGCTTGCCTTTGCCAGAAAGAAAATAGCCGACAGAAATTTGAGTGATAAGATTGAACTGATACATGGTGATGCCGAAAATATTCAGTTCCCTGATAATAATTTTGACGCCGTTAGCGTTGCTTATGGTGTACGCAACTTTGAAAATCTAAGTAAAGGACTCGATGAAATGATTAGAGTACTTAAGCCCGGCGGACAGCTGGTTATTCTTGAATTTTCAAAATGCACTCATCCTGTCTTTAGCCTATTTTATAAAATCTACTTCAAATATCTTCTACCCCAAATTGGGAAACTATTCTCGAAAGATTATTCAGCCTATCGCTACTTATTCGAGTCGGTAGAAAGTTTTCCTTCGGGCGAAGAATTTGAGAATATTTTAAAACAAAAAGGACTGAAGCACACGTGCGTACAACCTCTAACTTTTGGCTCATGCAGTATTTATTCAGGTATAAAATAGTTGTGTCGCTCATGGTCTTGGGGCTACTGCCTGAACGGGCTTCTGACCAGTTAAACATGCTCGATCACGATAAAAAATCGCACTACTTTGGCATCCCCATGTGCATTAATTCGTCACGGTTTAAGGTTTACAAATCGGCCATGATGATTTTGAATGATACCATACTAACGGTAAACACGAAGGC
>DAIMNW010000065.1:0-11144 GCA_036719905.1 Chitinophagales bacterium
GTAAGTTGTTTTTTTATAATTAAATGTCCTACAGAGGAAGCAGTAAATTCTGGATGGTCATCTAGATTTGAGGTCCAAGCTGAATAAACTTTTGAAATTTGAGTATAAGAGGTTCGGTTAATAATTGTCAATATTATTAATATGCTTAAGATTTGAAGAATATTTTTCATCGTTGTGGTTTTTAATTGAGTTAATAATAAAAAATGACTAAAGCAACTTAGTAAAAAGAATATTTTTTGCTTGATTAAGATACATTTTTGATTGGCCTAATGTTTCAATCGCTATTCTCTCAATTTGCGAAAATGAAGCATTAGGCAAAATCTTCTTTTTTATTCTGCTATGATTCCACCATTGAAGGTTGGTGTAGACATATCCAATGATACTTATTTCTGAAATATTAAGATAATGCAGGATATTAATATAATAATACCTTCTCTTTTCATTACCAATTCGAAATTGATTAGTAGCGTAACAGCGTAACAGCGTAACAGCGTAATTAAATTTTTAATTGCCATTGTTCCAAATTAGTGTTCAAATTTATTAATTTGATAGAAAAAAACAAACACTTATTATATAAATCATAGGTTCTACATAGACAAATTGTTCTGACTGAAATCTTAACAGAATGTAAGCGATTTTGCATTGAAATTTAGATGTTGCGGTTTTTTGTAATTGGATTTTAAACAATCTGGTTCTGTGAATAGATGATTGCATGAATTCTGCTAAAAAAATGGACGTAACGTTTAATTAGTATATTTCTAAGGTTTTTCTCATTCATCAGTGATGCCCTTCACTTTTCTCCCCTGCAGTTATGGGTATCTGTAATCGGTTTTGCGGTGGTGGAAGTGGGCAGGTCGCAAAATCGGTGAAGGAACAAGGTGGGTTATAAGCCTTATTAAAATCTACAATAATATTTTTTCCATCGGCTGTTCGTTTGGCATATAAAAAACGGCCCGAGGGATAAGTACCTTGGCCATTGGTCGCATCGCTGAAGATGATAAACAAATCCTGGCCTTCGTCCAGAGCTTCCAATTGCACGAGTTCCCCATGATAACTGAAGGTTAATTTGCCGGCCGTTTTTTCTTCTGTGGTTTGTCCTATCACATTTTTAATGGGCACTTTTTCTTGTTCAGCCGGAATCAGGTTGGCCGTAAATCGCCAGGCAGAATCTACTGCATATCGCTCAATGCCTTGAAAGGTTTTTAGTAATGAGCTTTCTAAATCACGTAACCGTATGCCCATTCTTTCTTCCCGTTTAATCACATTCCAGCGCAAGGACCCCAACTCCAAGAGTGGTGCAGCATCAGCCGAATCGGGGGTAAATATTATTTGATTGACGATCGGATTACTTTTGATAGTGACCTTAACTCCTTCGCTACTATGCCAGGTTACCTGAAGTTTTTCATCCATGTCAAAATAACCAGCAACGGCTGGCATATCTTTGTGAACGTAAACCAACTGGTTGGTTTCAGCGCTGCCAAAGAAATTTTTTCCGGGCTTTAGCCAAAACAAGCCGGTAAGATTTAACCAACCACCAGGGGCTTTCAATCGCTCAATGCGATGTTGATGCCAGGTGTCAATTTCAGCTTGATAAGTAGGGCTGGCATTTTGAGCAAAAAGCATAGTGTTGGTACCGAAAATTAAAATAATTGAGGTGACTAAGAAGAATGGCTTCATCAATATGTCGCTGTTTATTAGCAAAATTAAAAAAGATTACCCTGCACTGCTGTTTTATTTAGATGCTAAAAGACAATGCGTAGTCATCATTTGTTTTGTGCTGTGCGTCAAATTTTGTTGATTTACAGTACTAATTTTCCCATATGAAAAAGTCTTACTTTTTACTCCTACTATTGAGTGCTATGCTCACTACCAAGGCACAGCAACAGCCCACCGTCACTAAAGGTTCTGCGCCTTTTCACTCCAAAGTGAATTTTACCAACAGCAATATCAAAGATTATGATCCGCAGTATATCAACATTTCTCAATCGCCATTGCCTTCGGCTGAATATGGCAACAAGAAATCCATTTTGAATCATCAGCGAAATGAGTTCAAAAAAAAAACCATAAACGACCGCTCAGCCAGGGAGGCTTCCAATATCTTGGCCCCGGCGCTGTTAAAAGGTTTTAGTGGCAATTTGGGAAATTCGGTTCCTTTGGATAACGATATTGCCATTTCAAACGGCGGTTATATTTTGAGTGTAGTGAATTCCAATATCCGCTGCTACGACGATACGGGTAAACTTATTTTCAACAAATCGCTTTCTACGCTCGATTCGGTTATTAATCAATTCACCTGGATATCGGACCCACGAGTAATTTATGATCACGTGGCCGACAGGTTTATACTGGTTTGTTTTTCGGGTGCTTTAAGTACTAATTCTCATATCATTGTTGGGTTCTCGAGTACGAACAATCCTTCGAATGACTGGAATTTTTATTTGCTAGATGGTGCCAGTTTTAACGATTCTACCTGGAGCGATTATCCTATCATTTCGGTAAGCAATCATGATTTGTTTATCACATTTAATCAGGTAAAAGACAATGTAAGCTGGCAAGTTGGATTTAAACAATCGGTGATTTGGCAAATAGATAAGCAACGCGGTTACAATGCCGATACCCTGCACTATCAGCTTTGGAGCAATTTAAATCTGAATGGTAAAAATTATCGCAATATCTGCCCGGCAAAATATCAGGATAATACACTGCCGGATGATATGTATTTTCTTTCGGTTCGAAATGTAGACTTTAGCAACGACAGCGTTTTTCTGCTTCATATTACCAATAGTTATCAATCGGGATTGGCTCAGTTAACCGCTCAAACTTTAGTGAGTAATCATCCGTATGGATTTCCTCCCAACCCAAAACAAAAAAACGGGCAGTACCTGATGACTAATGATGGACGTGTATTGTGTGCCATAAAATATCAAGATAAAATTTACTTTGGCTCCAATTCTGTGAATACCACCTATATGAATGCCGGCGTTTATTTGGGCATGATTGATCAGGTGAGCACAGCGCCCGTAGCTACTGGTCAGGTATATTCTTCGGCCACAATAGAGTATGCCTATCCAAGCATGGCAGTAGTTGGCAACCTAGGGAGTGAAGGAATTATTTACAACATGAATCATTGTGTATCGGACAGCTTTGCCGGTGTCACTATGGTCTGTCAGGATATGAATGGCGCCTTCTCTGATTTTGTGCGAATAAAGAATGGCACTTCGTCGGTCAATATTCTCACCGATTCTACTGAACGATGGGGCGATTATTCGGATGTGCAACGTCGATTTAATGACCCATGCAAATCGTATTCGGCATCTACTTTCATGTTAAACTCGGGTTATCGAACCTGGATTCAAACAGCAGATGCTTGTGCTATTAATGCAGGAGTGCAACGCATCGTAACGGATTATCAATCTACCATTTTCCCCAATCCGGCTACCGATAGGTTCACCTTAGCATTTGAGCTGGATGAGAAAACGAATATTGTCTTCTATTTGTGTTCTATAGATGGAAGCTATAATCGAATATTGCTTCAGCAAACTTGTAAAACTGGTAAAAACTATTTTTCTATTTCGACAGAGGCTCTTTCAGCAGGCACATATATACTGCAGGCCAGGTCGAATACAGGACAGGTATTGTTCAGTAATAAAATAGTGAAAATGAAGTAATAGCGGAGGCTTAGAAATACATCAAAGCCATTACCATTTTTGAACTTTTACTCTGCTTATTGAATTCGTTGAATGTAATTCAGCATAATAGATTCCTGTTGGCAGGGAACTAAGATTTAGTTCATATTTCGCCTTGCCTATCGCCTGCCACAACATTACGCTTTGCCCCAGTTCATTAAAGATTTGGATGTAAGTGAGCTTACCTTGGTTATCATCAACAAATATCACATCATGAGTTGGATTGGGGTAAATATTGAATTCGGGTACAGCAGATAAGACGGCCGTTCCGGTAATGCTAACCGGATAACAAGTTGATGTATCGGAACAATTATTATAGGTGATAATGGCTGCATAGCTTCCACTTACGGTGGGGGTAAAAGTATTGCTTATAGCCAAAGGTTGAAAATTGGTACAATCTACCCATTGTATGCTACCCACCGTGGTGGCAGCAGTAAGCGTATTGCCTGAAAGTGTTACATTAGTATTGATAGATGCACTTACGGTAAGCACCAGATGTACGATAGAATCGCAGCCATGATTACCCACTAATGTATCTGAGTAAACTCCGCTTTGTGTAAGTGTTTGATTGTAAAAAGCAAAACTTTGCCCGGCACAAATAGCGGCATTAGACGACGAGGTACCAACAGGATAGTTAGACAGAGTAAGCACAATTGCCGAATCGCAACCTACTGAGTTGACAAAGTGCTGGGTGTAATTACCCGGTGTTGAAACATTGGTTCCATAAAAATTATAAGCATCGCCATGGCAAACCGTCACAAACAAGGAACTACTGCTTGAAGGCAAAAGTGATAGATGTAATTTAATCAACGAATCACAGCCACTGCTATTGGTCAGTGTATCTGTGTAAACACCGCCTTGGGTTACATAGTGACCATTAAAAATTAAAGTATCTCCGGTACAGATGCTTTGTAGAATATCAACTGTGTCAGGAGAGGCAACATTTAGATGGAGTGTAATGACCGAATCGCAGCCGGCAGCATTGGTAAGGGTATGCACGTAAACGCCTGAATTATAATAAGGGGTTCCAAAAAATACGTAACTACTGCCTTTACAAATGGTAGGCGATACGGAACTGGAGCTGCTATTGAGCAAGGTAAGATTGAGAACGATGATGGAATCGCAGCCATAAATATTTCCATGCTTTAATGTATCAATAAATACTCCTGACATATGATAATAGGCTTGACCATTAAAGTAAAAGGTATCTTTTTTACACACACTTGCTGCCGTGTAACTTGAGTTAGGGTTCATCAATGATATTTTGAATTGAACCACTGAATCACAAAATTTTGCACTTAAAAATGTATCTAGGTAAATACCCGAGTTATATTGATAGGCTCCGGCAAAGTAAACGGAATCGCCGGTACACATCGAGTAATTTACAATAGTGAATATAGGTGGAAGCACTTTTAAAAAAATGGTAACGAAGGAATCGCAGCCAGTGTAGTTTACTAAAGTGTCATAGTACAAGCCGGTAGTACTCAGTATTTGGCCATTAAAATAGTAGGTTGAATTATTACAAATATCTATTTGTATATAGGAATTGGAAGGGAAGCCCAGCGCTACATTAATTTGTATAACTGAATCGCAGCCATTGAAATTTAATAAGGTATCATAAAATGTTCCGGGGCTGGTATACTGGAAACCATTATAAGAGAAAAAACCACTGCCACATATGGTTCCATTTACCGTGCTTCCATTGGGAGTACAGGCAACAGCTTTGAAATTTGTTAAGGCAGCAAAAGTCAAAATTAGGAATACTGTAAAAAGATTTTTCATGTTCTCTATTTTTCTATGACTCGAATATCCATGATTTTTCAATACTAACCACCCTAGTTATCATCTAGTTAATTGAATTAACAAAATATTTTTAGTACTATGTATTGCATAGTACTAAATAATATCTATATTTGCATCGTGATAATGGAAACGCTAATAGATAGTGCACATATCGATAGCTTATCAAAAATAAATAAAACGTAAACCATAACTGATTAACTAAACAATTAAAATGAATATAGAAAATGTACAGGCACAAATGCGCAAGGGTGTGCTTGAGTTTTGTATCCTAAATGTGATTTCAAAAAGGAAATCCTACGCATCGGACATTATTGATGCCTTAAAAAATGCTAAACTCCTGGTGGTAGAAGGAACCCTTTACCCTTTGCTCACTCGATTGAAAAACGACGGTTTGTTGAGCTACACTTGGGAAGAATCAAAAAGTGGGCCGCCACGAAAGTACTATCAACTCACCCCCGAAGGGCAAGTCATGCTATTAGAAATGACAAAAACCTGGAAAGAGCTAGAATATGCTGTGGAACAGGTTCAGTAATCAACTATCATTAATCAACCTATAAATACTTTTTTAAACCAAGAACAATTAAACATCATGAACAAAATAATAAGTATCAACCTATGTGGCATCATTTTTCAAATAGATGAATCAGCCTATGAATCCATTAAGCAATATTTAAATGAAATAAAAAACAATCTAGGACAAAGCGAAGGTAGTTTCGAAATCTATCAAGATATCGAAGGCCGCGTAGCAGAACTATTTCAACTCAAAATTAACAGTGGCAAGCAGGCCATTCTGCCTACCGATGTAACTGAGGTGCAAGCACTGATTGGAACGCCAGAGAGTTTTAAAGAATGGAGTGGTAGCGGTAAGCCTAATATGGATGGCCAAAACTTCAAACCCATTAGAAGAATTTATCGCAATGCAGACGATAGAGTGTTGGGTGGTGTGTGTAGCGGACTAGCCTATTACTTTGGCGTCGATCCGTTAATCATCCGATTGGCTTATGCCGGTCTCATATTTGCCTTCGGCGTAGGCATCTTATTCTATTTTATTTTGTGGATCGCCATTCCTAAGGCCAATACCATGGAAGAGAAGATGAGCATGATGGGCAAACCATTTGATTTTGGCCGTTTTAATAGTTCAGTAAAAGATGAAGCCAAAGCGGTAGGTAATAATTTTAAGCAAATGGCCGGCGAATTTAAAAATGCAGCCCCTTCAAGCAGTCATGTGCTCAATCGGCTTGGAAGCATACTCATTAAGATATTTGCCTTTTTTGTTATTCTGTTTGGAGTAATCATATTCCTTCCTATCTCTATCGGAGTTTTGGCTGTAATACTTGCTTTTGGTGTTACACTTCCCATTCTAAGCTCTATGCTTTTCATCAATGCCAGTCACGGTGTGATTGCTTTTTTAGGGTTACTTTTTTTCTTCCTTACTCCACTTTTATGGCTGGTTATCAAGTTTGTCCAAATGATTTTTAAAACTCGTCCGCTGAGTCGAACATTCAAAATGGGGTTACTCATCCTTTGGGTGGTGGGTCTTGGTATGTTGGCATTTGTAATGGGAAAACTGTTCAATGATTTTAGTTACACATCTACTAAAACAGATTTGATGGCATTACACGTTCCAGCTGGTAAAATCCTCTTGATTAAGAGTACAAATGAGGATAATTCGAATTCGAATTTTGGGTATCAGAACTTCCACTTTGTATACAATGGGAACAACTTCAGTGGGCAAGATATCATGGATACTTTTACGGTATTGAATACCACCTTGCAGCTAGTAGCAAGTGGTGATAGTAGCACTCAATTAAGAATTAATAAAGTAGCCCAAGGTTCGGATCAATCTACAGCCAATTCACGTATTGCAAAAATGAATTACAATTTTTATCAGAATGACTCCGTAATAACTTTACCCAATAGATTTAGTTACACCAGCAATCAGCTATGGCGTAATCAACACATTCGGCTTCAGCTTCAAATTCCGGTTGGCACCAAAGTGCGTTTCGACAGTTCAGTGGGTGATGAATTTTTAAAAAACAGCTCCTTCAGAATGAAAGATGACGGTGACAAGGATCTTCAAAACAAAGTTTGGCAGATGTCCGAACATGGACTTATCCCGATAGAATAGTATATTTATAACCAAAGTTAAACAATCCACCCATGAAAAACATTTACATCTTATTGTCGTTTTTGGCCATTGGCTTTATAGGAATTGCTTCATGTCACTGCAACATGAATACCCTTGTTGGTAATGGCAAGGTGGTTAGTATCCAAAGGCCATTGCCTCCATTTAGTGCCATTACTATCAAGGGGGTTTTTAATGTAGTGCTATGTCCTACTACTGCTCAGGAACATGTGGAGGTAACTACCGATGAAAACCTGCAACCGGAAATAATTACTCAAGTAGATAACAAGACCCTTGAAATATCCGGACGCAAAAATTGGGGAATGAAATCTGAAAAGTTAGAGGTCCGAGTTTTTTTAAAAAATATTAACCAGTTAGACATTGCTGGTGTAGGACAAGTAACCTGTTGCGACACCCTTCGGTCAAGTGAGTTATATTTGAATAGTACTGGTGTGGGTGAGCAAAAGTTAATTTTAAATGTAAATTTATTACGAGCATCCATCAAATCAATTGGAGAAATCACATTGACAGGCCGATGTAAAAAAGCCATAATCACCAATAAAAGTATAGGTCGATTTGACGCATCAGAATTAACAGCTGATTCTATTTCCATCAACCATCAGGGAGTAGGTGAGGCGTTTATTCGCGGCGAAAAAAGCATCAGCATTCATTCATCTGCTATTGGCAAATTAACCTATACAGGTTCAGGGCACATGGATAAATTGGAAACTACCGGCATGGGCAAGGTGGATAAAAACTAAGGCAGATTTGTTCGCCTGAATAGTTGAACCTAGCTGCCCGTTCGAAGCTCAAATGTGAATTGTTTCTTCTTAAAATATTGATTATTAGTTTTACATTTCGATTGTAAAAAAATCAATAATTAACAAGACCCTGAAATGTCAAATTTGAATACACTTCAAAAAGGAAACCCCGTAGTCAAAAGAAAACCACGTAAATATATCCCCGAAGAAATCTCATTTGAGAACTGGTCGCTATTGTCCCCATTTTATAACGAACTTGAGCAGCGGCCCATTAATTCGCTACACGATTTAAACAAGTGGCTTGCTGATAGATCCGAATTGGAATCGGCAGTAGATGAAGAAATGCGTTGGCGGTATATTAAAATGACTTGTGATACCAATAACAAGAAGGCACGAGAAGCCTATGAGTTTGTGGTCACCGAAATACAACCGAAACTAACTATCATTCGGCACCATTTAAATGTAAAATTTATTGAAAGTCCATTTCTAAATGACCTTGATCAGGAGTTATATCAAACCATGATAAAGGGCATTCGCAACAACATTAAGCTAAGAGAAGACGAAAACACCGAACTGCTCACTGCCATAGAATTAAAACAGCAAGGACATGCTAAAATAGTTGGCAATATGAGTATCGATCATAATGGCCAAACCTATACCCTTCCGGCAGCCACCAATTTTTTACAAGGTACCAATCGTAAGACCAGGGAATCAGTTTATAAAAAAATTGTTGCCCGAAGACAACAAGATTCAAAAGAACTTGACCAATTATTTTCAGAATTGGTGCAGCTTCGCAATGAGGCAGCTTTAAAAGTTGGGTTTCCGAACTTCAGAGATTACAAGTTTGTCGAATTGAACCGAGAAGATTACACCCCTGCTGACTGCTTCGAATTTCATGAAGCCATTAAAACCGAAATTATTCCACTTCTCAATGAGTTTTATACTTACAAAAAAGAAAAGCTTGGAATAGAGGGCCCCCTTAAACCTTGGGATATAGAAGTAGATGAAGCTGATGCGCAAGCCTTAGAGCCTTTTTCTAATGCTGCAGAACTGATAAAGAAAACCAAAGAGTGTTTCTTCGAAATTCGACCTTATTTTGCTGAATGTATTGCAACCATGGAGCAAATGAACCATTTTGACTTAGAGTCAAGAAAAGGAAAGGCGCCTGGGGGTTATAACATGACATTGCCCGAGGTAGGCGTACCCTTTATTTTTATGAATTCATCAGGCAATATTCGCGATTTGATCACCATGGTTCATGAAGGCGGTCATGCCATTCATTCATTCTTAAGTAAAGATTTGCCTCTTCGCGATTTTAAAGATTATCCAAGTGAGATTGCCGAAGTGGCAAGTATGAGCATGGAGTTGATTAGTATGGAGCATTGGAATCACTTTTTTAAAGATGCCGATGATTTAAGACGATCACGTTTACAGCTATTTCAACGAGTATTGAAGATTTTCCCATGGGTAGCCATTATTGATAAGTTTCAACATTGGATCTACATCAATCCCAATCATACCGAAATGGAACGTAAAGCAAAATGGAAGGAGATTTTCTTCGAATTTACACCTTCGGTAATTGACTATTCTGATTTGGAAGATAGTATTGATGTTCAATGGCAGGCTCAGTTACACCTGTTTGAAGTACCATTTTATTACATTGAATACGCTATTGCCGAACTCGGAAGCATAGCTATGTGGAAACAGTACAGAAAAGATCCGGAATTAGCTTTGGACAATTATATGGCCATGTTAAGTCTTGGATATACTAAGCCTTTAAAAGAATTATACAGCATGGGCGGTATCCAGTTTAATTTTTCAAAAAAATACATTGCTGAACTGGCCGGTTTTATTGGAGCCGAAATGAAAAAGGTGATGTAAACAGTTTTACAAATCACTAAAAAAGGAGAAGTGTTTCGCAACACTTCTCCTTTTTTAGTGATTATAAGTTTTGATTACTTACGATCGTAGGCAATACTTTGTGAACTTCCCTCTTCATGAGGTGATTGATAACCATGTAGCGACAATACAACACAGACAGTGATGAAAAATGCAGCCATAGCTAAGAACGTTACAATAATAATGTCTTTGGCTTTTTGAGTAGTGGAATCAGTAGAGTTGTTTGACATGTTTGTTGTTTGATTAATTGTTAGGGATAACGACTTGACTACTTGTAATTATACGAAATATAGAAATTATTGTTTAAAATTAAATGGTCATTATTTCTTTCTCTTTCGACTCTAAGTGGCGATCAGCAATAGCAATATGTTTATCTGTAAGAGCCTGTACTTCAGCTTCGCTATCCTTGATTGCATCTTCTGCAACTCCTTCTTTTTGAAGCTTTTTAATATGCTCAATGGCGTCTCTTCTTAGGTTTCGAATAGCTACTTTGCTGTGTTCGGCCATCGTTTTTGTTGTTTTTACTAATTCTTTACGGCGCTCTTCCGTCAAGGGGGGCAATACAATTCTAATAATATTACCATCATTCATTGGGGTCACACCTAGGTTGGCTGCCAGAATAACTTTTTCTATGGGTGCCAACATGCTTTTTTCCCAAGGCTGAACCACCAAGGTTCGGGCGTCGCTGCTATTAATATTTGCAACTTGGTTGATTGGAGTAGAATTGCCATAATAATCTACCATCAAACCTTCTAACATGGCTGGTGTTGCCTTCCCTGCTCTTACTTTACTCAGCTCAGATTCAAGGTGACTAATAGCCTTGTTCATGCCATCTTTAGCTTCTTCAATAAATTTTACTGCGTCTGGGGC
>DAIMNW010000066.1:0-11110 GCA_036719905.1 Chitinophagales bacterium
GCCTTGAAACTTCCCTGGCAAGATAGCAGAATGAAAAATTCGCTGAAGCTCGATTTAGGCGATTATTATTTAATAAATGGCGATAAGTGGGAGAGTACTTTAATCTACAGTCAGGTGGATAAAGAAATGCAAGCCGAACCTTTGGGGGAGTTAGCCCGTTTTAAAAATGCAAAATGGAGTTATTACTTCGGCGATTTTGAATGGGCACAAGGCCAAATGGATGTATTGAAAGGCAGCACGAGTGAAGAAATAGCCAACGATGCCCTCGACCTTTCTATTTTTATTACAGAAAATTTGGGTAGCAGTGGCGATAGCATTGCCCATCTCAACGCTATGAAACTATTTGCAGCAGCCGATTTACTAAATTTTCAAAATAAAAATGAGGAAGCCATTCAAGCGTTCGATTCTTTGCTACACTTCTATCCCGATAGCGATTTAGAAGATAATGTACTTTTTGCAAAAGCAAATATTTTGGAGGAAGAAAGAAAATATGCAGCAGCCATCCCATTACTCGAAAACATTTTAACCAAATGGGGCGATGATATTTTAGCTGACGACGCTCTTTTTTCCTTGGCCGATATCTATCAGTTTCATCAAATCGATTTAGAAAAAGCAAAGCAACTCTATGGCGATCTACTGTTGAAATATCCGGGTAGTACCTTTGTGGTAGAAGCCCGAAAACGATTTAGACAACTAAGGGGCGATAAAACTAATTAATTCGCACAAGCTGAAAGCAATGGGCTCTACCATTCAAGTATTTTCTATTCAAAAAATAGTTGCCACTCTACTTATCTCTTTTTTGGTTGTATGTTCAGTATTTGCAAACAGTGCTTACGGACTCGATTATACACTGGCACCACGATTTAGTGCCACCTCATTGGCGTTAGCCTTCGTAGTGATTTATCTTTTGTTGGCCAACCGTAAATTGACTTTTCCTTCCAAACTATGGATTCCTTTGGGGCTTTATTTGGCTTATTACCTCATTTCTCTACTTTCTATTTTGTATGCAACCAATAAAGCCGAAGCGATATTTGATTCACAGCGCACCGGTTTGGGGCTTGTTGTGTTTGTCTGCTTTGTACTTTGTATCGGCAATAAATTCATAGAAGAAATTACCGTGCTAAAAATTTTGCTTTTAGCCGGGTTGGTGGTTTCGGCCGTCGCTATTTATCAACTGATTGGCTTAGCGGAAATCAATGCTGATTCATTATACACTGTCAAGTCTTATTCCGGACATAAAAATTTGCTAAGCGGATTATTGCTGCTCTTTCTCATTCCTACCAAATTGTTTTTCTTTCGAGGAGAACGATTTTGGAAATTGCTATGTGCCTTGTTACTAGTTCTTGTGATTAGCTTATTATTTCTTCTAAAAACGAAGTCTGTGTGGTTAGGAATCATTTTTTCCGGAGGTTTGGTCGGGCTGGTTTATGTTCTTGGCAAGAAGAATCGAAAACTGAATTACCTATTGGTAGTAACAGCCGCTTTATCGCTGCTGGTGATAGCGCTGGTAAGTGTATCGAGCAATCAAGCAACCAAAGAAATTAAAAATAAAATTGGGATAGAAAAGTTACTGAACAACGAGACCGCAAATGAACGCTTACTACTTTGGTCAAAAACCCTCACCCTGATAAAACATAACAAATGGATGGGCGTGGGTGCCGGCAATTGGCCAATTTGTTACCCAAGCGTTTCTGTGGTGGGATTGTGGAGGGTGGAGCGAATGAACGTTACTTTTCAGCGACCTCATAATGACTTTTTGTGGGTGCTATCCGAAACCGGAATGGTTGGCTTTCTGCTTTATTATGGATTCGTGCTGTGGATACTTTTGTTTCTTGGGCAAACTTATTTTGGCAACAAGCAATCCGGAGCCTTACCGCTGATTTACCTTTTTATAATCATTAGTTATCTGGTATTCTCATTCTTTGATTTTCCAAAAGAGCGGATTGAACATACCGTTTTGCTAAGCATTATTTTCAGTATGTTATTTGTGAATTTTGAGTGGCCAAAGTTGACTAAGCAAAATACCTATCTATCTATCCGGGTGATGAAAATCATCCTCATTCTGTTTATCTTTTCATTAACTTTGAACATTATTATTGGTTATTATAGAATACGAGGAGAGCATTTTTCTGGCCAAGCCAATAACTGCCGATTGAAAGGAGATGCCAAGGGCATTATTGAAAATTGTGATCAAGCAAGTTCTTATTTTTATACCGTTGACCCTACCACCATGCCAATCAAATGGTATCGAGGTATTGCTGATTTCAGTTCAAGGAATTATAACCAAGCACTAGTAGATTTTTATTCTGCTTATAAGGTTCATCCCTATAATCAGCATGTGCTTAATAATTTGGGATCTACATTTGAAGTGTTAAATCATCATCAGGAAGCAAAATTATTCTATCAAAAAGCCCTTGATGTAAATGTTTCTTTTGACGAACCCAAACTAAATTTGGCTGCTATTTGTTTTAATGAAGGAGATTATGAAAGGGCCATGGAGTGGACAAAAACAACGGTAGAGGAAAGTGAACGCAAATCATATTATTTAAAAATAATCAAGGAAAAATTAAACGAAAAATATCATGTCAAATAAAATTCTGGTTATGTTGTTGGTTTTAATAGGCTTTGGTTTTTCGGCACAATCACAAACCTTGAGCAACATTAACCCAAGTAGCAGCAATGCCGGTTCGTCGCTCAATGTTACTATTACAGGCGCCGGAATAAATTTTGGAATGGGTTCATCTTGTAGCTGCCCTACGTGTATCGATATTACCCAAGGAAGTTCCACCGTTACTTTTTATCAAGGGAGCAGCGTACTTGGCCCTATTACACTTAACAGTGCTTCCGGCAACACCCTTGGTTTGTCATTAGCTATACCCAGCACCGCCAATTTAGGGTTGTATAATGTTTTAGTTGACAATGGAAATTGTTCAGCCGGCTGTTTGAATTGTTTTTCTGTGGGCCCGTTGGGAATTTCTCCAGTCAATCAAACCAATGAATTCACGATTTCGCCCAATCCAACCAAAGATGTGCTCCACCTTAAAATTAATACTCCTAAGCTTCAAAACGCCAGAGCAGAACTTTTTGATTTGGAAGGAAAGAACATGGCCAGCTTTAATGTAACTAGCGGTCAAAACCAACTTAATGTGAGCGAATTGAAGAAGGGAGTGTATTTGCTCACTATACGTTCCGATAAACAGGTAATTGGAACACAAAAAATTATTATTGAATAAATCAGCAAGCTAATGATGAAAAGTTTTGACCCCAGGGTAAACCGGATAGCGCCGGTGGAAGCAAGCACGGAAGTGAATCAGGGAGAGAGTTGGATTCCTTTTGAAGTATTTCACCAAAAAAAACGAGGCGACCATCACATTCATGTAGGCAGTGTACATGCACCCAATGCGGCGCAAGCCTTACTTTTTGCCAAAGAGCAATATGGACGACGGCAACTATGTGCCAATATGTGGGTAGTTCGTACTCAGGACATAACCGCCTTTAGTTACAATGATGCTGATTTATTTGAAACGGCTATTGATAAAGAGTACCGCGAAGCGTATGGCTTTAAAGTTCGAGATAAAATTAATGCGTATAAAAAATTACATCCTGAATCAAAATGATAAGTACTGCTATTAAAAATTTTTTATTAAAAACGGCTGATGATAGTTTTATACTAGGTCATCGCAATAGTGAGTGGACAGGTTTTGGTCCATTTCTGGAAGAAGACATTGCTTTTGCCAGCATGGCGCAGGACAAAATTGGTCATGCGTGGGCTATTTATAAAATGATGAATGAAAATGGATGGGAAAAAAATGCAGAGTGGTTGGCTTTCCAGCGACCGGAAAGTGAATTCATGAGTTCTCAGTTTGTTGAATTGCCAATTGGTGAATATGATTTTACATTAATGCGCCACTTCCTTTTTGATGAAGCTGATTTGATTCGTTATGAGCTACTGCAGCATTCATCGTTTGCTCCTATAGCTCATTTGGCAAAAAAAATAAAGGGGGAATTAAAGTACCATGTAATGCATGCCGAAACTTTTCTGCTGCAACTGTCGAAGGGCAATGAAGAAGGCAAGGCAAGAATGCAATCAGCATTGAATGAATGCATTCCGTATGCGCTTGGTTTGTTTGAAACGTATGATGGCGAAGAGGAAATCACAAGCAGCAGGTTTTTCGAAATAAGTGAAAGTGAACTAAAGGCAAGATGGTTACAAAAAATTCAGCCTTTGCTTACCGATGCAGGCCTAAAGCTTCCGAATGTGGAATCCAGTACACCTGTGTTGGGCGGTCGCCATGGTTATCATAGCGAACACCTGCAAGTAATGCTAAAGGAGATGAGGGAAGTAATTTCGCTTGACCCCACAGCTGAATGGTAGCAACAATTTCAGTTATCTGTTTAATTCAAATTTTATGGAAGAGCAAGCAGTATATGACGTGTTACGAAATGTTTTTGATCCGGAAATTCCGGCTCTTTCGGTGCTCGATTTGGGAATGATTACCGGTGTTTCGGTTCATGATGATAAGGTTGAGGTAAAAATGATACCTACATATGCAGCTTGCCCGGCAACCCAATATATCAAGAAATTGATAGCCGATGATTTACAAAAAGCATTGCCCGAAAGTAAGATTGAAGTGCTGGTTGATGAAACCATTCATTGGGATACGAATAGGATTTCTGAACTAGGCAAGCAACGTCTCAAGGAACACAGAATAGCTCCACCGGCCACTACTGCCGGTACCGTTACCAAAGAAATGATGATTGGCATTAACTGCCCGGAGTGCAATGGCACTAACACATTTCTTCAAATTCCTTTCGGCTATACGCTTTGCCGTGCCATTCATTTTTGTAAAGATTGCAATAAATCGTTTGAGCAATTCAAACCGGTAGCGCTGTAGATAGCTACTCCCGTATAACTCGATAAATTGAATAATTTTCATCGGGCACCATGCTGCCCACGAAAGATTTGATGCAGGTTACTTTGTAGTTTTTTCCGTTGTTGCTCGATAATACTTTTGACTGATTTGCATCTAGCAATACTTCTTCATTCTGATACCACGGATGGTAGGTGAGTACAAACAATTTGGGTTCATCATTGTCGGCAAGTTGAAAAATTCGGCTCCATAACAATGAATCGGTTGGGAAGGTGCGCAAGCTATCCCAAACCACAAAAGTGTTTGTTCTACTATTGTTCAAAAATGTTATGGGCTTACCTAATTCTCCGGCTAAGGCTGACAGAGGAGCATCTTCGGCACCATAAATAGGTTCGCTAGCAAAGTGTGACTTTATGTAAATAGCTGCAGCCTGAGCCGATGAAAATGGTTTCCGAAAATCTTCTACATACAAAATTTCAGCGGCCAAAAACTGAAAGAGTAAGACGGTAAAAAATGTGATCTTAAAAACCTTCAGCGTTTTTATTTCTTCATAAGCCAACCATGCACACCCCAAAAACCAAATGTATTGATGACCAAAATGACGATTGTAACCTAAATACTCAGCATAGGCAAACAAGCACAAAATGATGGAGCCAAGAAAGTAGAGAAGAAGTACCGGTTTATTCTTTTTAAAAATTAAGAAGGCAACCACCCAGAATAATAATCCACCCAGCAATTGTAACCCATTAGCCGATGGTATATGAGTGTTCCAAATTTCATTTTTCCAGAATATAGGCAAAGGAACCATGGCACACCACACACTTCCAATAGCAGAAGAAAACTTAGAAGCTGATAGAAAGAGTGGTGATGAAATTTGACCAAACGAACTACTAGCTGGAGGCAGACAGGAATAAAAGCCCACAAATAGTCCGATAGTGTATATCATTGCAAGTGAAACCAGATCACTCAGGTTTTTTTTATTTAACCAGATATAATAAAGCAATAGCGGCACCGATAGCATCAGGCTGTAAAAGTTCATTTGACACATGAGCAGCAATACTATCCCAAACCAAATTGAACGCTTGGACCTTGTTGATTTGATTAGATGGATGGCTACAAAAAACAAGAGTATTCCAGGCAAATAGTTGCGGCAGATAATGCCATACTCGAAGAGAAAGAAGTAGCCAAAGAGTAAGAGAATTTTTTGCCAAAATAAAAATGGGGAACGCCAAAGTACTATAACAGCCAACGTTAGGCTGAATAAGCCATGCACCATTTGCATGGAGCAAGCTGAAAAGCCTAGGTTGCTTAAACACCAGAGAATGCAAAACCAACCCATCGGGTGGCCTTCATATCGGGTGTTGAACCATAAGTCGCTGAGGGTATGACTAGCCTGTGCAATGCTCCATGCCTGCCATTCGTCACGCCACATTTCATGCTGTAAGAGTCCAAAGCATAAAGCTGTAGCGTAAGCCAAAATCCAGAAGTACTTATTTGATAAAAGTTGTTTAAGCATTCGCTAGTAGAAAATAATAAGGGAGTAAAAATACATGGATAAGCTTACCGAGGCTCAAAATTTTAATGCCTTGGAATAAGCAGTACTTTTTATCTTTACTAACTCTTTTACCGAAAAAATTTATAGATAAAATGGCTAAAGCAATTGCAGGGGAATTATTAAGTAAGGTGGTATACCCATCCGACTTGCGAAAACTTAGAGTAGATCAATTGCCTCAACTTTGCGATGAGCTGCGACAATTTATTGTAGATACCGTTAGTGTACATGGTGGGCATTTTGGCGCCAGCATGGGTGTGGTAGAACTTACAGTGGCCTTACATTATGTTTTTGATACGCCAATCGACCAATTGGTTTGGGATGTTGGCCATCAAGCCTATGGACATAAAATATTGACGGGCCGTAGAGAAGTATTTCACACCAATAGAAAGTATAAAGGCATTAGCGGTTTCCCAAAACGAGACGAAAGTGAGTATGACACTTTCGGAGTGGGGCATTCGTCAACTTCAATTTCTGCATCGTTGGGGATGGCAGTAGCTTCTAAGTATTTAAAGTTGAGCGATAAACAGCACATTGCTGTGATAGGCGATGGGGCTATGACAGCCGGCATGGCTTTCGAAGCTATGAATCATGCAGGAGTGGCCAATGCCAATATGCTGGTTATATTGAATGATAATTGCATGAGTATTGACCCCAATGTGGGGGCCTTAAAAGAATACTTGACCGATGTAACTACCTCGGCTACCTATAATAAATTTCGTGACGAGATTTGGAATGCCCTTGGGCATATACCCGGAGGCAAAGCCAGTAGGCACATGCTCAGTAAGGTAGAAGCCGGTTTGAAAGGTGTGATTTCACGTTCGAGCAATATTTTTGAGTCGTTGAAGTTGCGGTATTTTGGTCCAATAGATGGACATAATGTAGTGCGTCTGGTTGAGGTTTTAACTGAATTAAAACATGTGGGTGGGCCCAAGCTGTTACACATTGTTACAGTAAAAGGCAAGGGTTACGATTTGGCAGAGAAAGACCAAACCCTTTGGCATGCACCGGGTTTGTTCAATTCGGAAACGGGCGAGCTAGTCAAAAAAGTGATTGACAAGCCAACACCTCCAAAATATCAAGATGTTTTTGGTTGGACAATCATCGATTTGGCTAAGAAAAATGACAAAGTGATGGGTGTTACTCCAGCTATGCCTAGTGGTTCTTCACTGAAATATATGATGGCCGAAATGCCTGACCGTGCTTTCGATGTGGGAATAGCCGAGCAGCATGCCGTCACCTTTTCAGCCGGCTTGGCCACCCAAGGCTTGCGACCGTTTTGCAATATCTACTCCTCCTTTATGCAACGAGCCTACGACCAGGCTGTACACGATGTAGCCATTCAGAAGTTGGGCGTTATATTTTGTCTCGATAGAGGAGGTGTTGTGGGCGATGATGGTGCCACACATCATGGAGCCTACGATATGGCTTATTTCCGTTGTATTCCCAATATGGTGGTGGCCTCACCAATGAATGAGAAGGAGCTTCGCAATTTGATGTACACGGCGCAGTTAGATAAAAATAATTTTCCCATTAGCATTCGCTACCCAAGGGGCGAAGGAGTGATGCCTGAATTTGCCAAAGGGCAGGCTGGTTGGCAAACCGATTACGAAGAAATTGAAATTGGAACCGGTCGAAAAATATGTGATGGTGAAAATGTGGCGGTAATGAGCATAGGCCACCCAGGCAATTTTGTGGTAGAAGCTTTTAAAAAATTAAACGAAGAAAATATCAAGCCGGCGCATTATGATTTGCGATTTGTAAAACCTTTAGATGGCCATCTGATGCAGGAAATTTGTAGCCGGTATAAAAAAATTATTACCATTGAAGATGGCTGCCTGATGGGTGGTTTTGGTAGTGCTGTATTAGAATGGATGAGCGAAAACAATTTCCATTTACCTGTTAAGCGTCTGGGTATACCCGATTATTTTGTAGAGCACGGTTCTCAAAAAGAATTGTATGCTGAATGTGGATATGGAGTAGATGATGTTGTAAAGGCGGTGAAAAACCTGGTATAGGAATTTTATTCAACCGAGTAAAAAAAAGCGCCTACAAACCTGCAGGCGCTTTTTTTATTTTTTGAAAACTAATTTTATCCATTCAAGCTCATCAAAAACTCTTCGTTGGTTTTTGTGTTCTTCATATTTTTCAATAAAATTTCCATGCTCTCTTCCGATTTCATATCGGCCATGTGATTTCGCATAATCCACATGCGCTGCAAGGTTTCTCTATCGAGCAATAAGTCTTCACGTCGGGTGCTACTGCTCATAGGGTCCATAGCCGGGAATATTCGGCGGTTGGCCAATTTTCTGTCTAACACCAATTCCATGTTGCCCGTGCCTTTAAATTCCTCAAAAATGACTTCATCCATTTTACTACCGGTTTCAATCAAGGCTGTGGCTAATATGGTAAGAGAACCACCCTTCTCAATTTTTCGAGCTGCGCCAAAAAACTGTTTAGGTTTTAATAAGGCTGTGGCTTCTACGCCACCGCTCAATACTTTACCTGAACCGGGTGCTACGGTATTATAAGCACGAGCCAATCGGGTAATGCTATCCAATAAAATCATTACATCGTGGCCACATTCTACAAGTCGTTTTGCTTTTTGAAGTACAATGCTCGATACTTTCACGTGTTTTTCGGCCGGCTCATCAAATGTAGAAGCAATTACTTCGGCATTAACGCTGCGTTCCATATCAGTTACCTCCTCGGGTCGTTCATCAATCAACAGCACAATTAAATAAACCTCCGGGTGATTTGCTGCAATAGCATTGGCTACTTCTTTTAGCAATACCGTTTTACCCACTTTTGGTTGGGCTACTATTAATCCCCGTTGTCCTTTACCAATGGGTGTAAACAAATCCATCAATCGTGTACTATAGCTTGTTGGGCTGTAACACAAATTAAATTTTTCATTAGGGAACAAAGGAGTGAGGTAGTCAAAAGGCACTCGGTCGCGAACTTCCTCGGGCGTTTTTCCATTTATATTGTTCACCTTGATAAGAGCAAAATACTTTTCGCCTTCTTTTGGCGGACGTATGGTTCCTACAACCGTATCACCGGTTTTTAGGCCAAATAATTTTATCTGAGATGGACTTACATAAACATCATCAGGGGAGTTCAAATAATTGTAATCGGCGCTTCGGAGAAAACCATAACCTTCAGGCATCATTTCAAGTACTCCTTCGCCAGGAATCATTCCATCCAGCTCAACCGTAAATGTGCTGGCACGTTTTGGAGGCTGGGCCGGCTGCGCTGGCTGAGTAGGCTGCTGTGGCTGGCTGGCATTTTCTCCTTCATTACTAGTAGTATCATTTACACTGGCACTCGAGTTAAAATCCTGCTTTTGGGTTTTATTAGCTGGTACAGGAGGATCTTGTTTGTTACCTCCTTGTAATGAGTTAAATATTTCCTGTGGTGTAAGCGCTTTTTTGGGTGCAGCTGGTGGCACTACAATTTCATTTATAGGCTCCACATTCTTTACTTCGTCAATCGCAGGCTCTTCAGAAGGGGCTGCTTCGACTTTTTTCTTTCTGGGGCGAAGCTTCTTATCTGCAGCAGGAGCTTTGGCAGTTACCTTAGTGTCGCTGGCTTGCTTATCTAAGATTTGATAGACTAAATCTTTCTGCTCCAGTTTTTGGTAATTTTTAATTTCCATTTTAGCAGCAATTTCCTTCAAATCAGCAATTGGCAGGCCGTTGAGGTCAGTTAGGTTGTACATGAATTCTTCTATTTTTTATTAAGATTTGAACAAATTGAGAGGAGATGGTGTTGCAGTCAACTGCAAACTATACCGGTGTAAAATGTAATTATTGTGCTATTGCAAACAATCAAAAAAAGTTAGTTGAAAAGGAGAAAAATGGGTGTATTCTCAGAAATCTGAACAACGCAAGTCTTCAATTAAATAAGAAATCAAAAAAGTGGTTGCTGATTGTAATGCAATGTTAGAAATCTTTTTCGGGAATAAAAAATATTATTATAAAAAAATAATGTGGAAAAATACCGTTTAAAGCATATGGCTAGCTAATTCCTTCTGCCTACTTTTCGTTTTCAAACTTTAATTCTAAACTACAATATGAAAAATCTGATTCTACTGGCAGCTATTTGCCTTTTCTCTACACACATTAAGGCAGACCTGCAACCCTCTCGTGATTATAAGGTTGACCCCAAAGATATGGGACTGGCTTATAAAGATTTCTTTATCACAACTGAGGATGGGGTAAAGCTTTGGGCATGGCAATTTGACCAACCCACTAAAACGGCTAAAAAATACATTATCATTAGCGACGATGGAAAAGGCAATATGGCTGATAATATTGAAATTATTGGTCAGTTTTTTTCTATGGGCTACAGCGTTATTGCTTATGATTATCGTGGCTATGGTAAGAGTGATAATTTTGATATAAAGAGTGATATGTTCATTTACCCACAGTTTGTGAAGGACTTAAAAGGTGTGATTGGATATGCAAGAAAGAATGTGGGACTCAATTTTGATTTGTACGGCATTGGTTATGTGGGGGCTGGTCTCTCTATTACAGTAGGCGCCAATCGAGTTGAAATTAAGAAAGTGATAGCCGATAGTCCGTTCAGCAATTTTGAAGACACCAAAAAAGACTTGGAAAAAATAACCGGCAACGATGTGATGATGCCCATTGTTTATGACAAGATGTGGTTAGAACCCCAATAT
>DAIMNW010000067.1:0-11106 GCA_036719905.1 Chitinophagales bacterium
ATTGTATTTTAAAAAGCCTAAGATAGCTCCCAGTAATGACGTGCAAAATATGACCATTTGAAATTCGCCTATGCGATAGAACCAGGCTGCAAAGGCAGCTGTACAAATAAACCCTATACTGCCAGCCAAACAATCTATACCATCGATAAGATTAAAGGCATTTACAATAACTAAGATGGCAAATATGGATAAACCTACACTGAGGTAATAGTTAAGCTCATAAATTCCAAACAAGCCGTTTAAGTTGGTCAGGCGAAGTCCGGCCATAAAAACTAAAATAACAGCAGAAAGAATTTGCCCTATAAATTTTTTATCGGGCGAAAGCACGATAATGTCATCTTTCATTCCTAGAAAAAATAAAATGACAAACGCAGCTCGAACATACTGCATGCCTACAAAATTACTTGGGTCGGAAAACAAGAGTGTTGACAGACTAAAGCCAATGAACATAGCTAGCCCTCCCAAGGTGGGTATTTTTCCAATGTGCGATTTCCTGAAATTGGGCTCGTCGAATAGATTTTTGAGTACGGCAACTTTTATAATAGAAGGAATCGAATAGAACGTAATCAAAAAAGCCAAGGCAAAGGCCAAAAACGGAAATATGCTACTTGCAGAATAAATATGATTAAAGAAGGATTGTCCTATCATGAACTATAAACTTGTGCGAAATCTCAAAATCAATTGGCTAAACGATATCTTGCGATAAAGATAGAATTTTATTTCATCCAAAAGACTCCTTGAAGTGTCAAAAATGACTGGCTTTTAATTAGTTTTGTTGCTTAAATCGTATATAGCTATGAAATATTCTAGTATCGAGAATTCCCTTTTCATTAATAACCGAGCCCGTTTTTCACAAAATCTTCCGGCTGGCGCACTGGCTATTTTTAATGCTAATGACTTAATGCCTCGAAATGCCGATGCTCAGCATCTTTGGAGGCAGAATAGCGACCTTTTCTTTCTGACAGGTATTGATCAGGAAGAAACCGTTTTGCTGATATTTCCTGACTGCCCTATTGACAATCGGCAAGAAATACTTTTTGTAAAACGAACCAATGACGAAATAGCTACCTGGGAGGGTCATAAGTACACCCAAGATGAAGCCCGACAAGCCAGTGGTATTAAGCAAGTTATGTGGCTTGATCAATTACCGGCAGTACTTCATCTGCTTATGCGTCATGCACAGGTGGTTTTTTTAAATACTAACGAAAACGACCGATATGTACATGAAGTGCCTTACCGCGATCTGCGATTTATATGGGACCTAAAGAAAAATTATCCGTTGCACACCTACCAAAGAAGTGCACCCATTATGGCAAAACTACGTGAAATAAAGTCGGATGTGGAAATAAATCTACTTAAAACTGCTATCGAAATTACCGGCAAAGCCTTTAAAAGGATGGCAAAAAAGGTGCGGCCAGGCGCATGGGAGTATGAACTGGAAGCTGAAATGATTCATGAATATATTTCGAACCGTGCCACGGGACATGCATTTGAGCCCATAATAGCTTCTGGTAAAAATAGCTGCATTTTACATTATAACAAAAACAACCAACAGTTGATCGATGGGGATGTAATTCTGCTAGATTTTGGAGCAGAGTACGCAATGCATAATGCTGACATTACCAGAGTGCTGCCAGTAAATGGGAAATTTACCACAAGACAATTGGAAGTATACAATGCCGTTCTCGAAATTCAGAAACAAGCAATAAAAATGTTGGTGTCTGGCAACGAAAGGCAGCCTTACGAAAGAGAAGTTGGAAAAATTGCCACAGAACAACTCCTTAAACTTGGCCTGCTTAAAAAGGAGGACGTGGCAAAGCAAAATCCGGATGCCCCTTTGTACAAGCGATACTTTATGCATGGCACCAGCCATTTTTTGGGATTAGATGTACACGATATTGGAAACTACTATGGCAATAAATTTGCCCCGGGCATGGTGTTAACTTGTGAACCTGGCATTTATATTAAAGAGGAAGCAATAGGTGTAAGGTTAGAAAACGACATACTCATCACTGAAAATGGAAACCGCGATTTGATGGCAGAGGCCGGTATACCTATAGAGGCTAATGATGTGCTTGATTGGATGCACTAATCAAACAAACTTGCCATCTTTTCTCTAAGACTATCCGGGTTAAAATGCTTTAACGCAAATTCTCGATTTTGTTTGCCTGTTTCGGCCTTGATATCATTGTCATTGGCTAATTTCATTAATTTTTCTGCCAGTAGTTTAGAGTCGCCTGGTCTTACACTAATATTTCCCGGGCACTGCACCGCAATATCAGCAATATGACTTTCAGGTGGTCCAATATAAATAAACGGTTTACCGATAAACATAGCGCCATATATTTTATTGGGGTGTGTATATCCAACTTGTCCGGCACCCAGTATAACCAACTGAAAATCGGAAGCTCCTAGCGAATTATAAATATTGTTACGTGGCTCATAGGGTAATGAGACAATATTGTTCAATTGATGTTTTTTTCTAAACTCAATTACCTCCTTTTTTCTAACACCTTCGCCAACAAACACAAACAAAAGCTTTTCATTAGTAGCACAAATTTTTGCACTCTCCAGTATGGTATCTAATGGGTGCACATATGAGTGATTACCCGAATACATAATCACAATCTTTTCGCCAAACTGATTGGCTTTTCGGTAAGGATTAGCTAATCGATCGCCTTCATATACCCTGTCCATTACAGGCCAAACCGGGATCATAGATATATTTTCTTTACTGGCTCCTCGATTAATTATGTGTTCAGCCATGTACCTGTCAAGAACAATTATTTTATCGCTATGCTTAAAAATATAATCTCCCATTTTGGTAAAAACTTTGGCCACCAATGAATCTTTTTCCATTAACCCCGATTGAATGGATAATTCTGGTTGTAAATCCATAGTCCAATAGTAAAATTTCCACTTTTTCCATTTAGCAATTAAAATACCAATGAAAGAAACCAATGGTGGCGAAGTCATTCCCAGCATGATGTCGAAGTCAGAGGAAGCGGTAAAACAAAGTTTATTAAGCAGCAGTAAATTGAAAGATAAAAAATCGAGTACTCGGGTTAATATATTCCGTTTGCCCCATCCGGTATTCCGAATGCGATGGATATAAATCCCTTCCTTTTGTTCAATCTTTGGGTATATAATATTCGGATTTTCATACGAAAATCTACTTGTGAAAGCAGTAACCTCATGCCCTCTACGTCTTAAGCTGATAGCTAAATCAATAAGATGTTGAGCAGTAGCAGCTGTATCAGGATAAAATACTTGGGTAATTATTAAAATTCTTGCCATAAACTCTGTTCAAGTAAAATACTGAACTGCTTTATTTTTTTTCTTCTACGTAATAATTATTGGAAGGCATAATTTTTTTGATTCAAAACTTAGGGTATAAAAAAGGTAAAGCATTGACCACACATTAACGAAACAGGCAGCTAAGATAACAATTTCATTAGCTTAACCCTTTTAGCATATCATCAAATCAAAAAAATACTTGTTACAGTTGATGCTGTCAGCTAATTACTTTATCTGGTCACTTTTTATGTTAGCCTTCCTATTGAATAGTTCTTTAAAACTATCAAATTGGTGGTTATAAGAAAGCGCTATTCCCGTTCTGTTTCTATTACTTTCCTTCAGAATATCATATTCGGTTTTTCTGAAGCCTTTGAATTTAAAACGCCCATCGGGTGTTATAGCGTAGTTAATCTGGAAATCGCCTGCAAAATTATTATTGGCCGTGGTAGCGTCGCCCGTACTGCCAGTGCGCCCAAAATCAAAGTTGCCACCCACATCTACATTCACTCGATCATTGAAAAATTTTCTTGATATATTGGCGGTAACGGTTTGTCCGCGTAAGGTTTTTTCGAGGCTACTTTCGTCATACACCCTGTAGTTCACATTGAAATCGGTGTTCGGATCTTTGGTAAATCTCGAATAGATATCATTGAGCCTGGAACTTACCTGAGTGGATGCAAACTCGGTCCAGGTATTATTAACGCCGCTGGTAAAGGGGTTATTGGTAGTGGCGGAAGTTGCCCCGGCTGTAGGCAAGAACTTGCCGAGCACTAATAGTCCAAATATTTGATTGTTCATCTCAGCCGGGTCGGCTTTTAGCTGGTCAAATTTTCTTTGAGTATAAAACTGTGTAGTGCTGCCTGCATCAGGCGCCGAAATATCAAAACTAATATCAGGATTGATGAGTGCGCCACTCAATTTTAACCCTACGTTGATTGGCACTCTTGAACGAAGAGCAGCAGAGTTTTCATCAGAAGTTGTCAGCAAATCATTTTTTATTAGCTCATATACTGATGTTCGCAATTTGTAATTGGCTGTTACGTCAGTTAGGGCATTATATGGACTACCATTCCAAGTGATGCTGCTGCCGGGTTGTATGATAAAGTTTTTATTAAAAATGTTTTGAAAGGTAAAGTAGTAATCTCCTTGGCTGATTAGATAATTACCATACATATTGAATGTACTGACGGTATTATAGTCAATCTTTATCTCGCCTTTTCCTATTGCATGGAGCACGTCACCAGCCTGCAAATCCATTAGCAAATCAACTTCTGCATCCTTGGTGATATCAAAATCAAAATTGAGGGCAATACCATCCAAATCTTCAACATATTTTCTTACGACCGTATCCGAATGATTAATAAATGTGACAAAGTCATGCTTCTTCGTGTCGCGATCATCATCTATAGGAATATAGATATGTGTTCCCTTCATAGTTTTCGCATTTGCTATTATATCTAATGCCCAGGTAGGTCCCACAAGGTTTATATTTCCGGCGGCATAAGCAGTTCCAAAGAACAAAGGATTTTGTTCGTAGTTAGTATTCATCACTAACAGATTTTGTGTTTCTATTTTTAAATCCAGCAATACCTTTTTAAAGTTTCTAATATCTATGCTCCCCCATACATCTGCCGGATTATTAAGTGTATCTCGAAGTATGAGTTTGTTAAATATTATCAAGTTATCTTTAAAATCGACCGTGGCCTTTTCAAATCTATAGTAGGTATTCAGATATGTGATTCTTGTAGCTCCATTTTCAACCTGCAGCGAACCATTTATAAGCGGATTATTGAGTGTACCTGTAACGGTTAGCTTACCGGTTGCTATTCCCTTTTTCTGAGATAGAACATCTTTAATAAATGGCTCGGAAGAAGATAGGTCAAACTTTTGAAGGTCAGCAATAATGTTCAAGCTTCCAGGTTGCTGATTAAAGTCGACCACCCCATTAGCATCTAATTTATTTTCATTGTGCAGAACAAGCAAATGAGTAGTAAGTTTTTTAGTGTTGTTTTGATAAGTAAATGTTGAAACCACATCCCCAATGCTATCGGCTCCGTAAATAAAATTATTAAGTTTTAATTCGCCTTCTGGAGTGAGCTTATCACCAAGAGCATCTATTATCACCAATTCAGCATTAGCCGTACCTTTTATATTCCGAGAATGATAGAATGTCTCCTCCAAATCCGGTAGTGAAAGTTGGTGAATGCTTACCTTAAGATTATAGGTATTTAACGAATCGCTAACTGTATTAAAAAGAACACTTTGGCTGTCGTGCTGAAATCCAAAGTCGCGAATTTTTAATTTATTCTTTTCGTAGACAAACTCATTGTCTGGATTAATGCGCCAGATTTTGTCAGCAATTTTCAGACTTGATTGGGACAATTGCATCTTTAAACTGGAAGGTGATGCATAAGCCATACCGGCCAAATTTGCAATTCGACTGCCTGTGTCGTTGGCAGCCGTAAAACTATATATTAGACTATCCCTTGCTGCTATCAATTTCAATCTACTATCGTGAATTCGAAAACTATCAGTTAATCCAAAGGTATTGCAGTTAATTTCGCTGTAAAAAAGTCCACCTTTTGATTGGGCATTAATAGCCAGATTTTTCAGAGTGATTTGGTCGTACTTAACAAAGGGAATGTCACCATTCAAGGTAAGATAGTTGGTTGCACTGTTAAATTTACCTGCAATACGTGCACTATCAAAGGATTCCAACTTAGGTAAGAATAATTGAGTCAGTTGATACGGTTCCTTGATCAGAATGGTAAATTGAAAATCTTGAATCAAGCCACTCGATTCGCTATTGTCTACTAGGGGTATGTAAGACGGAAATACATTGTTCGCCATCTTCTGCAAAGCTTTAGGTAAGCCTTCATAGGTAAAATCCCCATTTACATCTGCTTCCATCACATCACTTTTTACAGTAAATAATTTTTGACGGCCCACTTTATGTGATTCACAAACAAACGAATCTAAGGTGCAACTGCCATCTTGCAATTTAATGATTGCGTTGCGCAAATCTGCTGTGCCTTGAAAATTATCGATAGTATTACCTGAACCAATAAGCGAAAAATTACCACTAAAGATATAAGGCTCTTGGGTCAGGTTTACCGTTTTGAGGGCTATATGTTTAGCCGTTGAAGTAAAATTAAATCGGGGAATGGAATCATTAAAGTCGGCTAAGCCAGTGAACTGAATGTTAAAATTGTCATCCGTAGAACTAAAATTTCCTTTAAATAACTTTTGATCAAAAGACCCATCAAGTTTGAGGTCATGATAATTATAATCGTTAAAATACAACTGATCAAATCCACCACTTATTTTTATGTAAGGATTGTGATTAAACCACCCGTGGCCCTCCAGTGAAGCATTGGCGGTTATTGGGCCCTCCCTTTTTTCTTCATCTAGGAAACGACCCCTTTGTAAATTCTCAATAGCTAGCTGGCCCACGAATTTGAGCTTTTTAAGCACACACCCTATTTTTAAATTAATATCATATGTTGCATTTCCTAGCCCGGTAGCTACTTCGCCGTGGGCAACCAAGTCACTGATAAATCCGGTTACACTGCCACGAAATAATATATTTCCAAGCCTACCTAATTCTTCAGGTTTATCTTTAGTAGGAATCAATAGCAATAGCTGATTTCCATTTGTATTTAATTGATCTGCTGTGAATTCAATAAAAGTGTTATCCAAATCTGGCAATCCCTTCAATACTACCTTGCCGGCTAAATAATTATCCTGCCCATAATTAAACTCTAATTCTCGAGCTTTTAGATTGCTTAATGTACCTTGTATATTTCCTTTTAATTTAATTTCCTGCAATGGATATTGATCACTTAAGGGATAAAAATAGTCTAGGTCCTGAGGGGAGACTTTTGCTTCCTTTAATTGTACCGAAAATCTTAGGTCATCATGCCAGTTACTAAATGAATTTAAATTTGCATACGTTAGACTAATGGCCGATTGCAAATGGCTATGAGGAGTAGCAATTTTCAGATCATCCAATGTAAGCATTTGATTGCTAAATGAGAACCTCGTTGAAAACTGACTCAGGTCGAAGCCACACGATTCATGAAAAGAAATTCCATCCACTATACCCCCTAATGAATCGCCTTGCAGTATGAATTGGTTGATGGCTACCGATAAGTTTTGGATGGCAAAATCGTTCGGGTTGAAATAAGCTGTCTGCAAATTTTTATGTGAAGTAACCTGGCATGAAGCATCTTCAATTTCCATATTTTTAAGATAAAGCGTCCATCCATTGCTTGAAAAAGCCGGTGAATGCTGGTTGAAAACTGAAGTGGTGTCAGAGGTGGCAGTGTTGTAGGCTAGATAGTTAAGTTGCGGTTTTTCAATACTAATGGTGTTTATCGACAAACGTTGTTGTGGCAAATTAAAATCTTGAACGTCTACTTTCAAATGCTGTAAATTCAACTCTGCTAGAGCAGTGTGCTCATCATTGTATCTGATGCGTACATCTTGTAGTTCAATCATTCGAAGTGGAAAATTCCACTGACTTTGAGTTCGTGAAGTATCATTCGACTGAAATTTATCAGCAATAAATTGATAGTTAAAGACACTGTCAGCATTTTTACGGTAAACATTGAGGTAAACTCTATCCAGGCTGATGGTATTCAACGTTATCTGTTTTCTAAACAACAAAAAAGCCCCCATGTTTATCTTCATTTCCTGAGCATATAGCAGGGTGTCGTTAGCTTGATCTCGAATGAGTAAACCACCTAAAACAGCTTTTTGAAACAGATGAAGGTCAATGGTTTTGATTTCAATCTGTGTTTTTAACTGTTTACTGAATTCCGCCCTTACCTGCTCAAGCACCCAGTTCTGAAATTGGGGTCGAGAAAACAATGCCATTACCGCCCCTGTAAACAACAGCAGCAGCGTAAGTCCAATGACCAAGACCTTGTATACGTTTTGTATTTTCAAACCTCTAAATATAACTATTGGATAAGCTTATGGAGCCAAAACTTTGCCAAAAAATGGTGTTGAGTGTCTACTCAAATAGGCTTCAATTAGGCTTTCCGGCTTTTTAGCTCCTAATTAATGCGACTAATTTGAGTTATTGCTTAACAAACTGAGCAGTATACGACCTTCCGGCACTATCGATAGCCTGAATGAGAAACAATCCGGATGGAAATAAGGAAGTATTTATCCTAGTGCCGGTCGGGGTTGTAGATTTTTGAAACACCATCTGCTGACCCATCGAATTAAAGATATTGAGCTTTTTAATCTCTGATAATTTTGTCATCAATATCAAATAGTCTTCTGCCGGGTTCGGTATAATTTTTAAATCTTCTATGTGTGAAGAATTGTCGGCCAACTGACTTAGGCCCGTAGGAGCCGGACGATTGGTACCAAGAATTGGACGCATCATAACAGAGCCGGCAAAGACGGACTGATACCATTGCTGCCCATTATTGTAATATAATTGGGTGTGAGAATCATTATTCACATCAAAACCAAGATTAAGTACATCGGCCTGCAACTGTTGCATGCCAATGTAAAAGGTGTCTGCAGGCAAATCAATAGGGTCGTCAAAAAGATAAGTAGCCCACCCGTTTAAACTATCTACAATGGCATCCACATAAATTGGTTTCAATAATGTTTTAGTAGCCAATACCTGGTCTTGGGCACCAATATTCGATTTGTCAATACTGCTCCATGCCATCAAGTTAAAAAGCTTGTTTCGTACATCAGCATTTAGGTGAGCAAAATGAATTCGTACGCCTTGCAACTTGTCGGCTGTGTTCAGATGATACGCTTGTGCCAAATAGGATAAGTTACCTGAAATTCCATATCCATCTTCTGCACTGCCATCATCATAGGCCAAATAATCAGCAAATTCAGTCATGCGTTTCACAGTATCATTGCCATGAAACTCACCTGCAAAACCAGGGTCCAAAGCATATCTCATTTCTACACGGTATTTACCATCAGCGCCAGCTGTGAGCGTACCGGGAATAGAAACAGGTGCGCTGTAGGTATTGTTGTACGTACCTCCTGGATTCATATTAATTGAGAAAGAGGTGGGGTTAAAAAATGGAGCACCACTAACAAAATCGCGTCCGAGTGCAGTAAAATTGACATTGCGACTTACGTTCCAATTGTTCTTAGCTATTACTCCGTGTGTTGGAGCCATTTCACCCGAAGAATTAGCTAAAAATTGATTATACGGCATTGAATTGTAAGGCGATAAAATGTTGGTTGGCAAATACTGAAATGCCACATCACTTACCAAATTATCCTGATAATTTCGATTCATATCCATTTTCACATAATCAATATGCCAGTGATCATTTAATCCACTCAAAGTGGCAATATTCCTAAATCGAAATTGAAACGAATCTATTAAATATCGGATATCAGTAACCGGCATGAGCACAGTACTAAACGAATAATTTGCTTGCACATTGGGCCCATCCACACCCCACACATTAATCCATTGGCCGCTTGTATCACGAAAATCGAGTAATAGCGAATCACCAAAATTTGGATAGTCGCATAACCCTTGAGGCTCATACAAAAAGCTCAGGTAAATAGAATCGGCCGGCGTATTGCCTTGCAAATTGATGGGTCGAGAGGTAAGTGTGTCGGCTACGCCAACGGCATACGCTATATAACTGTGTGGCTGCCCACCGCCCGATAATCCATCTAAAGTAGCCACTCCAAACGATGCAGGATCCAATGGGCAGGTTAAGTTGATAGTGGCATTGCTATCTATCCAATTGCTTTTACTGGGATAAGGAGAATAGGAAGAAAAGTCATCGAAAAAAGGCAGGGTCAATGACTTAGTGAGTTTGGCTTGATTCAGAGTTGAGCGGTCCCAATTGGTAGGAGTTTTAAAGGTATACGGGAACAGGTGTTCTTGCGCAAGTAGACACTTCGATTGGGTAAGCCATAGAGTGACAATCAAACAACACATAATACAGGAACGCCTTTTTGCCATAAACTACTTTCTAAAAAAAATCAGATTAGATTGAAATTTGGTTATACATAAACGTGCTAGACAATAGAATAGTACTTACTGAAAAATATTGTCCGATCCATCTTGCTTGGTTGATTTGTCAGGGTCTTTGCTTAAGAACAAATCAATAGGCTCAGCCAGTTTTACATTCACCGGGTCGCCGGCCGCATCCATTACCTCCGGCGATTGGCGGTAAACAAAAGCCGATGCCGAATCAACAATGTCTTTATCAAAAATGGTGATACCCAGCGTTAAATTGGAACTTTGTAAAACAAACTTAGCCTCTTCAAAGGTCAGACCTATTAAATTGGGCATCGGTATTTCAGAATTGCCTAAGCCATTACCCACTATTAAATCAATTGAACTGCCTTTGGTAACGAGTGAACCGGCAACAAGTGGTCTATTGTTTAATTGCATTTCCAACACAGCATTATTGGCAATATCGGGTTTGTAAATTATTTTTCCGGCATTCAAGCCATAGCTCTTTAGTAGTAAAATAGCTTGTCGCAAACTGGCATCCCTCAAATTAGGCATTTTCACCTTTGGCGGATGCAATACATTTACCGATACATAAATTGTTCGGCCCGATTTTACAGCCGTGTTAGGCATAGGGTCTTGCTCCAATATCTGCCCGGGTTTTTTGTCGAGTACAAATGCCGAATCCATAATTTCTATTTCCAAATCACGTCCGGCCAATAACTTTTCGGCCTGTACCAAGGTAAGCCCTGCAAGATTAGGCACATTGGTGCTGTCGCCATGTTTGGTATAAAATCCTAAACTTAATGCTACCAATAATAACAAGGCAACCAAAACAACCAGAG
>DAIMNW010000252.1:0-3137 GCA_036719905.1 Chitinophagales bacterium
GGAATGGCCTGCATATAGGTTTCGGCCCATCGCCGAATACCTTCGCTGGCAGTTTCAGCAAAATATCGCTTCATCATGGGAATAATGCCTTCAAAGGAGACGTGGTAATTACCCGTGTTGCCAGTATAAGCTCCACTAGTTATACTTAAATGTTCATCATCACCATGTAATATTATGCGAAGCACTTTTGCCGGCAATTCTTCTATCGAATCGGTTAAATTGAACTTGTGTTTACGGGCTAACGCTGTGAGTTGATTAAATGTAAAATTCTCTTTGTATTCACCAATTGGCGCTATTCCGCCATTTTGGATAGAAATTCGTCTATCAGGAATCAACATTGCTTCATCCACCTCGTATATTTCACCCAAACCTTTACAGTAAGGACAGGCTCCGTATGGCGAATTGAATGAAAAAGAATTGGGTGATGGTTCTTCATACGAAATGCCACTTTCGGGGCACATGAGCGATTTGGAGAATAATTCTGTCTTCTCACTATCTAGATTCATAATCATGACCAATCCTTTGCCCAATTTCAACGCTGTATCAACCGATTTTTTAATGCGATCTTCCATGCCTTCTTCCACTTCCATACGGTCCACCACTAATTCAATATCGTGAATTTTAAAGCGATCTAATTGCATGCGATCTTTCACATCCAGCACTTCGCCATTCACTCGTACCTTATTATAGCCTTGCTTGCGTACTTGCTCAAACAGTTCACGATAATGACCTTTTCGGCCTTTTACCACCGGAGCCAGAATGCCAATTTTTTGTTCCTTGTATACCTTGAAAATATGGTCATAGATCTGCTGATTGTTGTATCGAACCATTTTCTTTCCTGTAACATAGGAATAGGCTTCGCCGGCACGGGCGTACAACAGGCGGATAAAATCATAAACTTCGGTTACTGTACCCACCGTACTTCGTGGATTTTTATTGGTGGTACGCTGGTCAATAGCAATTACCGGACTTAGGCCGGTTATTTTATCTACATCGGGGCGCTCCATAGAGCCAATAAATTGCCGAGCATAGGCAGAAAAACTTTCCATATATCTGCGCTGCCCTTCTGCATAAATAGTATCAAATGCCAATGAAGATTTTCCGCTGCCGCTTATTCCGGTTATCACCACCAGCTTATTTCGCGGTATCTGCACATCCACATTTTTCAGATTGTGTACTCTGCTTCCCCATACGTTCAAATTTTCAATTTCACTTTCGCTAATAGGGGGTAGCGAAGCCATACTTGTATTGTTTTTTGTAGCCATATTTTAATGATGTGCAAACTTAAGTGCTAATGCCGGTTATAGTTGGTTTTTTAAAAGTATTTTTGAACATAGAAGAACGATTAAGCAAGCATTAGCAATTTATTCTATGGCACTATGATCAAACCAATTTTAACCATTAATCAGCTCTCCGTCTCTTTTCAGACAACACCTAGATTGCAAATGGCTGTTGATGGAATCGATTTGGCAGTGAATGAAGGTGAGGTATTAGGTTTGGTAGGAGAGTCCGGTTCGGGTAAATCGGTTACGGCTTTAAGCATAATGCAACTGCTGCCACCCTCCGCAAAGATTACCTCTGGCAGTATATTCTTTGCTAAACCCAAAACTGAGCCAGTAGACCTTTGTGCGTTGAATAACAAGCAATTAAGCGGCATCAGAGGAAAGGAAATAGGGATGATTTTTCAGGAACCGATGACTAGTTTAAATCCGGTGCTAAAATGTGGATTTCAGGTGGCTGAAGCTCTTATACAGCATTTTTCCATCACAAAAAATGAAGCAACTGACCGTGTCATAGAACTTTTTGAGAAGGTGGAAATGAAGAATGCAAAATCAATATTCGAACGATATCCTAACGAACTTAGCGGTGGGCAAAAACAACGAGTGATGATAGCTATGGCATTGAGTTGCCAGCCTGCCTTGTTAATAGCCGACGAACCAACTACGGCATTGGATGTAACCGTTCAGGCCGAAATTTTAAAACTGCTTAAAAGATTACAAAGGGAGAGTAATATGAGCCTGCTGTTTATTACTCACGATTTAGGTGTAATAGGTCAAATGGCTGATAGGGTGAGCATTATGAGGCAAGGTACAATAGTAGAAACTGATACAACTACTAATATCCTTCAAGCCCCATACCATCCGTATACAAAGGCTTTGATAGCTTGCAGGCCTTCACTCAGCTATAAATTGCGTCGATTGCCAACCATTGCCGAATTTCAAGAATCTGCAACTTCATCAAATACGGCAGACAAGAACAATGTGGAAGCGGTGATAAACCAACTGAAACTTAGTGATGAAGAGTTGAAAAGCCGTGCTGACAAAATTTTAGTTCAACCTAACATACTAGAGGTGAAAGGACTTACGGTTAGTTTTTCCCGGTCCAATGATTGGTTCACTAGGTCTGGCTCTAATTTTAAGGCTGTTAATGATATTTCTTTTGGATTGAAAAAAGGAGAAACCTTGGGGCTGGTTGGCGAAAGCGGCTGTGGCAAAACCACTTTGGGTAAAGCCATGCTAAAGCTCATAAATGCACAATCAGGTGAGGTTTGGTTTGAAGGCCAAAACCTGATGAACTTAACTGGCAGCCAAATGTTGCCAGTCAGAAAAAAGATGCAGATGATTTTTCAAGATCCATATTCCACCTTGAACCCAAGGATGACCATAGGAAATGCCATACAGGAAGCATTATTGGTTCACAATATTGTTTCAAACCGTCGGGCGGCTAAAGAACGAGTGCTGGACTTGCTAATTCAAGTGGGTTTACAAACTGATTATTTCGATAGATATCCTCACGAATTTAGCGGTGGTCAGCGGCAGCGAATTAGTATAGCCCGGGCATTATCGGTTGAACCTGAATTGCTTATCTGTGACGAATGCGTTTCGGCATTAGATGTAAGTGTGCAAGCGCAGGTTCTAAATTTGTTACTCGATTTACGAATTCGGTATAATTTCAGTTGTATTTTTATCAGTCATGACCTTGCAGTTACCAAACAAATCGCCGATAGAATTATGGTGATGAAGGATGGTTGCCTGGAGGAAATTGGAACGCCCGAGCAAATATTTGATCATCCTCAAACAGTTTACACCCAGAACTTAATTAATTCAATAATTGACGAAAGAGTGGTTAGTAAATTG
>DAIMNW010000001.1:0-36105 GCA_036719905.1 Chitinophagales bacterium
AGTAAGGGCACGATTCATGGTGAGCAAAAATAGTAAAAAGGAGCACTAAAATGAGGGTGAAATCTTATAGACCTATGGATTGAATGAAGTGAAAGGCAAAGTCCTTCTCATAATTATTCTTTTTCAGTTTCAGGCAGAGGTAAGGCTGCATCTATATCCTTTTTATCTTTTTTCACCTCCCATTTCTTTTCGCTCAAAAGTTGGCCATTATGTTTCATCACCCATTTATAAGTTCCAGTTGGCAGGTAATACTCTCCGTTTTCAGCAGCTTGAAACAAGGAGGTACCTTTTGTTTTATTTTTGGGTTGCTTACTCATCGAGTTCGGAAATTTATTATCTATTTGTAGATGATAGGTAAAGTTGTTTATACCGGCTTCTGCAGAATCAATTTTTTCATAAAGAACTTTTCCATCAGCATTTTCCAAACTGAATTGATAAACTCCAGCAGCATCGCTCAAATAATTTATAATCTGATTAGGTTGCCATGCCTCTGACCAGGGTTGCCATTTATGCCCCCAATTTTTATTAAACATAATATCTGAAGCTGAGGTAATAAAAGTTTTACCAATAGAATCAGCTAGCGTTTCTAAATCTGTTAAACTTGCCTTATAGATAGAGCGGCCGTGAGTGCCTAAAATAATTTCATGCTCCCGTTTTTGGATGGCAATATCGTGAATGGCTACTCTAGGCAATCCTCCATTCATGCTCATAAAATTAGCTCCTTGGTCAAGGCTGGCATAGAGTCCATTATCAGTTCCAACAAACAGAATCTTGTCGTGGTTAGGGTCTTCTTTTATGACGTTAATGGGTTCGTCGGGCAGTTGTCTTCCTATTTGTTGCCAGGTATTGCCATAATTTTCACTCACAAATAAATAGGGCGCAAAATTGTCAAACTGAAAACCACTCATGGCTACATAAATACGCCCTTCGGCAAAAGCACTTGGGGTTACTCTCATCACTCGTAAGTTTTTTGGTAGCCCGGCAGAAATGTTTTTCCAATTGTAACCCACATCAGTACTAACCCAAACGTTTCCATCATCCGTTCCCAAATAAATTAAACCAAATTTCTTAGGCGATTCACAAAGCGTAGAAATAGTTCCATAAGGCACATCGCCTTCTTTTTTTCCATTAGTTAAATCGGCGCTCAATGTTTTCATATCCTCGGCTTTAGTCAAACTACGATGGAATTTATTGCTGCCCATATAAAAAATATCCTGTGAATGTTTGCTTAGCCAAATAGGTGTTTGCCAGCTATAGCGCAGTGGCTCTTCGCCCAATTCGGGCATGGGATGTATGCCTGTTTCTTGCCTGCCTGTTGCTTTGTTCAATCGGGCGTAGTTGCCAAATTGATAACCTGTGTAAACGGTATTATTATCCCGTGTATCTACCTGCACCTGCATACCATCGCCGCCATACAATCTTTTGAAACCATACACTCCTTCTTCGTACCAATTGGTATTTTCATTATTCGATGATGAGCCTACCCACACTCCATTATCCTGCAATCCACCATACACATTGTACGGTTTGGCATCGTCTACTGCCACTGCATAAAACTGACCTACCGAAGGCGTGTTGCATTTTATCCAGTGAGCACCATCATCATAGGTAATATTGATACCACCATCGTTGCCATTAATTATATGTTTGGGGTTCAAGGCATCAATCCAAAGCACATGATGATCGCCGTGCTGATTGTCGCCTTCAATTGCTTTAAAGGTTTGACCGGCATCGGTCGATTTTAAAAGTGGTACGCCCATGATATATACATCGCTATCACGAGTAGGCGATACGTAAATTTTTCCAAAATAATAACCATAGGTATTGTACATGCCATCCAGATAATATTTGTTCTGCTTAGTCCATGATTGGCCACCATCTGAGCTCTTGTAAACTTCTCCGCCGGCCACTGGGGTATCGAACAAGTCAGAGTTAGCATCGCTAACAAAGTTGGCTAAATCAACCGGATGGTACTTGCCGCTGATAATGCCGGCTCGTATTTTTGAATAGGGATAGGCAGTTTCCATTTCATGATTTCGAAGAAATTTTTTCACTAAGGCCGAATCGGTATTCAAAAATTCGTTGGAACTCATTGAGCGAAGTTGCTTGCTAGTAAGTTCCTTTTCTGTTTTTTTCTTTTCGGGTTGGTGAGCTTGATTATCTAAAACTGCATAAAGTAGATTGGTGTTTTTCGGGTAAATGGCTATACCGATTCGGCCAACGTTATCTCCGTGGGGAAATCCGGAAGCTTGAGTAGTGATCAGTTTCCATGTATCGCCACCATCTTCACTTTTGTAGATGCCTGAGGAGTTACCACTTTCAACAAAGTTCCAAGGCTTACGGTCGCGGTGCCACATAGCGGCATACACCACATTTTCATGTAGTGGGTCTATTTGTAAATCAATACAACCGGTGGTATCGTCTACATAAAGTGTTTTTTTCCAGGTAGCTCCACCATCTAAGGTTTTAAAAACTCCTCTTTCGCTATTGTAGGTATATAAATGCCCAACCGCCCCAACCAAGGCTTGCTGATCATTTTTTTTATTCAAAATTATTTTACCAATATGATGTGTTTCAGCCAACCCTAAATGAGACCAGGTTTTTCCTTTATCCATTGATTTGTAAACACCTGTTCCGGCATAAGAACTTCGGCTACTATTATTTTCACCTGTGCCTACCCAGATGGTACCCGTAGTCCAGTTTACAGCAATGTCGCCAATGGTGATAGACTCTAAGTGGTCGAAACATGGGGTAAAACTCTGTCCATTGTTATTGGTATACCACAAACCACCGCTTGCATAAGCCACATAAAACTCTGTAGCATTTTGAGGATTAACATCCACATCAACCACCCTGCCGCTCATAATGCTAGGGCCTATGTTGGTAAACTGAACATTATTGAGCAATGAATTGGATTCAAGGGTTTTTCTTTTATCCAGATTCGCCATCCTTTCAGCGGCTTTTGTGTAATCAGGGTAAGCATTTTGAGCTTGACTCTTAATCAACAAGAATGTTAGAATTAATAAGTAAAAATAACGCATGTGCTATACAAATTTTTATTGAGTGGACTGATGAAACAAGATTAAGGAATAATATTTATAATTATACACAGGGGGCAAATTTTTGACTCTTTGTTCTATTAAAGCAATGCCAGTTGATAGCAACTGTCAATACTAAAGCAGTAAGAAAGTTCGTTTAGAATGGCGTAAATTTGTGCTCATTCTTTAACCGACCTTCTGCTTCCTAGGTGCGCCCATTATTTGTAACCAATTTTTTATCCATGAGATTACTAACCTGTTTCTGTTTATTGCTGTTGAGCCACATAGCTTTCGCTCAACAACAGATTACAGTGCATCAGGATTTTAAATGGAAAGCAGGAATAAAATCGTTTGCTCGTGCTGATGGTAGCAGCACAAATTTTCTTCAATTTGAAGGAGCGCAATATCGTACTAATAGTCCGTTACCTCTATTCTCCAGGCAAGTTGCAATATCCAATGGAAGTAAGTTAAATGTGACGCTAAAAAATCAGGTATTCGTTCCCATTACAGCGGACATTTATTCCACCGAAGCTATCCAGAATCAGGTGCAGGTTGCTGCCACAGTCACCTATCAGCGGAAAAAGCCTTATGCCGAAATTGCCTTTGTTCCATTGCAAAGAAATAGCACCGGACAATTGCAGCAGTTGGTAAGCTGCGATATTGAAATTACCACTCTCGGTGCTACCATAGAGGGCAAGAAATCCAAAAAAGCAACTGCAGCCAATTCAGTATTGGCATCAGGCAAATGGTTCAAAATAGCAGTCAGTCAGGATGGTGTCTATCGTCTCGACAGAAATTTTCTGCAGAATTTAGGAATGGATATTGGCAATGTTGATCCACGAAATATTAGAATCTACGGAAATGGAGGGGGCCCTGTTCCTGAAGCTAATGCAACCTATTACCCTGATGATCTATACGAAAATGCTATTGTGGTGCAAGGTGAAACGGATGGTTCATTCGACGCTTCCGATGGTGTTTTATTTTATGGGCAAGGGCCCGATGCTACTGCCTACAATGGCGTTTTGAATACCTTATACCATGTTAAAAATGTTTACAGTCGACGAAGTTATTATTACATCACAGCCGATTTGGGGCCTGGGAAACGGATGGGTAATCAAAATAATACTTCGCTTACGGCAAACAATTTTAGTTCGCAATTCGACGCTTTTATTTTTCGTGATACAGATAGAGTAAACTTACTCAGCAGCGGTCGTCAGTGGTTTGATGATGAAATGAACTTTACTCCAACACAAACTTACAATCTCAGTTTTCCCAATGTAGTAAGTTCTACTCCGGCCAAATTAAAGGTAGTGGCAGCTGGAAGTTATTATCAAGCCTCTACCATGGATATTTTGGTTGATGGGCAGAAGGTGGGAACACCCCTTAGTTTCAATGGTGTAGTATTGGATTACGACCGACCAATTGCCAGTGTGCAGACAATGTCAACCAATTTTACATTATCAAGCGCCACTCCAACACTCACCTTAAGCTATAATAAACTGAGCAGTTCCGATGCGAAGGCATGGCTTGATTATTTTGAGATTACAGTTCGTCGAGGTTTGGCACTTGGAAATAATCAAATGATTTTCCAAGACCTTTCTTCAATAGGGTCGGGCAAAACTACCGAGTTTAGCATGTCCTATAACAACAATCCGTATGTGTGGGATATCACCAATCCTTTAGAACCGGAGTGGGTTCAGGGAACGGCTTCGGGAAATGTTTTCAAGTTCAAAACCGTTACCGATACATTAAAACGATTTATTGCGCTTGAAAGTGGAACTTATTTAACTGCAGAGGCTGTTGGTGCAGTGGCAAATCAAAATTTACATGCCTTAAAGAATGATTATCCTGAAATGTTAGTCGTTGCGCCCAACATTTTTCTCAGCCAAGCCGAAGCTCTTGGAAATTTTCATGCAGCGGCTGATGGCTACCGAGTAGCCGTGGTGAGCGCCGAAAAGGTATTTAATGAATTTGGTTCAGGCAAACCCGATATTGGCGCCATCCGAAATTTTACCAAAATGTTTTATGATAATGCTGGATCTGATTCGTCAAAAATGCCAAGGTTTTTGTTACTATTTGGCGATGGTTCATACGACAATCGCAATATTATAAAGAGCAATGAAGCTTTTATTCCAACTTATGAAAGTAACAGTTCGGTTGATCCAACTTCTTCTTATGTCAGCGACGATTTTTATGGTATGCTCGACGATAATGAAGGGGCCAACATCGGAGGCAATGATAAACTGGATATTGCCATTGGTCGTATTCCGGTAAAAAATGTGAATGAAGCCAATGGTGCTGTTGAAAAGATAAAAACTTACAAAAGCACCAGTTCATTAGGTCCATGGCGAAATAGTTTTACATTCATTGCAGATGATGAAGACAATAATTTACACATAGAGCAATCGGATGGTTATACAAAATACTTGAGCAAATATTTTCCGGCTTATAATCTTGATAAAATCTATCTCGATGCTTATCAGCAAGAGTCATCGCCAGGCGGAAGCCGCTATCCTGGAGTAAATGAAGCCATTAATCGGAAGATCAATACAGGTACCATGGTGATGAACTATACCGGACACGGCGGCGAAAGTGGATGGGCACATGAACGCGTACTTACATCTGATGATGTAGAGCAATGGACCAACTTGACTAAGCTACCTCTTTTCATTACGGCTACTTGTCAATTCAGCAGGTACGATAACCCAAGATTAAATACAGTAGGTGAACGGCTTATTCAAAAGACCGATGGAGGGGCTATAGCCTTGATGACCACAGTCAGATTGGTTTATGCCAACGAAAACGAGGCCATGAATTCCGCTATCTGGCAACATTTTTTTGAGTTACACCCTAATGGCTCTCATCTTACCTTGGGTGAAGTTATTCAACGAGCAAAAAATACGATTTCCGGAACTGAGAATAACCGAAAGTTTACGCTGCTTGGCGACCCTGCACTTATACTTAACTACCCCAAGTATCTCATTAAGACAACCACTTATAATCAGCATAATTCCGGTTCCGTAAACGATACCATGAAAGCATTGCAAAGGGTTACTATTGGCGGCGAAGTGACTGATTTGCAAGGAAACATTCTCACTAGTTTTAATGGCATACTCTATCCCACCATTTACGACAAGGCCTCAAAGGTAACTACCATCGCAAATGACCCCATACCACAATTCAAAAACGGAAGTTCACCGTACACCTTTCTACTGCAAAAAAATATTATTTATCGTGGCAAGGCCTCTGTGACAGGTGGTAAATTTAATTTCTCGTTCGTGGTACCCAAAGATATTAATTACAATTTCGGTCAAGGGAAAGTTAGCTACTATGCCGACGATGGCTCGTCTATAGATGCAGCCGGGTACGATAGTACCATTACAGTGGGTGGCACAAACCCCAATGCAGGAAGCGATGTATCAGGGCCACAAATAAAAATGTATATGAACGATTTAAAATTTGTCAATGGTGGAACCACCAATCCGAGCCCTGTTTTGTTGCTAAAATTGAGCGATGCCAACGGTATCAATACGGTGGGCAATGGAATTGGGCATGATATTATGGCTACGCTGGATAATGATCAAATTAATGCCCAGTCATTGAATGATTTTTATGAAGCCGAACTCGACAATTATCAAAAAGGAACCGTTTCGTATCCCTACAATAAGCTTTCGGTAGGTAAACATGCCGTACGAGTAAAAGCCTGGGATGTATATAACAATTCATCCGAAGGCTATCTGGAATTTATTGTGGCTGATAATGCTCAATTGGCTCTTACACATGTCTTGAATTATCCTAATCCGTTCACCACCCATACCGATTTTTATTTTGAACACAACCGGCCAGGGCAACCATTGGAAGTGCGAATCGAAATATTCACCATTACAGGCCAACGAATTAAAACTTTTCAGCAAAGTATGATTACTGAAGGTTTCCGTTCTGAACCCATAAGTTGGAATGGATTAGACGATTTTGGCGATGCTATTGGTAAAGGAGTTTACGTCTATAAGGTGAGTGTGAAAGCACCAGGCGAAAAAGCAATGAATGCTTACGAAAAATTGGTTCTTCTTCGATAAAATATTTCCATCCAATTTTCGTTATTTAGCCTAAGAACAACAGTCAAGTACTAACTTTGATATCATAAATAGGTCAAAAGCCTTATTTAAAGTAAGCGAAAGACCGTTACTAAGAGTAAATAATTTTATAATTTTGATTTCTTAATTCAAACCAAAGTATCTAATGAATCTCATTTTGATGAAAAATAGCCGAATGCTAAAGTTTAGTTTTTTGAGTACGATGATGTGTATGGCAACCGTGTTGGCCAATGGGCAAACCACCAATAACGCTGCTAGTAAAAAATTGAACACCATCAATACAGCAGTGCCATTTTTAAGAATCATCCCAGACGCACGTGGTGGAGGAATGGGTGATGTAGGAATTGCCGTAACGGAAGATGCAAATGCAACTTTTTATAATGCTTCCAAACTGGTTTTTGCTGACAAACCCATGGGTATGTCGGCTTCTTACAACCAGTGGTTAGCAGCCTTGGTTAAGGATGTATATCTAGCTGATTTATCAGGATATTATCAAATCGATAAGTTGCAATGTATATCTTCTTCCTTGCGATTTTTCTCATTAGGGAATATTGACTTCTATACTCAAAATGCTGAATTTAATGGCAGTTTTCATCCTAGAGAGTTTGCCTATGACATTAACTATTCCAGAAAACTATCCAAAATATTCTCAACGGGCTTAACCCTTCGATACATTTACTCGAACTTGGCAAGTGGCCAAACTGTTGATGGAGTTCCAATCAAAGCAGCTAATGGAATGGCTACCGACATCAGCTTTTTCCTAAAAAAACCAATGAAGTTAGGAACCACCAAATCTGTTTTTACAGCTGGTGCCGTTATATCCAATTTAGGAACAAAGGTTACCTATACCAATGCCATTAATAAAGATTATATACCGGCAAACCTAGGAGTTGGTGCAGCTTTGAAATTGGATTTGGATAAATACAATCAAATTCAATTTGCCCTGGATATGAACAAATTACTTGTTCCCACCCCTAATGACAGCACACTTGCCTATAAGAATTTGTCACCCATTCAAGGGGCCCTTACCTCATTTACCGATGCTCCAGGTGGATTTAAAGAAGAGCTCAATGAAATTATGGACGGTCTGGGAATAGAATATTGGTATAATCAGCAGTTCGCATTGCGAACAGGTTATTTCTACGAAGCACCCACTAAAGGAAACCGTCAGTTTCTGACCGTTGGGGTAGGTGTAAAATACAATGTCTTGGGAATCAATTTTGCCTATTTAGTACCCACTACACGTGTAAAGTCGCCTTTGGATAATACTCTACGTTTCTCCTTACTTTTCGATTTTAATGCGTTAAAAGGCGATGGTTCTTCAGCCGCCTCAGGCGATAAAATCAACTAAGTACTCTTCTTTTCGTAGTATTATTGATAGCTTATATTATTGATGGAAGTCAATTGTTGATAGCAATACATCATGGCTCTTTGTTTATGAACTAAATTTTTTACCTATTTCGGCAAATTGAACAATTTTATTGTATAGCTCTACGGGGTTGAATGGCTTACTTATAAAATCGTTCATTCCAGCTTCTTTAATCAGGGTTTTTTCATTGTTTAAGGCTGCTGCTGTGAGGGCAATTACAGGGATTGAACTCTTAGATTTTTGGCTGTGCTGACGAATAAACTTGGTAGCTTCATAACCATCCATTGCCGGCATTTGTAAATCCATCAAAATCAGATCGAATGTTTCGGATTTAAAAAGATCAATGGCTTGCAATCCATTGCCGGCAATTTCATAAGTAATACCCCAATTTATAAGGAACTTGCCTAATACCTGTTGATTGACAAGATTGTCTTCAGCAAGTAATAGATGAATATTGGATAATTTAGGTAAAGAATTTAATGTGTCAATGCTGGAATTATTATGCGACTGTGCATTAAAATTTGTATTGATCTTTTTGAATGCCAAGTCAAAGAAAAATTTGGTTCCTTTTCCAACCTCACTTTCTAATTCAATTGTTGAACCTTGAGCTTCCAGTATCTTTTTAATGATGGTAAGGCCTAAGCCTGTGCCACCAAATTTTCTGCTTGTGTTAGTCTCCGCTTGTGTAAAACTTTCAAAAATAGTTTCATGCTTGTCTTTCGGTATGCCAATACCCGAATCGAACACAGTAAATGATATGGTAATAGCTTCCTTTGTTTCGGACTTAAAATCAAGTTCAAGTTTAATAATTCCTTCACTTGTAAATTTCACAGCATTGCTTAATAGATTATTAATTACTTGAGACAATCGCATAGGATCTCCTAGCACATTAATTGGGATTCGTCCATCGATGGAAGTAATTATTTTAACCGGCTTATCTTTAAGTTTAATCTGGTGTGAATTAGTAATTTCATTAGCCACCTCTTGCAGATTAAACTGTATTTCTTCAAAAGTAATTTTACCGGCGTCTATTTTGCTATAGTCTAAAAAGTCATTTATCAGAATTAATAAATTTTCGGCTGAGAACTTTAGGGTTTTTAAGTCAGACAATTGCTCTGTTTTCGGATTATCCATCAACAGTAAATTGCTAATGCCTATCACTGCATTGAGTGGGGTCCGTATTTCATGGCTAATAGTGGAAACAAATCGTTGCTTAGCTATAGCTGCTGCCTCAGCCTCTTCTTTAGCTATTTGCAATTCTATTTCTTGTAACTTACGTTCAGTGATATCCTCTTTTAATATAATGAGCCCACCAACCTCATTGTTGATATCATACCAAGGATGAATTTCATGTTTCAGCCAATGTGTTTTGTCGGCTTCATCTATAATTTGTTCACACTCATTGATATATAATTCACCTGCCAAACTTCGCTTATGTTGCGCTTTCCATCTAGCTGGGATTGATTGCATTTGACTATAGTATGATAGGCCGATTGCGATTTTACCAACTTGACCATATTGCTCTTGCCACTTTTTACTGTAAGCAATAAAACACAATTCTTTATCAAACATGGCAATGGCAGCTGGTGCAGCTTCTACAAATGAAATTAATTGATTTTGTTTCTTTTGTAATAATTCTGCAGCTATTTTTTCTTGAGTTACATCTTCACAGATTAGTAATATAATAAGGTTGCCTTCAATGTCCTGCTTCAGTTTTGCCGTTTCTTTCACCCAGATCATTTGACCATTTTTCTTCATTTTTCTTATTTCCCATTGGGCAAATCCAGTAGCATTTCCTATCAAGTGTTTATAGTTCTCTAGATTTCGGTCTTGGTCTTCTTCTGCAACAATAGCATTGACAGGGTGGTTTATTAACTCTTCTTTAGAATAGCCCAAATAATCAAGTCCAAACTGATTGACGGAACTTATTTTGAAAGCATCATCAAGAATAAAATACATGGTAGGGTTGTGGTCAAAGAGTAACCTAAATTTGGCTTCGCTGTCAGAAAGTTGCAAATCTTTTTCTTTGCGATCAGTTATATCTCTGAAGGTTCCTATCACCTTAACTAGACTACCTTCTTCTGTCACTTTTTTAGATACAAATTCGAGATATTTAACCTTGCCGTTTTTCAAATTGATTTTTCTTTCGGTTCGGAAATTGTCTCTATTTTCCAAAACTTTTCGATAGTGCCATAAATTGGTAAATGTCTCGGTTCCAAAAACGTAACGAATAAATTCTTCAAATTTGAGTTCACGAAACTCTTCCTCAATTACCTCAAAAAACAAAGGAGGTAAAGTCATTTTCCAATTGTTTTTGCGATCAATTTCAAAACTACCCATCCTGATTATGCTATTGGCTTCGGCTAAGTTTTTTTCAGTTTCAATTAAGTATAATTCATTGCGCTTTTGCTCGGTAATATCTTGTGTTATGCCATAAACTTTTGCCACTGAACCGTTTTCCAAAATGGCCTGTGCATTTACCAGCAAATACTTTAATCCCGAAATTTTTGTCTTTATTTTTAATTCGATTGTGTAGGATTCACCATATTTAATGAGCCGGTCAAATAGTTCATTTCGTTTTTGTAAATCATCTGGATCAATAATCGAGATATAATCAGCTAATTTTATGGGTTTATTTACATCTTTATCAAATTCAAATATTTTATACATTTCGTCGCTCCATGAAAAAATTTCAGTTTTTAAATCAAAAGTCCAGTCGCCTAGTTTTCCAAGCCTTTGTGCCTCGGTAAGCTGCAAGTCACGTTGCTCAATTTTACTTTCAAAAAGTTTATTTCGGCTGATGTCCAAAAAGCTCATCATAAAACCACTATTGTATGATGATATTAAAATTTTTAGCCATCCATTTTTTCCTTCAAAACACATTGGAATCTCCACGTCGGCTGTTTCTTTTGTCTGCATCACCTTCATTGCCAAATTGTAAAGTGAATGATTGTCAACCTCATAAAACAAATCGATAAACGTTTTGTCTAAATATGGATCTGATTGGTTAGCGAAAAAATCTTCTGCCTTCTTATTATGGGTAATGCAGCCGAAATCTTGTAAGCCGTTTCGAGTGTCAATAGGCCAATAAACCAGCAGAGCAGTAGGAACAAAATCAATAATAGATCGAATTTGGGTTTTCAGCTGGGAGAGTTCTTCTTCCTGCTGGATAAAAGCTGAAATATTACGAGCAATAGTCGAAATGGAAAGCAAATTGCCAGCATCATCAAAATGTCCAAGGCTGATCTGTTGAGCAGGTATTTCTTTTTGAGTGTGTGTCAGCAATTTGACTTCACCTTCCCATATGCCTTTTTTCTTAATCTGATGAACAATTTCCGAATTAAAATACTTTAAAAAATCAGAGGTATACAGCAACGATAAACTGCGATTTTCTAATTGTGCATCAGGCCTGTAACCGAGCATTTTTTTACCTGCTGGATTAATGTATTCAATTTCGTTTTCAGTTCCATAGCATACTAGGTCATTCGAAAAATCCAATATTTTCTTGAATCGATTATTTGATCGTAGGTCACCCAAACGTTTTCCAATGTCTTCCTGTAAAACAATAATCTTTTGATTACTCTGATCATAGTTAAATCGAACCTCCAGAATCGAATTTGGAATAGTAAACGATGCCAAAGTAGTTCCCTCATTAATTAGCGAAGATTTTAGAACATGATTAAACAGTGCTAGCTGTCCCGAAGGTTCTAAACTCTTATAAAAATTTTCGAATTGGCTATCGCAAAATTCTATTTCATACTCCGTACTAAAGACCGCATAAGACAATCCAGAGAGCTTCAACATTTGTTGAAACAAATATTCACTTCCGGAACTTGGTCTCTTGGAGATAGATTCCATGTTTGGTTGTTGGATGAAATTTTAGGTATTCTAAATTACATGAAAATGTAATTCAACAACTAAGTTATTTTACTGAAAATGTAATTAGACTAAGAAAACGAATAAGTGTCACATTATAAGACACTTACAAGTCAATTGAGGCAGAATTTCTACGCAATATCACGTAGTAACAACTTCCTATTTGCAAGAATAATTTCGTTGGATAATATTATAAATCAGATTTTACCGCAAAACGCATTCGATAATCTGTTTTGCTTCGGCCTGATGAAATGTCTTCTAAGCGCTTCTTCAATAATTTTCTTCGAAGAGGTTTTAGATGGTCGGTAAAAAGGATGCCTTCAATATGATCATATTCATGCTGAATAATTCGGGCATTGATAGTGTCAAATGAATCGGTATGCTCTACAAAATTTTCGTCATGATATTGAATCGTAATTTTCTCTGGCCGGTACACATTTTCGCGAATATGAGGAATACTTAGGCAACCTTCATTATAAGCCCACTCGTCACCTTCGGTTTTAATAATTTGAGGATTAATAAAAATCTTTTTAGTGGTGTTTTTTAAAAAAGGTTTATCCTCGTCATCGTCTTCCGCATTTTTAGCCAGCTGAAGGCTGTCTATCATAAACAAACGTATGGCATGTCCAATTTGAGGGGCCGCCAAACCTACACCATGCGCATGGTACATGGTTTCCCACATATCGGCAATCAGCTGTTTTAAATTCGGATAAGCTGGCGTTATTTCTGCGCATTTCTGTTTTAGTATGGGGCTGCCATACGCTACTATGGGTAATATCATGATATTGTGGTTCGGTTTAAATATTCCTGTAACAAAATGGTGGCACTAATTCTATCCACCAGCTGTTTATCACGTCGTTGCATTTTTTTTAATCCGGTTTGGAGCATGGTGGCCTCTGCCATTTTACTACTAAATCTTTCATCTACCATTACCACTGGCATTAAAGGCAGGGCCGTTTTTAGCTTGGAAGTAAAATTTACAACTATCGGTGTGGCATCTGTGGCCGTGTTGTCTAGGTTTTTTGGTAAGCCAATAATTATTTTCTCCACAGCTTCTTTAGCACAATACCCTACAATGAAGTTAATAGCTGTGCTACTTTCCACGGTGGTAAGCGAACTGGCAATTATTTGTAAAGGGTCGGTAACGGCTATGCCTGTACGTTTGGAGCCATAATCAATCGATAAAATACGGGGCATGCGTTTATTTAGTTGCGATTGCAAAAATAAACTTTCATTTTTGTTTAATCATGAATAAAAAATCAAGTGCCGTATTTCTGATTTTGGCTATCCTATCAAAATCGCTCGTAGCTCAACATATTTCCCTTCGAGAAGCCAATTACGAACTTTGGCAAAATGCCTGGAGTATTTACCAAGCACCATCGCATATGAACGAACGGGCGCTCATGGCCACCGCCGCTACTTTTACTTCCACCATTTTTTTATTGCAGAATGATGAACAGGTAAAAATGTTTATTCAACAATACAAAACACCGGGAACAATCAAAGCAGCCAAGTATTTTGACAAAGCTGGCCAAACTCACTACGACCTAGCCGTTGCCGCCCTTGTGTGCGCAGGTGGCGTATTCGCAAAAAACCAACGAGTAGCCAACGGTGGATATGATGCCATTCAAGCGCTGCTCCTGTCAGGTGCTATAGGCATGGGCATGAAAATAGCTTTTGGTCGTGAGCGGCCTTATCAATCGGCCACAAGTACCCAGTGGTTTCAAAATCCTATTAAGATTCAGAAAAAGTATTATACATCATTTCCTTCAGGGCATTCGCTTTCGGCTTTCGCCTTAGCTGGTTCCTTGGCTCCTTTGTTTACCGGAAAATATAAATGGTTGCAAATACCTGTGTATGCCGCCGCTACGGGAGTGGCACTTAGCCGTGTGCATGATAACAAACATTGGCCTAGCGACATCTTAATCGGAAGTGCATTGGGTTATGCTGTATCTAAAGTGGTGGTAAAAAACCGCCAAACAAAATTTGCCCACGAAACTCCATTTACATTTTAACGATAGATAAATATGCCTCCTATCTGGAAATATCAATTTGATGCCGAAACCGTAACCCGTTTGTTTATGACCAATAATATGATTGGATACATTGGCATTACCTGCAATGAGGTAGGCGAAAATTATCTGATTGGAAAAATGCCCGTTGACGAACGTACCAAGCAGTCGGCAGGCTTGCTGCATGGAGGCGCCAATGTTACCCTGGCCGAAAGTATAGGCAGTCTGGCGGCCAATTTGTGTATTGATCAGGAGAAATATTATGCCGTGGGGCTCGAAATAAATGCCAATCATATTCGCTCGGTGAGCAGTGGTTGGGTATTTGGCAAAGCCACACCCATTCATCTGGGGCAAAGCACACAGCTATGGGGCATTGAAATAAAAGATGAAACAGGGCGTTTGCTCTGTGTAGTGCGACATACCATTGCTGTATTAGAAAAACAAAAAACTTCCCATCTCGTATTTAATCTACCACGATTATGATAGCAATGGCTATCAGAATAATACATGCGTACTAAATTGGGTTTATTAGTTCTGGTTTTATTGTGCAGCGCAGCCTGCTGCTATGCTCAAGTGCCCATGTTAAAAACTGCCTACGATACCATTCGGGTTTATGGCGAAGTGGTCAATGGCGATACCATTCCGGTGGTTTATCTTAGGCAGGTGGATGTGTGGGGTAAAAAACGCTGGCTCAGTAAAAGAAAAAAAGATGCTTACGGCCATCTGAAAGAAGATGTAGAGTTGGCTTATCCATATGCCAAGCAAGCAGCCATTGTGCTAAGCGATATACATGCCCATCTGGATAAGATGACAAGTGAAAAAGAAAAGCGGCGCTACATACACCTTCGCGAAAAAGAAATTACCAATAGTTTTAAGGCAGCAGCCGAAGATATGTACACCCGGCAAGGTCGCATTTTGATAATGCTCATTGACCGCCAAACCGGCCACACCTGCTACGATGTGCTCAAAGAATTGAAAGGCGACATACGGGCCTGGGGTTATCAAACCATTGCAGTGATTTATGACGACGATTTGAATTTAAAACGTCCTTATAACCCGATGGAACACCAGGATATTGAAAAAATAATTTATGAAATCGAGCATCCACCGGTGGGGGAGGTGAAGTAAGATTTATTACTTTTTCACATCCACAGAATACGGATCTACAGAAAGCAGGGCTGAGTAATCAGCGTCAACCTCAAGCGTATTCAAATCTATACGGCTGAGGTAGCCTTGATTACCAGCACACTTGGTAGTATGATGGGGCGCAGGACCTGTAGCATTTACATTCCGACTGGCCACAAAAACCTTTTCGTCTTTATCATCTACCACCAAGCCATGTGGCTGAAAAAAGCCTTCAGAAATTGTTTTTACCAAGCCAAATGTTTGATAATTGATTACGGCTACACTGCCTCGGCAAGGTTCGCCGGTACAGTCGGCATCTTCCATGGTGCTTACAAACAAATAAGGATGTGTGATAGAAATACTCATTTCCTGAGGGGTGGTGCCTGTGGGAATAATGGCAATTAATGAATCGTTAGATGTTTGCAGCACTCGTACCTCATTCGATTTTTGACAGGTAACAAAATAGTGCTTATGGTCAGGCGTAAATTGAATTTCGTGTGGGTCGAGCGACGAAGTAGTGGTAGGCGCCTGACCAGTTACCAGACTCACTTGTTGAATATTGGGAAAGTAGGGGTCGCTTACATCGAGCTTAAAAATAAAATTGCCATACTGCGCCGTAATGTAAAGCGTATCGCCGGTAGCATTGCCGGTTATACCATGAGGGAAAGTAAAAATGCTGCCGCTATAGATTTTTAACAAGGTCATATTTTGCAAATCAACATAGGCTATGCTGCCGGGATTGCTCCAGTTTACGGCAAAGCCATGTCGGCTATCGGGAGTTATGTAAAAGGTATTCCACGAAACATTGGTGCCTAGGGTAAGGGTTCCGGCTGGTGAGTTGTCAGCAGTACTGAATTTTTGAAGTATTGTATTGTTTGAAAATACTACATAATAGTACTGCCCATCGGGACTTACCACCACCCGGTGAGGTGTTTCATTGTTTACCAAATCATTGCCCACTGAAATAAACCGCGAAACCAATCCCGATTGGGCATCGACCACAGCCACCAAATCGCAACCTTGATTCGTAATATAAATTTTAGTAGAAGCTGGATGGCTAAAGGCCACCTCCCCTTTGTCGTTTGGCGCTCCGTTTAGTATCCAGGTCTTCAGTGTAAGCATATCGTCGTGCGATAAAGGCTGTCCACCGGAAGGCATGGTGGGCGTTAATTTAAATCCTAAATCGTCATAGGTATTGCAATGCAAAAACAGGTGGCTCTCATCAGGTGCATACGGAATGCAAACTGCGCCTTCGCCGCTACCGGCCATTAGACTGTTCCAGTTTTCAAGGTTAAGACCAGAAGCTAGTTCTTTGTCATGTGCATTATGGCAACCGGCATTGACACACTGGGTTAAAATAATTTTGGCAACAGGAGACGGGTAACCACTTTTTGCAGGCAATGCTTTTTCACGTGTACAGGAATGGAAAATAGCAGTGGCTATAAGCAACACCAGCGCAAATTTTTTTGTGATTAGACTTCTCATATTTACGTGATGGGTTGGTAAAATTGATTAATTGCTTGTAAAAATAATTTTGCTTGTGCTGCAGGTTGCTCTGCATTTGAAATTGCTGTAACCACAGCCAAGCCATGTACACCAGTGCTTAGCACTTCATTTACCTCGGGTAATTTTATTCCACCTATGGAAATCATGGGTAAGCTTAAATTTTCTTGCCGGTACTGTTCCAGTATTTGGTGTAGTTTTTCATAACCAATCACCGGATTTAAATTTTCTTTGGTTTGGGTAAAATGCAATGGGCCTATGCCTGCATAGTCTGCCCCATCGGCCTGCGCTTGCTTTATTTGTTCAAAAGTGTTTGTCGATTTACCAACAATCAAACGGCTACCAACTATGATTCTGGCCTCCGCTATTCTCATATCCTTTTGTCCAATATGAACGCCATCGGCTTCTATTTCTTTAGCCAATTGCACGTAATCATTTACAATAAAAGTGGCATCATGTTTTTTGCAAATAGCCTTTACAGCTTGCGCTATTGTTTTTCTTTCAGCATAGGGGCGCTCAGCCTTGTCTCTCAATTGCACCCAACGCACTCCGGCGGCACATACTTCATCTATCATTTGATAAAATGACGGAAGTTCCAAAGGTGTGGGAGTAACAAATTGAAAACGAGCAATAGTTGGCATAGTGTATAAAGAAGAAGCGAAAATAAACCATTCTTGATTCAATTTCTATCCTGAACGAATTTCTTTTGGTTAATGAGGGGTATAAGCTAACTTTACATAAAACATCACCTCTACGTATGCGCCTACTACTCATAGTTCTATTTGTGTTAAAAACGTTGCTTGGTATGGCGCAGCCACCCGATTGCAATGCAGGCTTGATCTATATCATTAATGGCACCCAGATTAAGAATTTTGACCCTACATTACCACAGTCGGCAATCAATCCGTGGGTAAATACCATCACTTTAAATCCCTCTAGCAGTTCCTTGGCCGTTTCCAATAATCTTAACGGCGGCGCCACTTCGCCTACTTTTTATACTATTTCGGGTGGTACCTTCTGGTATTATGATGGCCCCACCAATAGTTTTATTAATACCGGCCATAGCACCGGCAATGGTGCGGCAGTGAATATAGGCGGCGGCGGAAATTATATCTATAACCTGGTTGGCTCTACTGGTCAAATCTATCGCTACGATGGCACAGGCCCGGCCACTTTATTGACCACTATTGCCTCGTTTGCCGGTGGCGGCCCTTATGATGTGGTGGGCGATTGTGCCGGTAATTTTTATTTATTAAACAATATGTTGCATACACTTGAAAAGTATAACTCGAATGGAACTTTGATAGCTACTTATACCTCGAATAGCATTGCCAGTCCTTCGGGTGGGGGATTTGCCATTATTGGCAATAAAATCTACTACGATAATGGATCGTATTTCGAAGGCGTATTAAATCAAGGGGCACTCACAGTTACCTTTAACACTACCCCCGGCACATCATTAGGCCCATCCGATTTTGCTTCATGTCCTGTAGGGGCACTCGGCACTTTACAGGTTAGCCAAGATACCATTTACTACTGTGGAACCGGACCCGGAACACAAGTGAATGTAATCCCTGCCAACCCAAATTGTTTCTGGACCGTGGCATCGGGAAATGGGAATATAACCGGAACCGGCACTTCAGTTATTCTTTCTGCTTCTTCCGATACCCGATTTGTAGTACACGACACTACCGGCGTATGTGGCCCGGCAACAGATACAGTAGATATCATTTTGCCAAAAGCCACCCTCGATGCCGGTTCAGATATTATTGTGGCTTGTCGCAATGCCAATCCGGTTCAATTATCAGCCGCTTATAGCGACACTACAGCCGGCATACGATACAGCTTCGCTTGGTCACCTGCCGATTCTATTTTGACAGGAATAACAACCCTGTCGCCTACCGCCAAAGCTACCAATGGTAATGTTTATACCATCACCCTGAAGACCGATACGGCAAAAGGCGGTTGCACATTTACCGATGATGTAAAAGTAGTTCGAGCGGCAGGTTGTGGCGATATTGTGATGCCTTCGGCTTTCAGCCCCAATGGAGACAATAGGAACGATTGGTTCAGGGCCACAGGAGCCACCGATAATATTTCCTATTTCAAATTAGAGGTTTATAACCGTTGGGGCCAATTGGTTTATGCCTCTGCTGATGTTATGGCAGGTTGGAATGGAAAAGTGAACAGCAAACCTGTTGATATGGGCAGCTATGTATGGTTGCTTACTTATACCACTCGTGATACCGGAGTTACTACTAAAAAAGAAGGCAATGTCACTTTAGTCAGATAAGTCGCTTGCTTTCTGCTCAGCATAATGGGTTTTATTCACATCATTCTCACATCAATCATTCAATTAATTGGCTTAGGCGCTTATCTTTACGGCTAAATAGTTTACCCACTAGATATCCTAATAGCCCCCTCCCGATGGAAGCTCCTTTTGTTGATTTATTTGCTCAGTATCAATCTATTAAATCGGAAATGGATAAGGCAATAGCCGATGTCATTTTCGAAAGTGCTTACATTGGTGGCAAGCGCATTTCTCTATTTGAGCAGCAATTTGCCCAGTTTGTTGGGGTAAAAAATTGTGTGGCCTGCGCCAATGGTACCGATTCGCTCGAGATTCTCCTGCAAGCTTATGGAGTAGGAGCAGGTGATGAAGTTATTATTCCGGCTCACTCTTGGTTTTCATCGGCCGAGGCAGTGCATGCGGTTGGCGCCACCCCTGTATTTATTGATTCGTTTCCAGGTCAATTTACCATGAATACTTCTTTAATAGAGGCAAAAATAAATGCTAACACCAAAGTGATAATGCCGGTGCATTTGTATGGCAACCCTGCCGAAATGGATACCATCATGAATTTGGCCAATAAGTATAAATTAAAAGTGATTGAAGATTGTGCGCAGGCACACGGGGCGGTATATAAAGGTATGCAAGTAGGCACTATTGGGCATGCCGCTTCTTATAGTTTTTATCCAGGTAAGAATCTGGGTGCCTATGGCGATGCCGGTGCCATGGTGACCAACGATGATGAGTTGGCTGAGAAAATTCGCATGATTTCATTACATGGACAAAAAGGAAAACATAATCATCTGATAGCCGGCAGAAATAGCCGTCTGGACGGATTGCAGGCTGCTGTGCTTTCGGTGAAATTGCCGTATCTGGCAAAGTGGAACGAGTCAAGGCGCAAGCATGCTTCAACCTACGACAAATTGATTACCAACCCGGCGGTTACTAAACCAAAAGCAGCCGAACATTGCATTCCGGTTTATCATTTATACGTAATAAAAATTAATAATAGGGACGAGTTGGCGGCAAAGCTGAAAGAGGCAGGAGTAGAAACAGCCGTTCATTATCCAACTGCTATGCCTTTTTTAAAAGTATATGATGGAAAATATGCGGCCGAAGGATTTCCGGTGGCCAAGTATGATTCTTCCACCATATTATCATTACCCATGTATGCTGAGCTGAGCGATGAGCAAATAAATTATGTGGCTAAATTGGTAAATGATTATGCGAATTAACAATAGTAATTTGAAGTAGTTAGAAAAGAACGATTGTTGGCAGATTACGGAAAATATTATCTTACTTGTGTTGTTCGTTTGTGATGTAGAATATGTAAAGCCGGGATATTATTTGATAGCAAAATTCAATTAATTTTGTAAAAAACAGAAAGTCATGTTAAAAATTGAAGATGAACTTGTGAAGGCAACTAAAATGAGTGAACCCGAGCTCTTGTTGGAACTGGCCGTAGTACTTTTTCAAAAGGCAAAACTATCATCCCACCGAGCTGCCAGATTAGCCAAAATGAGTTGGGATGACTTTACGAAAGAATTATATAAGCGAAAAATTTCATTGTTTGATGAAGAAACCGTTTTGAATGAATTGAAACAAATCTCCACGCCTTAAGAATGATTGTTGTTTCTGATACGTCGCCAATTTTATGTTTGATTAGAATTGATAAGTTGTTCTTGCTTGAAAAAATATTTCAAAAAATTATTATACCAAAATCTGTTTTTGATGAATTAGTAGAATTACACAAGGTTCAGCCAACTGCATTAACCACACTGGATTACGTTGAAATAATCTCAGCAAAAAATTTAAAGCAGGTAAATGAGTTAGAACAACAGCTGGATAAAGGGGAGGCAGAAGCCATTGTGATTTCGATTGAGCTGAGAGCAGATTTATTGTTGATTGATGAAAGATTGGGAACACAACTAGCTCACAATTATCAATTGCATACAAAAGGTTTTTTAAGTGTTTTATTACAAGCCAAATCCATAGGATTATTAACAGAAGTAAAACCCCTTATCCGGTTTTTAATGAACGAACATAATTATTGGATAAGCGAAAAAGTTTTTGATCAAGTAATCCAATTGGCAAACGAAAAATAAATTATGTACAACGAATCCATTTCATCTGACCGAAAAAAAATAATTGTATTAGGCAGTGGCCCCAATCGCATAGGTCAGGGCATTGAGTTTGACTATTGTTGCACACATGGTTTGCAAGCGATTAAAGAATGTGGCTACGAAGCCATCATGATTAATTGCAATCCGGAAACGGTTAGCACCGATTTTGATATGGCCGATAAGTTGTACTTCGAGCCGGTGTTTTGGGAACATATTTGGGAAATAATCGAGTTTGAAAAACCGTTCGGAGTGATTGTGCAGTTGGGAGGGCAAACAGCTTTAAAGCTGGCCAAGCGCCTGCATGAAAATGGCGTTAGAATTATTGGAACTTCATTCGATAGCATGGATATAGCCGAAGACCGTGGCCGTTTTTCTGATTTGTTAAAAGAAATGGGAATTCCTTATCCCGAGTATGGTACTGCCGAGGATGCCGATGAAGCTATAGCGGTGGTAAAAAAAATTGGCTATCCGGTATTGGTTCGACCAAGCTATGTGTTAGGTGGGCAGCGCATGCGAATTGTAATCAATGATGAAGACTTAGAAAAATCGGTGTTGAGTTTGCTCAAGCATTTACCCGATAATAAAATTTTGATAGACCATTTTTTAGATAGATGCCAGGAGGCAGAAATAGATGGTATATGCGATGGTGAAAATTTTCATGTGATGGGTGTGATGGAACACATAGAACCGGCAGGTATACACAGCGGCGATAGCAATGCCGTGCTGCCTCCGTTTAATCTTTCACCATTGATAATTGAGGAGATGAAAGATTATGCAAAAAAGATTGCGTTTAAATTGCAGATAAAAGGTTTGATTAATATTCAGTTTGCTATTAAGGATGGAAAAGTATATGTGATAGAAGCCAATCCCAGGGCCAGCCGTACCACACCATTTATAGCCAAGGCTTATGAAATTCCCTACCTGAATATTGCCACTAAGGTAATGTTGGGCGAAAATAAAGTAACCGATTTTAAATTTGAGCCTAAGCTAAAAGGCTACGCCATCAAAGAACCGGTTTTCTCTTTCGATAAATTTCCGGGTGTAAATAAAGAATTGGGCCCTGAGATGAAATCGACCGGAGAATCTATTCGCTATATTAAAGGGCTAACAGATTCTTATTTCCGTCAGTTGTATCGTGAAAGAAGTATGCACTTGAGTAAGTAAGTTTTTATAGTCTACTTAAAAGACGAATCCTTCTCACGGCTCACCACTTTATAAACCATCTTATCCATCCAGGCCGGAAAAAATTTATTTAAACGAACAATATTTTTGCCTTGACTGGTGAGAATGATTTCACGGCGGCGCTTTGTTATTCCTGCAATTAATTCTTTAGCCACTTCTTCGGCGCTCATCAGGTTGGCCTCCGCCAGCGGACTTTCACCTTGTGCTTTACCTTCGGCATTTAACGCTTGCTTGCGAATATTGCTTTCGGTATAGCCTGGGCAAATAATCATAACATGCACTTTTGTTTTGAGCAATTCAATTCTTAAGGAATCTAAGAAACCTTGCATGGCGAATTTGGATGCAGAATAGGCCGTTCGAGCCGGTAAACCTTTATACCCGGCAATGGAGCTTACTCCTACTATAGTGCCATCAGATTTCATGATGTGAGGCAAAGCATATTTAGTACAATAAACCGTTCCCCAGAAATTGACATCCATCACCTCTTTCATCACATTCAAATCCAAATCAGCAAATAGGGCTCTCATGCTGATGCCGGCATTGTTTATAAGCACATCTATTTTACCCCATTGCTTTATGGTTTCGGCTATAATTCGCTTACAATCTTCTTCCTCGGTGACATCGGCTTGTATCAGCAAGCACTTTTCCATGGGAATATCGGCATTATTTAAGGCATCCGTCATTACATCCAGCCTTCGGGCCGCCATAGCCAATAAAGCGCCTTGCTTTATTAGTTCAATGGAAGTGGCTAGACCAATGCCCGATGAGGCACCCGTAACAATCACAACAGTGTTTTTTAGGGACGACATTCTTCTATTCCATTTATACTGGATGATAAAGTAATTTGATGCTAAATATAGTAGAATAATGCCTTTTTATCTATCCAAGTTAGAGAATATAGGTGTTGTCATTATGGAAATGAATGGCAAGAGCTAACTGCTTGATGTCACACCAAATAATTGACAAAAAAGAGCATATCTTTTTATAAATTTGCGTCCTTAATCACCAAAACTGAAATTCATGTATTCTCGAGTTCTCTTATTGTTCACTCTAATATTATCGTCAAGTACGCTTTTATTTGCCCAAAACGATGGCGATGTGCCACCCAATGCCTTACCAGGTAAATGTTATGCAAAATGCTACGTTCCAGATCGCTACGAGCAACAAAGTGAGCAAATAGTGGAGCGCCCGGCTCAGCAAAAAGTGGTTGTAATTCCAGCTACTTACGAAACGGTTATTGACACCATCTTAGTGCATCCAGCAAGCACTCAAAACGAGGTGGTGCCTCCAATTTACGGATACGTGGCTGATACCATTATGCTCTCAAGTGCTACCACTAAGTGGGTAAAAGGCCAGGCCGATGCAACATGTCTGAGTGATAACCCAGACAATTGTAGAGTGATGTGTCTGGTACAAGTACCTGCTCAGTATCGTATTTCTACCAAAAAAGTAATGACGGCGCCGGCTTCGATGAAAGTGATAACTGTACCAGCTGAATACAAATATGTTCCGCGTAGAGTAGTTAAAACGCCTGAAACATCACAAATTATTGAAACGCCTGCTACCTATAGAACGATAACAAAAAGTGTGTTGGTTTCCAAAGGAGGATTTGGCGAATGGCATGAAATCTTGTGCGCAAATCAGGTAACAGAAGACCGAATAACTCAAATCCAAAATGCCTTATTAAAAGCTGGATACGATCCCGGTCCTATTGATAATGTACTGGGTGCACAAACTCGTGCAGCTCTGCTCAAATATCAGAAAGAGAATGGACTGCCGCAGGGCAATCTGAACTTAGAAACGTTGGATAAATTAGGCGTATCACACTAATTCATAACAAATATTTTGAAAAGCCTCTCCCAATAAGAGAGGCTTTTTCTATTTTTGAGCTAATGGTAAATCGCCTTGCCTTTGTAATATGGATATTCCTATGCTCGACTTTTGTGCTGCGTTCATCAGCACAGAAACCTGACAGTCTTCATTTTTTTAAAGGTACCTGGAAACAAGCATTACAAAAATCGAAAAAAGCTGGCAAACCCCTATTTGTGGACTTTTACGCTAGTTACTGTGCCCCTTGCAAAAAAATGGCCAGCGAAACCTTTACTAATAAACAAGTTTATAGTTATATAAATAAAAACTTTATACCCTATCAGGTAGATGTGGAATCTTTTGATGGGTATCCGGTAAGTGCCCAATATAAAGTGAAAACCATGCCCAAGATTATTCTTATTGATTCACACGAAAAAGCACTGAAGGAGATAGATGGCTTCTATCAGGCCGATAATCTGGTAGAAATAATAAAAAAGTCGGGTTTTGGGCATTGATTGCAAATAACACTTTGAAACAAAAAGCAATAATTGTACTTTTGCATTTCCAATAAATGATGGCTGCGTAGCTCAACTGAATAGAGCATCTCACTACGGATGAGAAGGTTTTAGGTTTGAATCCTAACGCGGTCACTGAACAAAAAGGATTCTATTTTATTAGAGTCCTTTTTTTTTGATTAAACATGTGCAAGTATTATTAGCCTTAACCTATTATTTCTTAATTTTGCAATTAATAAATAACTGGCTCCGTAGTTCAACTGAATAGAATATCAGATTTCGGCTCTGAGGGTTGGGGGTTTGAATCCCTCCGGGGTCACGTTTCAAAAAGGACTTATCCAACGCGATTAGTCCTTTTTGTTTTTTATGACTTTACAGCATCAACAATGAGAGAGGTGTAGTTAGGCATACCTAATATGGAAACATCCTTTCGTTCAAATTTGAACCGTTTCGAACGATAAATTTTGCCATCAGCAGGATCCCAGTTTGTAGCATGGAATTCACCCTTTTCATCATAGTATTCAAGCAAATTCACTTTAAATCCAATAGATTCAAAAAGGCTGGTTATGGTTTTATAGGTGTACAAAACTTTATGGGCTTCTGGCAAATGGATTCTTTCGGGATTGGTCTCAATATCAACCCTCTTTATATATTTTGGATCAGGGTGCAAACCATCTGGCACTGCTATGCGCAATCTACCATTAGGTTTTAAAAATTTGTAAATAATTCGAGCCGTGGTGGCGCTGTCGGCAGGCGAAAGGTGCTCCCAAACATGCTCCCCCATCACAATATCAATTGAGTTTGGTTTGAAATATTTTAACCAATCTGCTTCTACTGTTGCATTAATGGTTTCCATATTGGTGGGAACCCAGCCTTTTTCAAAAACCCCTCCCGAGCCAATCACTACTTTGAGCGATGGCGAACCATATCGAATAATACGAAGACGAAGTTGAATGTCTTTTAGAAATTTGTAAACGGCTGAGTTCATTAACTGAAAATTTTTGCTAAAATAGTAAAAGCCTCCGAACCTACATGAAAACATTAAAAATAGCCTTGAAGTTGCAAATGTACATGGCAAATTGAATCGAAAAGGCAAGCCGTTAAAATGGCAATGTTTGCTATTTTTGTTGCTAAAATAAATATTGTTACAAATGAAAAAGTTTCTCCTGATTGGTCTACTAATTATTCTTGGCTTAGTGGTTTCCGCTGTTGTATTGCCCTATATTTTTAAACATAAAATAGTTGCAAAAGCCAAACAGGCTATCAATGAAAACCTGAATGCTACCGTTAATTTCGGCGATTTTGATATTAGCCTGTTCCGACATTTTCCCAAATTGACATTAAGTATTGACAACTTTCAGATTGTGGGCCAAAACGAATTTAAAGCAGATACTTTGGCCAGTATTAAACAGTTCGAAATAGCACTTAATATAATGAGTGTAATCAAGAACGAGCAAATTACCGTTAATTCCATCTACCTAAATCAACCAAGAATTAAGGCTAAAGTTTTGGCCAATGGCAAAGCGAATTGGGATATAATGAAGCCCGAGCCTGCCTCCTCGAGCAGTGATGCTAAAGCAAAGCCTTTCAAATTGAGCCTTTCGAAATATGAGATAATCGGTGGATATATCGTTTACGACGATAAAAGTTTGATGCAATCAGCCACCTTAACCAATGTGCATCATATTGGTAGTGGCGATTTCACCAGCGAAATATTTAACCTGATTACATCTACCAGTATTGAACAATTGACCTACAATTACAATGGCATTACTTATTTAAACAAGGTGAAAACAGACTATGATGCGGAATTTAGTATTGATGCAAAAAATAGTAAGTACACCTTTAAGGAAAACAAATTGAAGTTAAATGCTTTGTTGCTTTCTTTTCAAGGTTGGTTAGCCATGCCAAAAGATGACATTGATATGGATATTCAGTTCGCAACCAAAAGTACAGATTTTAAAGACTTATTTTCTCTCATTCCTGGTGCATACACCAAAGATTTTGCTGATGTTAAGACTGCCGGTTCAATTGCATTTAATGGTAATGTAAAAGGTATTTACAATGATACCCGAATGCCTTCCTATAGCGTAAATTTGAAGGCTGATCATGCCATGGTTCAATACCCTTCCTTGCCAAAAGCTATTCAGAACATTAATTTGAATATGACAGCTAGCTGCGCTGACGGCATTACGGACCATTTGTTAATAAGCATTCCTGCCTGCCATTTCGAAATGGATAAAGCACCTTTTGATTTTGAGCTTAAGCTGTCGCAACCTACCGCTGCTATGAACATTGATTTAAAAGCGAAAGGTAAATTAGACTTGGGCGAACTCAACAAAATGTTTCCCATGGAAGGCGTAACCAAGTTGATGGGTATGCTGGATGCAGATTTGACTGCTAAGGGTAGTCTGGCTGAAGTTCAGAAAAAGAATTACGGTAATTTTGACGCACAGGGGAAGCTTTCACTGCAGAATATGGAGTATGCCAGTAAGGATTTTAATAAAGGCAGCAGTGTGAAAGAACTTGTCTTGAGTTTTAATCCTCGAAATGTAAAATTGGAAAAATGCGATGCTAGAGTAAGTAATACATCGCTGACTGCTTCAGGAACACTTGATAATTTATTTCATTATGTATTCAAGAACGAAATGCTTAAGGGGATAATAAATGTGAAGGCTGATTATTTTAATGTGGATGAATGGATGACAAGCGATGCTTCAACCACCTCTACCACCTCCTCTAAGCCTGCAACATCCAACGATATTTTTAAAGTTCCAGGCAATTTAGATTTTGAACTAACAACAGCAATCAACAAAGTAAAATATGATAAGATGGACATCACCAACCTGGCAGGTAACATTGTGGTACGCGATGAAAAAATGAGTATGAGGGGTGTTAGTATGAACATGTTGGAAGGAAAAATGGTGCTTGACGGGTCTTATTCTACTAAAAATACACAGCTACCTGACATTGATCTTAAGTACAACATAACCGATTTCGATATCCAAAAATCATTTAAAACCTTTAATACGGTTCAAAAAATTGCGCCCATTGCGGAATATACCCGGGGCAAATTTTCTACTAACCTAACTATGACTGGAAAAATGCTAGCCGATATGACACCTGATTTAAACACCATTAATGGTGATGGGTACTTTACCATTTTTAATGGTGTGATAAGTAATTTCAAACCTATACAAAAGATAGTAGAAGTGTTGCAAATGAGCCAATATGCCGAGTTTCCAATTCACGATATAAAAACCTGGTTCGAAATTAGAAACGGTAGGATAGAAGTGAAACCCTTCGATTTGAAAACAAAGGATATGGTGATGAATATTTCGGGCTTTCAATCGCTCGATCAGAAGATGGATTATACCATTAAAATGGATATGCCCCGAAAACTGCTAGGAGCAGCTGCCAATGCCACTATCGAACAGGCCTTAGCTGCTGCCAACGCAAAAGCAGGAACTAATGTAACAGCTAGCGAACGTATAAAGTTCGATGTAATGCTTGGTGGAAGCATAACAAATCCAACCGTAAAAACAGGTCTTAAAGATGCTTTAAAAGGAAAAGCCAATGAGTTGAAGGATAATCTTAAAGCAGAAGCCGAAGCCAAAGCGAAGGCCGAAATTGATAAACAAAAAGCAGATGCCGAAGCCAAGGCGAAAGCTGAGTTGGATAAACAAAAAGCGGATGCTGAAGCTAAGGCCAAGGCTGCGGCTGACAAAGCGAAAGCAGATGCCGAAGCCAAAGCGAAAGCCGAACTGGATAAGCAAAAGAAGGCTGCCGAAGATGCAGCGAAAAAGAAAGCCAAGGACGCACTCAATGGTTTGTTTAAGAAATAATTAATGCAACACTGATCAATGAAAATCTATCTATTACTATTTGTTTGTGTTTATCTCACTTCTTGTAAACCATCCTTAGAGATACCACAACCATCGAAGGGGAATTGTAATCTTAATAATGTAATGATAATTGGTGGTTCCTACTTAGCTGGACTACAAAATGGAGCATTGAGCAACGAACATCAACAAAGTTCCATATCAGCGCTTATTATCAACCAGATGAAAATGGCTACCCCGGTAGCAATTAAATTTCCTTTGCTTCCACCTTCACTTACCCTAGGTTTAGCTAACAATGGTTTAGAATGGAGCACGGAAATGAAATTAGAGTTTAGCAAAAGGTCTTGTGACACCGTTAATAACTACATTGTGCAAAGTGATTTATTGGGTAACCTAGTTCAAATTCCTAATTCTGAAATCGAATTCTATGACCGTTCTAAGATTGCCTCTGCACAAGAGTTAAACCTAAGTTTCCCATATTGCACTTCCCGATACTTTATTCAAAATCAGAATGAAATTAATCCGGGAGTTGGGAATCCTTTCTTTAGCTGTTTTGTTTCTGACCCAAGTTATGGTCCGCTCACTTTTTTAAAGAAGGTGGCAGCCCCATCATTCAGTATAATATCATTTGGGATGGACGACATATTGAATGCAGCCACAAGCGGTATGGCTTACAATAATCAGTCAAAATTTAGTTTGCCATCTGCAGATTCTTTCGAAATGTTTTTAGACTTGCTGCTTAAATCAAGCCTTCGATCATCAAAGCAAGGAGTTATAGCTACCATCCCTAGCATCGATTATTTTCCTGTGTTCAATCTAATTCCTCCGCAAGGTGTTGTGCTCACAGCCCAAAAGGCTACTGACCTAAATAATCTATACGGTAATACAGCAGCGCTTCATTTTACCGAAGGGGCCAATGGGTTTATAGCAGAGAGTGAAACAGGCACTTTAACTTCCCTTTATCCTAAAAAGATTAAAGTACTCGAAGCAAATGAAAGGGTGCTGTTAACTGTGCCCATCGATTCACTTAAATGTTACGGTTTAGGGGTAATAAAGCCAATACAGGATAAATACATATTAGATAATTCAGAGATAAGCGAAATTAAAACTAAGCTAATGCAATACAATCAAATTATTACAAGCAAAGCCAATGAGTATGGCTTGGCATTGGTCGATTTAGATAATTTGTTTGAAGAAATTAATACTGGAATCAAGCTAAGTGGAGCACCTGTTACTGGAGATTTTGTAAAGGGAGGCTTTTTCAGTCTCGATGGATTTACAACCACTAATAAAGGGAATGCTATTATTGCTAATGAATTTCTCAAAGCAATCAATTTGAAGTATCATTCAAGCTTTCCAACCCTAGATCCTAATGACTATTCAGGTGTGAAATTTCCTTAATTTCTAGTATCAAAGATAAGTTGGACTAATTTTTCAGCATTTTTTCGATTACCAAATTCTTGTTCCAAAACTTCTCTTCGTTTCGAGATATCAGCATCACCGAAAGTCAGATTAAATAAGGATTCAATTTTTACTGCAAATTCCTGAACACTATTGGCAATGCTGCAAAGTCTATCCAATTGGATACCGTGCAGCATAGTGTCATTCACCAAACAAAACCTACCCTTATACAGGGCATTAATCAATTTTAATTTTAAGCCGGTTGATTGTTCAGTGTACAGTAGGTTAATGTGGGCATTGCTTAACAGGTCATCCATTGCAGTTGCACTAGGATTGGCCACTAACTGAACGTTTGATTGCGACTTTACCATACTTTTTAACTCATTATCAGGATTCATACCGGCAATAATAATTTTCCGATTTGTTAGTTTCGCTAATTCTTTAACAATAAATTTTGCAGCAGTCTTGTTTTCTCTAACACTTAGATTGCCATGGTATAAAATATAATTACCAGTTCCGGGTTTACAATCTACTGTGTCATGTGAATGAAAAGAGTGTAGTACCTCAGCTGGAGTGTTATAAAGATTATTAAAGTATTTTTTGTCAGCTTCTGTTACCGTTAAAATTTGTGTTGCATGTTTAATAACAGGTTCAAAGTTTTTGAGACGTTTAGATTCTAACCAAAGGTATAAACGATGAAAAATATCTGATTCATTTTTAATCAAAGATTGATAGTATTCATGTTCAATATTACTTTCCCTAAAATATTTTTTTCTATCACTTAGGTTCTCGTTCGGTAAATAGTAACAACTATGCAACCCCTCCAGTAAAATGGGGTGATTGTCAAGAGTAAGTCGATGTAACAAAGCCGGGTGGCGTCTAGAATAGACGATGTAGGGCAGTAAAGAAGCTTGAGCAAATAAACCAATGTCACGGGCGTAATAATGTACACTTTCACAATACTGATTTAACTCAGGGGCAGGTGGACGACCGTACCGAAAACAATGGAGATGTACCTTAACACCCAACTTGTGCAACCACCTTAGTTTATGGAAGACGTCAATCACACCGCCATAATTTGCAGGGTAGGGAACATTGAAAGAAACAATATGGAGATGTTTCTCTTGCATTGGGAGCATTAAAATTACATGATTTATTTCCGAATAGCAAGATAAAAGAAAGACCCTGATGGATTCAATACGTCAATCCCGAACAAGAGAAAGAATTATTTTAAACCGGCCAATACATCTTTAGCCTGTTTATTCTCTGGGTCGATTTGCAATACTTTCTCGAAATTACTTCGTGTGCCATCATTATCCTTTTGCAAAAAGGCATAGTATCCCAAGTAGGAATAAGCCTGTACAATATTGACTTTGTTTTTGGGGTCGTCTATCTTAACGGTCTCTAAGTATTTCTCGTAATACGGCTTAGCCAGCCCTTGTGTTGATTCCGGATCCAACTGAGCATTACATTGCGCTCGTCCTATCCAACCGCTAGCTGATGCTGGAGCTAGTCGGGTAATCACCGCATTAGCAGAATCGGCTTTTACCCAATCTTTTTGAACATAATAGCTTCTGGCAGCCATGAAATAACTATTTACATCAAGGGGGTAGTTTTTGCTTTTGAAGTCCTCAAAATCATGTATTACATCAGCGTACTTTTTCATTTTATACTGCATAGTCAGTATGTCTTTGCTAAAGTCAGTATTGTTAGGATCCAATTCAATGGCTTTCTTCATCATAACTATGCTCATCGAGTCCTTTCCATTTTTTTGAAGTAGTTTGGCGTAAGTAACATAGTCGCTAGGAATAATTTTTGAAGGCGGAGCAATAGTAAAAAAATGCTGCATCGCTAGTTCGCCTTCTTCATTTCGATTGAGCTCAGCGCAAGAATAGCATTTCAATCTGTACAAGAGATGATTATCCGGATCCTGAGGTATAAGTTCGTTGATGCTGTTAACTGTGCTTTCAAAACTTTTACTCTTATATAGGTATTTCACGTTTCTTATTTTGGAATCTAGGTTCTGATCAGCGTACTTCATGTATTCGGCATATTCGGTTTTTGCTTTGTCGAACTGTTTGGCCTCAAAGTATAATTCGGCTAGCTCACGATGAGCAGGGGGGTAAACCGGATCGAGGGCAATTATTTTGTTGAATTGATTGATGGCTTCAGTATAATTCTTAGCTCTTATGTAGAGCTCACCTTGTTTTAAAATAGCGCTCTTATTGTTCTTGTCATTGTCTACTGCATATTCAAAGTTACTCATAGCAGGGCCACCTTCATTTTTGGCAAGATAGGCATCACCTAGAGCCTCATATGCCTTGCTGTATTTTTTGTTGGCAGCAATGGCCTTGCTGGCATAATCAATAGCCTGATCCGGCTCACTATACTTGTCAGATTGAAGGTAAGCCTGAGAAATTAATGTTGGTATGAGAGGGTCTTTGGTTGATGCTATATTCATAGCCTTGTCGAATTGTTTAATGGCATCGCTTTTATGGCCTTCGTTCAGCAGTGTTTTTCCATAGCCTATGTAATTCTGAGCCAATTTTCCATTTACTTCAATTCCTTTTTGGTAGGCCAGTTTGGCCGAATCAAATTTTTCAGAGGCATATAGGGCCTCTCCCCAATTATACCATTTTAGAGCATCGGCCGGATTGGCTTTAACCAGCCCGAAAAAAATATTTTTTGCTGTTTCATAATTCTCGTTTTCCATTGCCTTTATTCCTTCTGAGTCGGTTTGGCAATAAGCCGTCGTGGTCATACAAAGTAGGGATACAACAAATGCAAATTTTATTTTCATGATTCTATATTTTCTTTGGTGAATGATGTAACGTGAGACTGATAGTTTTATTCGGTGGGGTTTGACTTTTTAAGCTGTACAATTCTGAGAGGCATTGTAGCCGGCACCAAACCACTTTTTAAAAATATCCTTTGTCCACGGTCACTAGCAATAAAGGATACAAAGCCAGTGCCAAGTCCTGATCTTGACTCTCTGTTAACACAATAAATGGTTCGGCACAATGGGTAGTAGCCCATCTGTATATAGGCCTGATAAGGCTGAGGGTATTCTACTTCATCATTAAGTTTTGCATCATCCTTTATACCGAGAACAGTAAATTTCTTATTAAAAAGCAAGTTGGTGGTGTCTTCCTTATCCTTAGCCCAATTCACTCCAATTATTCCAATCGCATTTTTATTCTTGATAATGTATTCTATTACATCGGCATTTGTACTAGCCGCAAAAACTTGTGATGATAAGGTATCAGTTACTAGCACTGCCTCACGAATGTAACGCAAACTACTACCTGCCTTGTTATCGAACACAATGGTGATTTTGCCTCCCTTAAAATTTGCATCTAGCTTTTCCCAGTTATCCAGTTTGCCTGATAAAATATTTCTGAGCTGATACATAGAGAGCACCGTATCAGGATTTTCAATATTGGTAATAAATGCAATGGCATCTTTGGCCACAGGCGTAGCTACTGGAAAGTACTTTAACTTAGAAAGAAAGTCCTTTTCGTTGGTTTGCAATTCACGAGCCGTGATGATTACTTTTGATGTATCATTGAGTAAGTCCTTAATACAATCGGCCTCTGGCTTATACAAGATGCGTACATGAGCTTGTCTATATAGTGCCTGAAAAACTTTTAATTGAGAATCAATAATAGGCCTTAAAGTTTCATCAGCAGTGATTGTAACTTCACCACTTGTTGGAGTATCGGTATACTTACCGGTGCTACCGCAGGAATAAAAAAACGGTAACGCTACCACCAACATTAAACTAAGTCGAATAATATATTTCATGTACTAAGAGTTACGCATTTTTATTGAGCGCCATATTCTGAAAATTCCATAGGCAATCATCAAGCACGAAAAAACATAAGTTTTCGTGTCACCTAGTACTGCCTTGATTCTTTGGTCAAAGGCAATAATATAAATGGCCAGTACAATGAAAATAATACCGGCGCTAAGCTGGTAAATAAAAAAGGCTTTATTGTTCATAACAAGAAGATGCTAGTATTCAGGTTTTCCACAAAGGAATAAAGGGCAAATGTAAAAATGAAAAGCTATTTTTATCGAGTTATTATTGACCTTTAGGGCGTATTAATGAATTCTTAACCAATGAATTATTTAGACGAATTAAAATGGAGGGGAATGCTGCATCAGTTTACCCCGGGCGCTGTTAAGCAATTATCAGAAGTTAATGTGAAAGGCTATTGCGGTTTTGATCCAACAGCCGTTTCATTAACCATTGGCAACTTTGTGCCCATCATGATGCTAATGCGATTTCAACGTATGGGACATAGCCCAATAGCTTTAGTTGGAGGTGCTACCGGTTTAATCGGCGATCCTTCTGGCAAATCTTCTGAACGAAAACTTCTTGATGCGGAAACGCTGGAACAAAATGTGTTACGTGTAAAACAACAATTGTCAAAATATCTTGATTTTGATAAAGGAAGCCATCAAGCTGAACTGGTGAACAACTATGACTGGTATCGAGACATGAGTGTGTTTACCTTTTTACGGGATATTGGTAAACATCTAACGGTGAACTACATGCTTTCGAAAGATTCTGTGCAATCTCGATTAGAAACGGGTATTTCCTTTACTGAGTTTTCCTACCAGCTTATTCAAGGATACGATTTCTATTGGCTATGGAAAAACAAAAAATGTAAGGTTCAATTGGCCGGTAGCGATCAGTGGGGCAATATGACTGCCGGTATAGAATTAATCAGAAGAATGGATGGAGGAGAAGCCGAAGCTGTTACGTGTCCATTAGTTACGAAGGCTGATGGTACTAAATTTGGTAAAACAGAGAGTGGGGCAATATGGCTTGATCCAGCTCTCACTTCTCCATATCAATTTTATCAATATTGGATTAATGCCAGCGATCAGGATGCTAAGAAGTATATCCGCTTTTTTACGTTTTTAGATGAAAAGACAATTACAGAATTAGAGGCTGCCCATGATAAACAACCTCATCTTCGTGAGTTGCAGCACACATTAGCCAAAGAAATGACTATGATCGTACATTCAGCAGATGCTCTTCAATTGGCTCAGAAAACTTCTGAAATCTTATTTGGAAATGCTTCCAAAGAGACGCTGCTTTCGTTAAGGGCTCAAGATTGGTCACAGGTTTTTAATGGTGTTCCTGTTTTTGAAGTTTCCAAAGCATTGTTTTCAAATCCGATCAACGTAATTTCACTCTTGTCAGAACACACCGCTATTTTCCCTTCAAAGGGCGAAGCAAAGAAGACCTTACAAGGGGGAGGGATTTTTATTAATAAAGAAAAAATTGAAACTATTGATCATTCAATATTGCAGAATGATTTAATAGACAACCAATATTTAGTCATACAAAAAGGGCGAAAAAATTATTTTCTGGTTATGGCAAAGCCATAGCTTAACCAGATTATAAAGTTTTAACCTTTTCCGACAATTCAGCAAAAGAGGTCTCTAATATTCCACAAACAGCAGGCACCAATGCATCAAGTGCATCCAGATGCTCCAAAGTATTGCAGGCATGTTCAATTTGAACAATTTTTGCCTCGGCCGCAGAAATCCCCATATATCGAGCTTGCGATTTCATAGTGTGGGCAGCCACTTTCAATGTTTCGTATTCTTTGTGCTGAAAGGACTCCCTTATCTCATTTACTTTTTGTTGTCCTGTTATCAAATACATCTCTATGTACTTTTTCATTTTGATTTTATCCCCCTTGGTGAACTCGGTGAGAAAAGTTAAATCGCTGATCATGCTTTCTTTTTGTATTTATATATTTTTTTAATTAGTTCGGACTCCTCAAAGGGTTTGCTGACATGGTCGTTCATTCCTGCAAGAATGCATTTGTCAAAATCAGTTTTAAATGAATCGGCTGTCATGGCAATGATTGAAATATTATTTCCTTGCAGTCTTATTTTTTCGGTG
>DAIMNW010000253.1:0-3123 GCA_036719905.1 Chitinophagales bacterium
CATAATCAACATAAGTATATCGTGTAGCTAATAATGAATATGCCTGACAGATATTGTCATTCACCGGATTGATGATAGTGGTCCATACACCAATATTGAAATTACCATTGGCTAATCCCCATCCTGGTCGTGCATCATATACACGAACATAGTAGGTGCCTGAAGCTAATGGCAAGTTGGTAAGTGCAGTTTGTTCGATGGCACTTGAGGTAGCTGCGTTAGCGTTTACACAAGTTACATTTGACCAAGCACCGCAAGTTCCGGTCACTACTTCAAAAGCCGGGTCATAATCACCCACACCCTGTACTTTGATGTTTAGCGTAGTTACGCCTGATGGTTTATAAATCACATACCACACATCATCATCGGCATTACCGCTGCAGGTAGTGGTGGTATAAGGTATACTAACGCATGCAGTACCAGGTGTAGTTGGTGTAGTGGTTGGATTATACCAACCGTTCATGCTTGTTCCTGACATTGGAGTATATCCCGGATTAATAGGTAACGTAGTAGCATTGGTACAATCATAATTTGGAGGAGGCATTACCACGTTTACGTTTGCAGTAGCCAAAGCACTCTTACAACCAGTGGTTGCATTCTTAGAGTAAACCTGATAGGTAGTACTAGTAGCCGGATTTGCATAGATAGTGGTTGCTGAATTAGACATTACATAAGCCGGAGTACCATTACATCCGGTTGACAACAAGGTACCAGGAGTCCAGTAGAATGGATTGGCACTTGAGCTGTTATAACCAAAACGCATATCTGGTCGCTGAGAATAGGTAGTTGGTGTTGCAACCAGCGGTGCTAAGGTGTTAATAGTACAATTGTTATCAGCTGTATATGAAATAGTTGAAACATAAGGCGTACTGCTTTGATAGGTTACATCATTTGTTGAGTAAGTTGTTGTACAAGAAGAAGTACCATTACAAACACTACAATTCAAGAAACTAACGTCAACAACAACATTCGAAGTTCCGTTCCAGATAAAGTTGGTGGTGAATGGATAGGTATTCCAGCCTGTAGCAGTTACCATAAATCCTGTTAAGTTTGAATAGCAGGTGGTAAAACCAGTGGTAACCAAAGCAGTCATCGCTGTTAAAGCAGTAGGAGCCATCATTATTTTGAAATTCTGATATGGATAAGTTGACTGACCAATTGCCTGAACATTAAACGCTAAAGAATTTATTGGACCGGGAGTTATTCCGGCAGCTGTTAACTCTGCTGCAGTTATAAGATACTGCTCATGTGTGGAACCAAACCACAACCCATAAGGAGATGGGTAGGTGGTGGTACTGTTCAGTAATGCGCCTGAACCAACTGTACCAAGTCCTGCACCGCCATTAGTGCCTCCGCTTGCTCCTATCAGAACCGGCGTACCCAAAAGCATGGTAGCAGGATTAGGAGTAACTGTTACAGGATAAGGTAACGGATTCACTGTTACTGTTGCATTAGCTGTGGTTACGCATCCACTTGGATCGGTAGCGGTAACTGTATACGAAGTAACAGTTTGAAGCGTAGTGGTAGGAGTTGGTGATACGTACTGAGTAGCCCCACTTAATGAGCCCGGATTCCAAGTATAGGAATAGGTGCTGTTTGAACTGCTAACTGAAAGTGTGTCCATTTCGCCTCCACAAATAACCGGGTGCAAGTTAGTAACCGAAATAGCAGGTGGAGCAGTAACGGTAGCAACCACCGGTGTAATCACTGGAGAAGTACAGCCAGCCGAAATTGTTAAATTATAGAAGTACCAATAAGTGGTAGTGGAAACAATAGGACCAAAATCTAAGCCATTGGTAATCAAACCTACACCGCCTAAGTAATTGAATGCAGGTAAGGCATAGTTTGCACCGGAGCTATGAGAATAGTTGCTGGTTGAACCCGTCCAAGTACCTCCTAATAATTTATACCCTGTACCGGCAGTTACCGGAATACTTACTGTAAAGGTATGCCAGCTTGGTGTAGCCGAAGCGCTTGTTAAAGTAGCTGTACCTGACCAAAGTGTAGTTCCTGAACTGTTTTGAAGTACAATTGGGCAAGTAACAAGACCAGCATATCCAAAATAGGTATCAAATGAGGTTATTGTAAAATTTTGATAAGCATCGAACTGAATTCCTCGTTGAGCATTATAACCGCTTGTGGTAGGAATGGCAGTTGCCCCTAGCCCGGATAAAGTTCCTGCTCCGGTTTGAGCAGTTACATAGTAAGTGGTGGTAGAAGTGATTGTCGGGGTAGTAAAGTTATTTCCAGTTCCAATTGCCGGACCTGTTGCAGTTGAATTCGCATACCAGGAGATGTTGTTACCCGGATTGGCTGCAGCCGCTAAATTCACAGTGCCCGTTCCACAACGAGTGCCCGGGGTAGTACCTGTTATGGCTGGTGTATTAACTAGCAGTGAAAAACTAGGAGAAATGCAGGTATTGGTTCCATCTGTAATTACCGCCTGATAGTTGGTGGTACTAGTAATAGTTGGCGTAGTGTAGTTAGCTGCATTAGCACCAGATATTGGGCTATAGGTAACACCACCATTAGTAGAAACATTCCATTGAATAAAGCCACCATAAATACTAGTAGCCGGGGTTAGTGTTAAAGCACCGGTTCCTGAATAGCACAAGGCTGAAGGGGTTGAAGATATAGTCGCTGAGGAAGGCTGTACATTCATCAAAGTAGTTGACGAATTGGAACATCCACTAGTAGAATTGTTAGACACAACAAGAAGTGAATAGGCTCCACCTGTTGCCGACTTAAAGTACACTGTTTGCATATTCTGACCGGTATATGGAATAGTACCGGCAGCATCCTGATACAGGTTAGTTGTAGGAGACCAAACATAAGAGTTGTAGTCGGTAGACAATACAGGTATGGCACTCACAGGATATACTAAGCCAGGGCAAGCAATTGTGGTAGCTGTTGAACTTAAGGCTGGAGGGTTTACTACTATCAGAGTGATAGGCGTACGAGGACTACTTTCGCAAAGACCATTACGCTCAGTTACATAAAAGTTTTGAGTAACCGAAATTGGGGTTAAATAAGTGGTAGCACCTGGTAACTCTGTGTTAGCTTTAATAACAATGTTATCCAAAGCAAATCCACCGGCTACACCACCGCTGCGGCTTTGGAACA
>DAIMNW010000068.1:0-10863 GCA_036719905.1 Chitinophagales bacterium
AGCAAAGTTTTTTCATAGAGATAAATTTCGTTTTCAAATATACATTAAAGCCAAGAGGCCACAACAGTAAAAATATTTTATGTAAAAAAACAAGAGTTGTCATCATAGTAAGCAAAAGGAAGACAAATCATGCAACTCCAAATTCAAAAACTATTGACCGATGGCCGGCATTTTCAAATTGCATTTCAAAGCTCTTTTATTATTTATGGCATAATGTTTCTCGGCTGGGACACAGACCCATGGAGGTATTTTACCATTTTCACGTTTTGCCTGCTCACCCAATATTTTGGCACCGCCCTCACAGGGGGAAGCCACTCTGCATTTAAGAGCGGCTTTATTTCGGCTCTTGGCTTAAGTATTTTATTTAAAGCCAACCATTATGAAACATTGGCACTTTGTGCTGCAATTTCTGTCGGCTCTAAATTTTTGATACGCTATAATGGTAAGCATATCTTCAACCCCACCAATTTTGGGATGATTATTTGCATGCTACTCACTGGCGATGCTTGGATATCGCCCGGCCAGTGGGGCAATAGTGCTACGCTACTTTTTTTAGTTGGTGCTATGGGGGGCATGGTGGTTTTAAAAGTAGGTCGGATGGATACCGCCTTTGCATTTATTGGCACATTGCTGGGGCTTCAGTTTTTACGAAGCATTGTTTTTTTGCAGTGGCCGGTCGATTTTCTGCTCCACAGCTTTAGTAGCGGAAGCCTGCTGCTTTTTGCATTTTTTATGATTACCGACCCCATGACTTCACCCAACCATCAGGCTGGGCGAATTGTTTGGGCGGCCATGGTAGCAGCGCTTAGCTTTTACATGAGCAATTTCTTATGGATAAATGCAGCGCCTATTTGGGCACTCTTTTTCATGTCGCCGCTGGTGCCATTTATCGACAACATTCTGAAAGACAGAAAATTTGAATGGCTGTGGACACCGACCTTATCTGCCAACAATATTTCATATAAAACAAAAAACATTTTTCTAACTAAAAACGCAACCACATGAAACAAACAGCGCTCGTATTAACATTAACACTGCTCTCTCTAAAAGGTTTCTCGTTCTGCGGCTTCTATGTAGCCAAGGCCGATGCCAAGTTGTTTAACAATTCATCGCAGGTAATTATGGTTCGCGATGGCGACAAGACCACCATCACCATGGCTAACGATTACAACGGAAACGCAAAAGATTTTGCCTTGGTAGTTCCGGTACCGGTGGTGCTTACCGAGTCGGATATTTTTGTTTTAAAAAGTCCGGTATTCGAAAAAATAGACGCCTACTCTGCTCCACGGCTGGTTGAATATTGGGACCCTTCGCCATGCGAAAGAATCATGTACGATATGGTTAAAGCGGTACCGATGGCTACGGAATCTGCCTCCATGAAAAAAGAAGACAGGGACGAAAAAAACAATGGGGTAACCATTGAAGCCAAGTACACAGTGGGCGAATATGATATTCTGATTTTATCAGCTCTGCAATCTAATGGGTTAAAAAAATGGTTGATTCAAAATGGGTATACTATTCCGGCATCTGCAGAGGAGGTGCTGGAGCCGTATATAAAAAGCAACATGAAATTTTTTGTGGTAAAGGTGAACTTAGAAGAACAGAAAAAAAGCGGATCGCAGAACCTTCGACCAATCCAAATTTCTTTTCATACCGAAAAATTTATGCTCCCCATTCGATTGGGTATGGCCAACAGCACCGGCAATCAGGATTTAATTATTTATGCCTTTAGCAAAAAAGGCAGAATAGAATGCACCAACTATCGAACAGTAAATATGGTGAGCGATAAAAATGTGCCCGAGTTTATGAATCAGCATTTTTCAAAATTTTATGCCGACGCCTTTACTACCAAGTGGAATAAAGAAAACAGAAATGTGCTCATGCTGGAATACGCCTGGGACCTGAGTGCCCGAAACTATGTGAAATGCGACCCCTGTATAGCCGCCGTGCCCAATTACAACGATTTGGATGATGCCGGTGTAAACTGGAGCAACGATGTTTACTTTACACGGCTGCACGTGCGCTACAATAGGCAAGATTTTCCACAGGATTTAGTATTCGAAGAAACCCCCAACCGCCAAAATTTTCAAGCACGATACATTATGAATCATGCCGCCAAAGATGTTACTCGTGATTGTCCTGAGGCTAACGCCTATTTCACCAAGGTAACCGAGCGACGCGAAGAGGAAGTGGCCAATCTGGGTAGTTTGGCCGGTTGGAATACCGACGACTATGCTTGGTATATTTATGAATACAAAAGTAAAACCAACAATCCCCGAAAAATTGGTGCCATAAAACGTGACGCCCTGGGCCTTTTTGGTTTTGATGAAAACACTCCGGTTTCATCCGGGCAAATTTCTTTGATTGTGATTGCCGCCAGCCTGTTTCTGTTCGTTTTAGTGGTGGCCAATAGCACCCGGCGGAGAAATAAGTTTAACAGGCTTAACTAACGCCCAATATTCATCAGCTTTTCGGCGGCCGCCTTCAGCGTTTCTTCTTTCTTCGCAAAGCAAAAACGCAGCAGGCGGTCGTCTTTTTTATTATGGTAAAATGCCGAGAGGGGCACGGCTGCAATTCCATTTTCTATGGTAAGCTGTTTTGCAAAATCCATATCACCCAGTTGGCTATATGCAGAATAATCTAACACCTGAAAATAACTACCACCGGCAGGGGTGTATTTAAAACGGGTGTTTTTTATTTCATTTAAAAAATAATCTCTCTTTTGCTGGTAGAAAGCTGGCAGGTCGTTGTAGTTGTTTTCATCTTGTAAAAAATTGGCCAAGGCATATTGCATGGGCGTATTTACACTAAACACATTAAACTGGTGCACTTTCCGAAACTCCTTCATCAACGGCTCGGCGCCTACTATGTATCCCATTTTCCAGCCCGTGGCATGAAACGTTTTGCCAAACGAAAACACAGCCAGCGTTCGGTCTTTTAGTTCGGAGTATTTTAAGGTGCTGTTGTGCATTTGCCCATCAAAAATTATATGCTCGTAAACTTCGTCGCTTAAAATTATGATGTTGGTGTCAAGGGTCAATGCTATCAATTGTTGCATATCGTCGTCGGTCATTACAGCGCCGCAGGGGTTGTGCGGTGTGTTTATTATCAGCATTCGTGTTTTTGGAGATATATTTTTTTTAACCAAATCCCAGTCGATAGCAAATGTGGGCGCTTGCAGTTGCACATAAACAGGCACACCACCGCACAGCTCAATGGCCGGCGTATAGCAGTCGTAGGCCGGCTCCAGAATTATTACTTCGTCGCCCGTATTTACCAAAGCCGTGATGGCAGAGAAAATGGCTTCCGTTCCGCCAGGGGTTATGGTTATTTCGGTATCAACATTTATTTCGGTGCCGTATAGTTTTTTTATTTTGGATGAAATGGCTTGTCGCAAAGCCGGCACACCGGGCATGGGTGCATATTGGTTCATGCCCTGTTTCATGTGAAAATGAATAAGGTCAATCAGCTTTTCGCTTACCGGGAAATCAGGAAAACCTTGTGAAAGATTGATGGCACCGTGTTCATTGGCCAGTGCACTCATCACCGTGAAAATGGTGGTGCCAACGTGGGGGAGTTTAGAGTCTGAAAGATTAAGCATCATATTTTTGTACTAAAAAGGAATGTAAATATCTTAATTTCCTCGACATGCACTATTTTAAGAGGGCAACCCGACAAAACGACATAAAACCATAAAAATCAAACAGTTGCGCTTATTTTCACGTGAAACATCACAAGCCCAACTCATACATGAGTGCCCAAACCCGTTCGTTTTCCTTCTTAACCCAAGCATCTTTTTCTTCCACACGAACAAACCCTGCCTTTTGTAAAACCCGTTGCGATGATGGGTTTCGCTCGAATGCTTGTGCACCAATCTTATTTAAGTCAAATAATTCCTTTGCTTTTGCGGCAGCCAACATTACTGCGGCGGAGGCTATGCCACGGTTCCAATATTCTTTTGCAACCCAATAACCCATTTGCGGAACATCAAAAGCTGACATAAAGTGTACACCAATCAAGCCGACCAAACCCTCGGTTTCACGTGAAACTATGGCATAGATAAAGTCGTCACCCTCTTTATTTTTCCTTAATCCATCAGCCAGAAACTCTTCGGCATGCTTGATTGAATAGTTTGGCGGTTGGGTTCGCATTAGATTAGTCCACATTTCCGAGTCTTTCATGTACTCATAAACAGCAGCCGCATCGCTTATTTCTATTGGTCGTATATAAATGGGAAAACTCATAAGCATAGCAAACTTAAAAAAATCATCTTTCCCTTCATGTCGTTGTAATAAAATAAAAGCCAAGCTTCGGCGCAGCAATCATAGTACTTAGTACTCCTGCCAGCCAAAGCAAAGGCATTATCTAGGCAGGCTGGTAATACTTAATACAATCCCCTACCTTTGCCCCATGCTTCAACAAGAGTACGATGTAATAGTAGCCGGTGCCGGTCATGCCGGTTGCGAAGCCGCTGCCGCTGCCGCCAATCTTGGCTCAAAGGTGCTGTTGGTTACCATGAACATGCAAACCATAGCACAAATGAGCTGCAACCCGGCAATGGGTGGCGTAGCAAAGGGGCAAATAGTACGGGAAGTAGATGCGCTAGGTGGCTATAGCGGTATTGTGAGCGATAGAAGTATGATTCAGTTTCGTATGCTCAACCGAAGTAAAGGCCCTGCCATGTGGAGCCCCCGAACACAAAACGATAGGATGCTATTTGCTGCCGAATGGCGAAAAATGCTTGAAGAAACACCGAACGTGGACTTCTTTCAGGATATGGTTAAAGAACTGATTATAGAGGATGGAAAAGCTGTTGGTGTGATAACAGGCATGGGAATAAGGATCAGGTCAAAGGCTGTGGTTTTAACAAGTGGAACCTTTCTTAATGGAATAATACATATAGGCGAAAAGCAATTTGGTGGTGGCAGAATGGCCGAAAAAGCATCCACGGGCATTACCGAACAGCTAGTTTCTTACGGATTTGAAAGCGACAGGTTGAAAACCGGAACACCTCCCCGAATAGATGGGCGCTCCTTAGATTATGCTAAAATGGAAGAGCAGCATGGCGATGAGGAAATTGTGGGCTTTTCATACTTAAACATTCCCAAACCTAAAGCGCAACGCTGCTGCTGGATTACCTATACCAACCAAGCTGTACACGATATTTTAAAGACCGGATTTGATAAATCGCCTATGTATGCAGGGCGAATTGATGGTGTAGGCCCTCGTTACTGCCCTAGCATTGAGGATAAAATAAACCGTTTTGCCGAACGTGATAGGCATCAATTGTTTGTTGAGCCAGAGGGTTGGGACACGGTGGAGATATATGTGAACGGTTTTAGCACCTCTTTGCCTGAAGATGTGCAAGCAAAAGCGCTTAAAATGGTTCCCGGATTCGAAAACATGAAAATGTTCCGTCCTGGATATGCCATAGAGTACGATTATTTCCCACCAACACAACTTCGGCATACACTAGAAACCAAAATTATCAAAAATCTGTTTTTCGCCGGGCAAATAAATGGAACCACGGGCTACGAAGAAGCCGCTTGTCAGGGGTTAATAGCCGGAATTAATGCTCACCAGAATGTAATTGGAAAAGAACCGTTCATTTTAAGGCGGTCTGAGGCGTACATCGGCGTCTTGGTTGATGATCTTATCAATAAAGGAACAGATGAGCCCTATCGCATGTTTACGAGCCGTGCAGAGTATCGCATGATTTTACGGCAGGATAATGCCGACCTAAGGCTCACTCCTTTGGGTTATAAGTTGGGTTTGGCTAAAGAAAATCGTCTTATTGCGGCCGATCGAAAGGAAAAAGCAAAAAAAGAGATAATTTCAAGTTTTAAAGAAACAAGCATTGAACCATTGGAAATCAATGAGTTAATGAAAAGTTGGGGTTCGGCAGAATTACAGCAAAGGCAAAAGCTTTATCAACTTGCCTTGCGACCTATGTTGAGTGTACAACAATTCAAAGAAATACCAAGAGTAGCCGAAATGCTTAAAGACTACTCAGATTATGAAATTGAGCAGGCCGAAATCCAAATGAAGTACGAAACCTACATTGAAAAAGAACTGGAATTGGTTGATAAAATGAAGCGATTTGAAGAGTTGGCCATACCGGAAAATTTCGATTATCATAAATTAAATTCACTAAGCGCCGAGAGCCGCGAAAAATTATCAAAAATAAAACCCCTATCATTGGGGCAGGCAAGCCGCATCAGCGGTGTATCGCCGAGCGATGTGCAAGTGCTCATGGTATTCATGGGCCGATAAATATTCAAGAAAAAAGATGGAAACAAAACGAAAAGAAATACGCGACGTTACGATTGAAGAATTGAAAGAATTTTTTCTTGAAAAAGGGGAAAAGCCTTTCAGGGCACAGCAAGCCTACGATTGGATTTGGAAAAAGCAAGCTCACTCGTTTGATGAAATGAGCAATTTGTCAAAAGAAATACGAGCCGAAATGAAAAAACATTTCGATTTTAATTCCTTAACAATCGATGTAATTCAGAAGAGTGCCGATGGTACACAGAAAATACGATTCAAAACATTTGATGGGCATTTTATTGAAAGCGTACTAATTCCAACACCACACAGATTAACAGCCTGTATCAGTTCACAAATAGGCTGCAGCCTTACTTGTAAGTTTTGCGCTACAGGCAAAATGGAACGTGAGCGCAATTTGTTTTTTTATGAAATATTTGATCAGGCAGCGTTTGTCAATCAGCTTTGTTTAAAGGAGCACGATAAAAAATTAACCAACATCGTGTACATGGGTATGGGCGAACCCCTCCTCAATTATAAAAGTGTGATGAAGAGTGTGGGGCAAATAACATCGCCTAACGGAATGGCCATGAGCCCAAGCCGGCTAACGGTTTCAACGGCCGGTATTGCCAAACAAATACGCCAAATGGGCGACGACAAAGTGAAGTTTAATGTGGCCCTTTCATTGCATGCAGCCGATGATGAAAAGCGCAGTAAACTAATGCCCATTAACGATACCAACAATTTGAAAGAAGTAATTGACGCATTGGATTATTATTTTTCAAAAACTAAAAACACAATTACTTACGAGTACTTATTGCTCGATGGGGTAAACGATAGCCTGGAAGACGCCAAAAACTTGGTTAAGCTTTATCGACGTGTACCAAGCATGATAAATGTAATTGAGTACAATCCGGTGTTTGGTGTTCCATATGAAAAAACACGGGAGAAAAAGTTTGATGAATTTATTGATTACTTAACCAAGCAAAAAGTAAACGTAAGAGTTCGTCGCAGTCGCGGAAAAGATATTGATGCCGCCTGTGGTCAGTTGGCTAATAAGTGCAAGTAAAAATTAATTGAATGGAAAAAACGCATCCTGAATATGAAATATTTCAGGCTCGGGCTGTTTCATTACTATCGAAATGATATCAAAGCGAATATCCATATTGGTAACCCGATTTTTTTCCAAATAACCTTCGGCTAAGCGCTTGTATTGTTGCTGCTTGACTTTGGTTACAGCCATTTCCGGTTCGCCAAACTTGCTGCTGCTACGAGTTTTCACTTCAGCAAAAATCAATTCGCCCCCCTTCTTACATACGATATCGGCCTCGGCTTGTCCCCAACGAAAATTAGTTTCTAAAATTAAATAGCCGTGCGATTGGAGAAACTGCACGGCTATTTGTTCGCCGGTATTACCCAGCACTTTGTTTTCTTGTTTTTTTTCTGACAACGATTTATCCATACAATTCGTAGTGAACACTTTCTTTACCATAACCAATGGCGGCCAATCGGTCCTTGGCTTCGTTAATCATAGCTGTCCAACCGCAAAGCATAAATTTGCAAGGTCGCTTATCGGCAAACATTTTTTCATATACAGCATGCACGTATCCCTTTTCCCCGGCCCAACCATCTTGAGCTCGGCTTAGTACCGGTACAAATTTAAAGTTGGGCATATCTCTCTCTAACTGCTCCATTTCTTTACGATAAAGAATATCCGTTTCAACACGAGTGCCAAAAATCATAGTGATGTTTTTGTGTGGCTTGCCTGTTCGTTTAAAATCGGTAACCATGCTGCGGAACGGAGCAATACCTGTACCTGTGCAAATAAAACAGATTTCATCTTCAACAGGATAATGAAGAGTAAATTTTCCCAAAGGTCCTCTCATGGGTACATCCATTCCTTCCTTAATTTCGTTAAATAAATAAGTGGTACCTGCGCCGTTTTCAGCCAGCACAATTACCAACTCAATTTTATTAGTACCATCGGGGCACGAAGCGATGGAATAACTACGCCAACGTAAATTCTTTTTTTCATGAATGGGCAAATCCATGGTTACAAATTGCCCAGGTGTAAAATCTACACTTTCAACTTCCGGAAACTCAATGTAAAAACGACGGGTGTTGTGCGTTTCTTGTTCAATTTTGTAAAACACACCTTTGCGCCAGGTTAAATCAGCCATGAATAATGTTGGTTTTGTTGTTAAATTTGAAAATCAATTCTTTTAGAGTGCCGAAAATACACTAAAAATTATTTTTATGAAGAAAAAACTATTGTGGGCGGCACTTGCCTGCATAGTGGTTTTATTTGCCGTGTTCTTTTTTCGTATACCCATCTTACGATCGGTTCATGATGCTATTGTGTATCAGGACAGCTTGAGCAAGGCAGACATAATCGTTGTATTGTCGGGGAGCACCTATGACCGGGCTAACGAAGCCATGAATATTTACCAGGCAGGTTGGGCGTCTAAAATATTATGTACCGGGGCCAATATTCCACTAGAAATGAAAGCCCTAGACCTTGATCTTACCGAGGCAGATTTGTGTCGTATGCGACTAAAAAACCACGGCATACCATCAGCCGACATTATAACACTGCCCTTGGGCACCAGTACACACGAAGAGGCGGAAGCTGTGCTACGTTATTGCTTAAAGCATGGCATAAAAAGTTGTATAGTGGTAAGCACCAGGTTCCACACTCTGCGAACAAAGAAAGTTTTTAAACAACTTTTTGCCGGCCATGGAATTAACACCACTATTAGAGGTTCATATAGCACTAATTATGATGAACAGTTTTGGTGGAAGCAAGAGTATGGCTTAATAACCACTGTAAATGAATATTGCAAAATGTTGGTGTATGGCATAAGATATTAGAGCCAACCATCCAATCAAACAAAACACGTGTATTAATACCCATTCCTTATTTTTGCCCCATTATGACTAAACGAGTACGAGTACGATTTGCACCAAGCCCTACAGGCGGCTTGCACATAGGCGGTGTAAGAACAGCCCTATTTAATTATTTGTTTGCCAAAAAACATGGTGGCGATTTTATTCTTAGAATAGAAGATACTGACCAAACCAGATTTGTGCCCGGTGCCGAAGAGTATATTATTGAAACCCTAAAATGGTGTGGCATTGAGCCTAACGAAGGGGTGGGCTACGGTGGCAACTATGCACCTTATCGTCAAAGCGAACGCAAACCATACTATAGAGAATTTGCTGAAAAGTTGGTGGCTAGCGGTCATGCTTATTATGCTTTTGATACGCCCGAGGAAATTGAAGCTATGAGAGAACGGGTGAAGGCCGGTGGCAATCCATCGCCACAATACAACTGGGCCATACGTGAGTATATGAAAAACTCTCTTACTCTTCCGGCCGATGTAGTGAAAGAAAAATTGGCAGCCGGCGAACCACATGTGGTGAGAATAAAAATGCCGCGAAACGAAGAGGTGAAGTTTCATGATTTGATTCGGGGTTGGGTTTCATTTCAAACCAATCAGGTAGACGATAAAGTTTTGTTAAAAGCCGACGGCATGCCTACGTATCATTTGGCCGTGGAGGTTGATGATTATACAATGAAAATTAGTCATGCGTTTCGAGGTGAAGAGTGGTTGCCAAGTGCACCGGTGCATGTGTTGTTGTATAAATATTTAGGCTGGGAAAATGAAATGCCGGAGTGGGCGCACTTGCCGCTTATTTTAAAACCCGATGGCAATGGCAAACTGAGCAAACGCGATGGCGATAGATTAGGCTTCCCTGTTTTCAGTTTAGACTGGACTGCCGCCGACGGTGTGTTGCAAAGCGGTTTTCGAGAACGCGGATTTCTACCTCAGGCCCTCATTAATTTCTTAGTGCTCCTAGGTTGGAACCCCGGTGTGGCCGAAGAAATATTTACCTTAGACGAAATGGTAGAGCGTTTTGATATTGAACGAGTGCACAAGGCTGGCGCAAAATTCGATTTTGAAAAATGCAAGTGGTTCAATCATCAGTATGTACAAAAAATGAGCAATGCCGCTCTTGCCGATGCTACTGAAAAAACCTTGCAAGAAAAAAACATTACTGTAGAAAGAAGTTTTCTGGAACATATATGTGGCTTAGTAAAAGAGCGCTGCACTTTTATAAGCGATGTGTGGGATAATGCTTTTTTCTTTTTCCAGCGCCCTGTTCAATATGATTTAGAATCAGTAAAACCAAAATGGAGCAGCGATAAGGCAACTTTTTTTAATGAGTTAAATACCCAATTTGAAACCTTGACGAATTGGGAAAACAATGAAATTGAAAAATGTTTTAAAGAGTTAGCTGCTGCCAAAAACATAAAAGTAGGCGAATTACAAATGCCATTTCGTATCATGCTTTGTGGTGGAAAGTTTGGCCCACCGGTATTTGAAATAGCGCACACCATAGGCAAGCAAGAAACTGTAGAGAGAATAAAGTTGGCTTTGGCCAAGTTTTAATTTCAAAAAGAAGGGAAAACAAAAAAGGCGGCAACATTCGTCACCGCCTTTTTTGACTAAAAATTACTTCAAGGTTTCACTTAACTCCTCATAAAACTGACGCTGCCGTACCAATGCATTTTGCGCATGCATTATCCAATGGTTT